>DASSRW010000231.1:0-30663 GCA_035701545.1 Pseudolabrys sp.
GAGAACGGTGACCCTGGTCTTTCCCGACGAAGCCGATCTGGCGTCGGGCAAGGTCTCGGTCATGACGCCGGTCGGCGTCGCGCTGATAGGGCTCTCCGTCGGCCAATCCATCGAATGGCGAACGCCGGGCGGGCTGCGTTCGCTGACCGTCTTGAAGGTGGACGGTGTGTAGCGCGCCGGCGCCTGAGCCGGCCCGCGGCACGGTTAACCAAGGCTGCGCCGCGGTGGCGAAACGGCCGCGCTCCTGATAAAAGGCCGCGACGCAAGAGACAGCCGATGCGCAAAGCAAGCATCAAACGCAAGACCAAGGAAACCGACGTCGAGGTCGAAATCGACCTCGACGGCCAGGGCCGTTCGCAAATCGCGACCGGCATCGGGTTCCTCGACCACATGCTCGACCTGCTTGCGCGGCATTCGCGCATCGACATCGCCGTCAGGGCCAAAGGCGACTTGCACATCGATCATCACCACACGACCGAGGATGTCGGCATCGCGCTCGGCCAGGCGGTGAAGCAAGCGCTCGGCGACATGAAGGGCATCACGCGCTATGCCGACGTGCACGTGCCGATGGACGAGGCGTTGACGCGGGTCGCGATCGACATCTCGGGCCGCCCGTTTCTTGTGTTCAAGGCGGAATTTGTGCGCGACAAGGTCGGAGCCTTTGACACGGAACTGGTGCAGGAGTGGTTTCAGGCATTCGCGGTGAATGCCGGCATCACGCTGCATGCCGAGACGCTCTATGGCACCAACGACCATCATATTGCCGAATCCTGCTTCAAAGGTCTGGCGCGCGCGCTGCGGGCGGCGGTGGCGATCGATCCGCGCGCGAAGGACGAAGTGCCGTCGACCAAGGGCTCGCTGGGCGGCTAGAGGTTGTCATCGCCGTGCTTGTCCCGGCGATCCCGATTATTCAGGCACTGCGTTCCTAAGCGAGATGGCGGGGACAAGCCCGGCCGTGACAATTGAGAGTTGAGGACATTCGATGCCCACCTACACTGTGCACCAGCCGCCGCTGCGCAAGAGCGAAAGCGTGCCCGATCCGGTGCGTTTCGTGTTCGTGCGCGACGGATTTTATTTCTGGGCGTTTGTGCTCGCGCCGCTGTGGCTCCTGGTCCACCGGCTATGGCTGGTTTTCGTGCTCTACGTCATCATCGATGCGCTGATCGGCGCGGGGCTCTACTTCATGGGAGCGTCGGCGGCGGTAAAAATCGCCGTCGGCTTTCTGATCGCGCTGCTTGTCGGGTTCGAGGCTGGCACGCTGTGGCGCTGGACGCTGACGCGCCGGAAATGGAAGACGGTCGGCGCGGTGATCGGCGAAACGCGCGAACTGGCCGAGCGGCGCTTCTTTGCGGCGTGGCAACCACGTGCCGCGGACGATTCGACGCCGGTAACGCCTCCCCCTTCGCCGCCGCCGGCCTTTGTCGCGCCGCCGCGCCGCGATCCCCCGCCGGCTTCCGACATCATCGGCCTTTTTCCCGAACCGGAAAACCCGCGATGAGCGTCGCGATCGTCGACTATGGCTCGGGCAATCTGCACTCGGCGGCGAAGGCCTTCGAGCGCGCCTCGCGTGACGGCAAGCAGGCGCAGCCGATCGTGGTGACGCGCGATCCGGATGAGGTCGCGCGCGCCGATCGCGTCGTGCTGCCGGGCGTCGGCGCGTTTGCCGACTGCCGCCGCGGGCTCGATGAAATTCCGGGGATGGTCGATGCACTGGATGACGCCGTGCGAAAGAAGGGCCGCCCTTTTTTTGGCATTTGTGTCGGCATGCAGTTGATGGCGGAGCGCGGGCGCGAATATCAGGTAACGCCCGGTCTGGGGTGGATCGCCGGAGAGGTCGACCGTATTGCGCCATCGGACGCGAGCCTGAAAATTCCGCACATGGGCTGGAACACGCTCAACGTTACGAAGCCACATGCGTTACTCGACGGCATCGCAACCGGCGCAAACGGCTTGCACGCCTATTTCGTGCACTCGTATGAGCTCAAGCCATCGCAGCGTGACGATTTGATCGCGCAATCCGACTACGGCGGGCCGCTTACCGCCATCGTCGGCCGCGACAACATGGTCGGCACGCAATTCCATCCGGAGAAGAGCCAGCGCCTGGGGCTGGCGCTGATTACGAATTTTTTGAAGTGGAAGCCGTGATGCTTTTTTCTCTGTCATTCCGGCCGAGCCAACGGGTCCGCGCGAAGCGCGGCCCGATGACAGCCTCCGCGAGAGCCGGAATCCATACTCCGCAGCGCTGCGGAGTATGGATTCCGGGTTCGCGAGCTTTGCTCGCGCCCCGGAATGACGCGTGCGAGTGGGCGCAATGATCCTTTTCCCCGCCATCGACCTGAAGGACGGCAACGCGGTGCGCCTCGAGCAGGGCGACATGGCGCGGGCGACCATATTCAACCGCGATCCGGCGAAACAGGCGCATCTGTTCGAGACGCAAGGCTTCGAGTACCTGCACCTCGTCGATCTCGACGGCGCGTTCGCCGGCAAGCCGGTGAACGCGCAGGCGGTGGATCGCATTCTCGAAACGATCGGCATTCCCGTGCAGCTCGGCGGCGGCATTCGCGATACGGCGACGGTCGAGGCATGGTTCGAGAAGGGTGTCACCCGTGTCATCATTGGCACCGCCGCCGTGCGCGATCCACCGTTCGTGAAGCAGGCTGCGCGCGATTATCCCGGCCGTATCGCGGTCGGGCTCGACGCGCGTGACGGCAAGGTGGCGGTGCAGGGCTGGGCGCAGACGTCCGAGCTTTCCGCGCTGGACATTGCCAAACGGTTCGTGGACGTCGGCGTTGCCGCGATCATCTACACGGATGTTGCGCGCGACGGTATGCTGAAGGGGCTCAATCTCGACGCGACCATCGCGCTTGCGGACGCGGTGCCGATTCCGGTGATCGCTTCGGGCGGTCTTGCCTCGATTGACGACATTAAGGCGCTGCTGAGCCCGCGGGCGCGCAGGCTTGCCGGCGCCATCGCCGGCCGCGCGCTCTACGACGGGCAGCTCGACGCGGCCGAGGCACTAAAGCTGATCCGCTCGACGCGAACGGCGGCGTGAATGTTCAAAGTCCGCGTCATCCCGTGCCTCGACGTGAAAGATGGCCGCGTGGTCAAGGGTGTCAATTTTGTCAACCTGCGTGACGCGGGCGATCCGGTGGAAGCGGCGATTGCCTATGACGCTGCGGGAGCGGACGAGCTTTGCTTCCTCGACATCACCGCCAGCCACGAAAATCGTGACACGATCTACGACGTGGTGACCCGCACGGCGGAAGCCTGCTTCATGCCGCTCACCGTCGGCGGCGGCGTGCGCACAGTCGACGATATACGCAAGCTGCTTACCTGCGGTGCCGACAAGGTGTCGATCAACACGGCGGCGGTCGCCCGGCGCGCGTTTGTGAAGGAAGCGGCGGAGAAGTTCGGCGACCAGTGCATTGTCGTCGCCATCGATGCGAAGAAAACCTCAAAGCCTGGCGAGAAGGACAAATGGGAAATTTTCACGCATGGCGGCCGCAATCCGACGATGCTCGATGCGATCGACTATGCGCGCGAGGTGGTGTCGCTCGGCGCCGGTGAAATCCTGCTGACCTCGATGGACCGCGACGGCACCAGGGCCGGCTACGATGTGGCGCTCACCCGCGCTGTGGCCGACGCGGTGACCGTGCCGGTGATCGCTTCGGGCGGGGTCGGGACGCTCGATCACATGGTTGCAGGCATCCGCGACGGCCATGCTACCGCGGTGCTGGCGGCCTCCATCTTCCATTTCGGCGAGCACACGATCCGCGAGGCCAAAGCCTACATGGCCAAGGCCGGCTTGGCCGTCCGGATGGATGCATAGGATGGCGCGCCTGGAATGACGGCAGGCGCCAGAGGTGCTAAAGACCCCCGCCGAGAGCGATCCAGAGCGATCCCATGACCAAATTCACCCTCGCCGATCTGGAGAAACGCGTGCAGGAGCGCGCAAGAGCGAGCGCTGCGGAATCCTACACCCGTTCGCTGCTCGACAAGGGCGTTGCTCATTGCGCCAAGAAGATGGGCGAGGAGGCCTTCGAAACAGCGATGGCTGCCGTGCAGGAAGACAGGAGCCGGCTGGTCGCGGAAACCGCCGATCTTTTGTATCACCTGCTCGTTGTGCTTCAGGCACGTAGCGTCACGCTCGCCGACGTCGAGGCTGCGCTCGAAAAGCGCACGGCCCAGAGCGGACATCAGGAAAAAGCCTCGCGCGGCTAGGCAGGAATCGGCCGATGGAGCAGCGAACCGAAGAGGCGCTCTCGCCATACCGCATTTTCCCGCGGGCGGAATGGGCGGCGCTGCGCCAGGACACGCCGATGACGCTGACGCCGCACGAGGTGGCGCGCCTGCGTTCGTTGCACGACCGGCTCGACATGGAAGAGGTCGAGCAGATTTATCTGCCGCTCTCCCGCCTGCTCTCGTTTTATGTCGAGGCGACGCAAAGGCTATTCCGCGCGCAGCAGGGATTTCTGGGCACCGAAGACGTGAAGATGCCGTAAATCATCGGAGTCGCGGGCTCGGTTGCGGTGGGCAAGTCGACCACCGCCCGTGTGCTTCAGGCGCTTCTCGCGCGCTGGCCAAATGTGCCGAAGGTCGACCTCGTCACCACCGACGGCTTTCTTTATCCGAACGCAATTCTCGAACGCGAAGGCCTGATGGAAAGGAAAGGCTTTCCGGAAAGCTACGACCTGCCGGCGCTGCTGCGCTTCCTTTCCGACGTGAAGGCGGGCGGCCGCCCGGTGCGTGCGCCGATCTATTCGCATCTCGTCTACGACGTGATGCCGAACCGGTGGGTGGAGGTGAACCGGCCGGATATCCTGATCGTGGAGGGCCTCAATGTCCTGCAAACCGGGCGTCCGCCGAAGGACGGCAAGGCTGTTCCGTTCGTGTCCGATTTCTTCGACTTTTCGATTTATCTCGACGCCAGCGAGGGCGTGCTTAGGGCCTGGTATGTCGACCGGTTTTTGACGCTGCGCGAGACCGCCTTCCGCGATCCGAAGTCGTATTTCCATCGTTACTCGAATTTGTCCGACGAAGAAGCCGTGGACACGGCGACCTCGATCTGGTCGCGCATCAACCTTGCCAACCTGCATGAAAACATCTTGCCGACGCGTCGGCGCGCCGATCTGATCTTGAAGAAAGACGCCGATCACACAGTCACCGAGGTCGCGCTGCGCAGGCTCTGAGTTCACGCCGCCTTGCGGCTGCCGCCGAAGTGCACGAGGTAGCGCGCTTTGACGACTGCCATCGGCAGCACGATCAGCACATCCGTGGTGCCAAACTCATGATCCACCACCGCGCCATCGCCGATGTAGCAGCCGAGCCGCAGGTAACCTTTGATGAGCGGCGGCAGCGAGCGCAGCGCCAGCTTCGGATCGATCGCTTCCTTCGACATCCGGTTCATGTCGACATAACGTGACGGCAGCGCTCGTGCCCGCCACGCTTCCGGCGCGCGCGCGTAGTGATGCAGGAACGAGAGCGGCATTGCGAGCCGATCGGGATCGGTGCCCTCGAGGCTGGCGCAGCCGATCATCACGTCCGTGTGGTTTCGCAGCACGTAACCGTGAATGCCTTGCCACAGCAGTTCGACCGTCCGCTTGTTGCGATAGGGCGCGAGCACGCACGAGCGGCCGAGTTCAAGGAAGCGCAGCCTGGGATGACGCGCGATCAAATCGGCGATATCGAATTCGCCGGCTGTGTAGAAGCCGCCGTAGTCCTCCGCCGTCGCTTGCCGCAGCAGCCGGTAGGTGCCGACGACGGCCGGCCGGCGCTTTGATTTGCCCTCTTTGACGGCGTGATCGACGACCAGCAGGTGATCGCAGATCGCGTCGAAGCCGTCGACATCGCGGCGCGCAAAAAGGCGCGGCGGATCCGGGATGGCCGAGCCTTCCTTGAAGAACACGTGGTAGCGAAGCTTTTGCGCCTGTCGCACCTCGGCGGCCGTCTGCGCGAGCCGGACCTCAAGCGAGCCGAGGCGCCCGAGCGACTGCGACGGCCGCTGTGTGCGGGCGGCCCAGGCTTGCAGGCCGCCATAGGCCTGCAATGCCGGCAACAGGCCCGGCGGCGCGCCGCCCCCTGGATGCGGCCGCAGCAGCTCCAACAGCCGCCGCGAAGGGCTGCCAAAATCGCGGTTTGACATGGGACTTGTAACCCTCCCCCCGCGAAATGTGGCGATTCGGGCCGTACTTCCGAAGCCGGGCGCGAATCAGCCTGTCCCGCCGCGCTTACCCTACACCGGCGAGGCACCAATTTATGACAGCGGCAGGATTTAACTTTCAAGCGGCAAGCGTCGCGGGGGACAGCTTGGGGATAGTTTCCAGCACGTCCGCCAGTTGATCGCGGTTGAGCGGCTTGACCAGCAGGCCATCCATCCCGGCGGCGAGACAGGCTTCGCGGTCCTCGCCCTGCGCATTTGCGGTGAGCGCGACAATGCGCGAGCGCGGCCCGCCCGCCTCGTCTTCAGCCGCGCGGATGCGGCGCGTGGCCTCAAGGCCGTCGATCCCGGGCATGCGCACGTCCATCAGCACCAGATCGTAAGGCGTGCCGGATACGCGCGCCGCAAGCCAGGAGGCAACCGCGCTCTCTCCGTCGGCCGCGATCACCGGGCGATGGCCGAGCCGCGCCAGCAATGCCAGCGCGAGCAGCGCGTTGATTTCGTTGTCCTCGGCGATCAGAATTGAGAGACCTTTCGACGGAGCTTGCGGCGGCTTCTCCGCTTCGGCCTGCGCCGGGGCCTGCTCGAAGGCGTCGCCGCCGTGCAGTCGCGCCGCGAGCGATGCGGCCCGCACCGGCTTGATAAGGTAGCCGGTGAAACCTGCTTGGTTGAGCATCGGCAGGTCGTGCCGTTCGCCCGGCGTAATCAGGCTGATGCGCCGCGGCACATCGATCGCGGCCGCGCCGCCGGATGCGGCGATCGCGCGCGCCGCCGCGTAATCGACGATCATGACGTCGCAGCGGCTTTGTCTGAGCGATTCGCGCATCGCCGCATCGTCCAGCGCGGTGCGGACGTTCGCGCCCCAATCGCTCAGGCGGCGCGCCAAAAGAGCGGGCTCGATGCCGACAGACGAGACGATGAGCGCATTGAGGCCGACGAGATTTGGCGCGACGAATTGATCGCCGCCCGCCGCCTCCGGAAGGCGGGCGGTAAACGTAAAGGTCGCTCCCTCGCCCGCCTTGCTCTCGAGCGCAATCCTGCCGTTCATGCTCTCGACAATGCGGCGGGAAATCGCGAGGCCGAGGCCGGTGCCGCCGAATTTGCGGGTCGAGGAATCGTCCGCCTGCTCGAAATCCCTGAAGATGCGCGCGTGGTTTTCCGCGCTGATGCCGATGCCGGTATCACGAATGATGAACTTGATTTCATCGGAAGCGCCGCCCGGCTCGACGATGATTGCGACGCCGCCGCGCTCGGTGAATTTGATGGCGTTGCCGGCAAGATTGAGCAAGACCTGCCGCAAGCGCGCCAGGTCGCCGACGACGCTGCCGGGCACGCCGCCGTCGACATACGACGCGATCTCGATATCCTTGGCCTGCGCGCGCGGAGCGAGCAGCTCCGTGATCCCTTCGATCAGCGCGGGCAGGGCAAATGTCTGCGCCTCCAGCTCGAGCTTGCCTGCCTCGATCTTGGAAAAATCAAGGACCTCGTCGATCAGCGACAGCAGCGCCTCGCCCGATGTCTTGGCCGCCTTGGCGTACGTTTTTTGCTCGGGGGTCAATGATGTGTCGAGCAGCAGGCCCGTCATGCCGAGCATGCCGTTGAGCGGCGTGCGGATTTCGTGGCTGACCATGGCGAGGAAGCGCGACTTGGCGCGATTGGCCGCCTCCGCCTGATCGCGGGCGTCGGCGAGCGCGCGTTGCGCTTCCATGCGCTCGGTAACGTCGCGGCCGACGCTTTGCACTTCGGCACCGGAGTCGCCACGAACGCGGACTTCGCGCCAGGCGATCCAGCGCGCGCCGGCGGCCGAGTCGATCTGCTGGTCGTGTGTGCGGGTGCCGTCGGCGAGCACGGCCGCCTTGCCCTGCTCCAGCACCGGCAATCCGGCATCAGTACCGACAAGCGCGCTGCGCTCCTTTCCGGCGAGCCCGCAGAAGGCGTCGTTGACGTAGCTAATGCGGCCATTCGGCGCGCGGCGCACGATGAGATCGCCTTGCGCGTCGAGCAGGCTGCGCGCGCGTTCCTCCGCTTCGCGCAGTTCCCACGCCTGGTCCGCGAGGTCGTCGATCCGCTCTTCCAGCGCGCGGATTTTTTCGAGCCGGATGCGTCGGCGATAGAGCAGATAGGCGATGATCGTGCAGGCCGCCGCAAACAGCGCGCCGATGCCGCTTGCGTAAGCATACGGATCGGCCTGGATGCCGGAGACAAGAACGAGCGCGATGGAAATGACAGCGAGAGTGCTGACGACCGTCCGGCCGAACAGCACCAGTCCCGCCAAATCGTGCTTTGCCTCGTGCTTGCCGGACTGCAATGGCATTGCCTGACGCGCCCGCCGGAGCTGTTTCCGCAGCCGATATTTGCCGCCCGTTATATTTCAATATTCATTCTTCACGACGCTTGCGGGCGCCTCCTGCGTTCAGGTGGTGAAGCCGCGGTTAAAAGGCGTGCGCAAATACAATTCAATTTGGAGGGATTTGCGTAATTCTACACGCGATATGAGCAGCCGCGGCGGCGGGTCTCTACGCCGCCCGCCGTACCTCGTCGGCAAGCGCGCGGTAGGAGAGCGCCTCGGCAAGATGCACGCGGCCGACCGTTTCCGCCCCGTCAAGATCGGCCAGCGTGCGCGCCACGCGCAACACACGGTGATAGCCGCGCGCCGAAAGCTGCATGGCGTCAGCGGCGTCCTTGAGCAGCGCGAGACCCGTTTTTCCCGCGCGCGCCACTTGCTCCAACACGGGTCCTTGCGCCTGGGCGTTGGTACGCACATTCGGCATGCCCATGGCGGCGTAACGTTCCGCCTGAATATCGCGGGCGCGCGCGACGCGCGCGGCCACTTCGCGGCTGCCTTCCGACGGCGGCGGCAAAATGAGATCGGCGGCGGTGACGGCCGGCACCTCGACGTGCAAATCGATACGGTCGAGCAGCGGACCGGAGAGCCTCGCTTGATAGTCGGCTGCGCAGCGCGCATTGGCTCCGCGCTTGCAGGCAAATCCGGGATCGCTTGCGCGTCCGCAGCGGCATGGATTCATTGCCGCGACCAGCATGAAGCGGGCCGGGTAAGTGATGCGATGGTTGGCGCGCGCGATGGCGACTTCGGCGGTCTCAAGCGGCTGGCGCAGCGAATCGAGAACCTGGCCTGAGAACTCCGGCAATTCGTCCAGGAAGAGTACGCCATTGTGCGCGAGCGAAATTTCTCCGGGCTTCGCACGCAAGCCGCCGCCGACCAGCGCCGGCATTGAAGCGGAATGATGCGGACTACGGAACGGTCGGCGATTGGTGAGCGCGCCACCTTCGATTTCGCCGGCGACGGATGCGATCATCGAAACTTCCAGCAACTCGGTCGGCGTGAGCGGCGGCAGGATGGTCGGCAGTCGGGCTGCCAGCATCGATTTGCCGGCGCCGGGCGGGCCGATCATCAGCAGATTGTGCCCGCCGGCAGCCGCGACCTCGAGCGCGCGCTTGGCGCTTTCCTGACCTTTGATGTCGGCAAGGTCGAGCGGCACGCCGCCGATCTCGCGGATTTTCGGCTGCGGCCGCGAGAGCACCTGAGTGCCTTTGAAATGGTTGGCGAGCTGGATCAACGACCGCGCGGCAACGATCTCGATCTCGGGACTCGCCCAGGCCGCCTCCGGACCGCACGACATGGGACAGATCAATCCTTCGCCGCGCGCGTTGGCGCCGATGGCGGCGGGGAGCACGCCGGCAACGGCGGCGATCGACCCGTCCAGGCCAAGCTCGCCGAGGACGGTGAAGCCGCTCAACGCATCGGCCGGGATGGCGCCGATCGCGGCCATCAGGCCGAGGGCTATGGGCAGGTCATAGTGGCTGCCTTCTTTCGGCAGGTCGGCGGGCGCGAGATTGACGGTAATGCGGCGCGCCGGCAGCGCCAGCCCCGATGCGATCAGCGCCGCTCGTACCCGCTCCTTGGCTTCGGAAACGGCCTTGTCCGGCAGGCCGACGATGTTGAAGGCGGGAAGACCCGGCGCGACCTGCACCTGCACGTCGACCGCGCGGGCCTCGATGCCCTCGAACGCCACGGTTGCCACACGCTGCACCATGCCCAACCCCTGTCCTGCCCGTCAGGGTAGAGGAAGCCGTTACTTCGCGCAAGAACATTTGGAGAACAGGGGAGTGAAGCCTGGCGACCGGGGGTGAGGCCCTGTCGCCTCGAATCCTGCCGCCTGCATCCGCCGGACGGGAAATCACGGAAATAGTCGTGGGCGATGGTGGCGATCGTGAGCTTGAGCGGGCCCACTGCCTTTACCCCTTCGCGCGCTTCGCCTCGATCCTGTCCCAGATCATCGCGGCGCCGTCAGGACCGCCGAGACTCTTGATCGCGCGCAGGCCCGTTGGCGAGGTAACGTTGATCTCGGTCAGGTAATCGCCGATCACGTCGATCCCGACGAAGAGCAGGCCGCGCTCGCGAAACACAGGGCCGATGCACTTACAGATTTCAGCCTCCCGCTTCGTGAGTTCGGTCGCCTTGGGTGCGCCGCCGCGAACCATGTTGGAGCGAAGGTCGTCCGCAGCGGGCACGCGATTGACCGCGCCGGCGTACTCTCCCTCCACCAGGATGATGCGCTTGTCGCCCTCGCGCACCGCGGGGAGAAACTTCTGGATGACCCAGGGCTCGCGAAAGGTGGTCGCGAACATGTCGTAGAGCGAGCCGAAATTGAGATCGTCCTGCTTGATCCGAAATACCGCCCCGCCGCCATAACCATAAAGCGGCTTCATGACGATATCCTTGTGCTCGGCGCGGAACGCCTTGATCTCGGCGAGGTCACGCGTGATGAGCGTCGGCGGCATCAGATCGGGAAATTCGGTGACCAGCACCTTCTCCGGCGCGTTGCGCACCGCGGCCGGGTCGTTCACCACCAGCGTCTTCGGATGGATGCGCTCGAGCATGTGCGTCGTGGTGATATAGGCGAGATCAAACGGCGGATCCTGGCGCAAAAGCACCACGTCGAAGTCGGTCAGCTCTCTGCGGCGAGGCTCGCCGAGCCTGAAGTGGTCGCCGGCCACGTCGCGCACCTGGAGGGTTTGGGCGGCCGCAAAGACCCGCCCGTCCTGCTGGGCCAGCCGATCCGGCGTGTAATAGGCGAGCTTGTGGCCGCGATTTTGCGCCTCCAGCAGCAAGGCAAGCGTTGAATCGCCGCGAACGTTGATCCGTTCGATGGGGTCCATTTGCACGGCAACGGTCAGACTCATCGGAAGCCTTCAACTTCGAAAGTATAGGGAAAACAGCTCTTTAACATTTTACCGTCACTATGCCTGCTTCGGGGAATGGTTTTCCGGGTGGGACACTTCGTGACTTTGCCGAAGCTTTCGATTGCCGCCAAGCTCTATGCGATCTTCGCGCTGATGGCCACCACGACCGTGGCGCTGTCGATTGTGGCGGCGCACAGCGCCCATCGCCACGCGGCGCTGACGGACGAATTCCAGTCGGCCAATGCCGGCAGCTGGAATGTCGAGCGGGTCAATGGCCTGATCTACGCCGTGGTCGCCAAATCGCGCGGCATCTTTCTGGCTCCGGACAAGGCGGCGGCGGACAAATATTGCGACGAACTCCGTAAGGTAACCGACCAGATCAGGTCAGTGGTTGCCGACTGGCAAGGATCGGTCATGACTTCCGACGCGGCCGATTTCAGCAACTTCGCCGTCCGCATCGACGCCTTCCTTCAGTATCCGGCCGAGCTCATCGAAGTCGCGCAAACAAAGGGGCCGGAGGCCGCGCGCGCCTGGGCCGCAAAGAACGACCTTGAAGGAATCCGCAGCGAGCTGAACAAGGATCTCGAGAAGCTTGCCCAGAATTACTCGCGGCACGCCACCCGACTCTATACAGAAATCGACGGCAGCATCAGCCGGACGGCGCTGATGATGACCGTGCTTGCCGTTTTGGCCGTCATACTCGCGGCGTTCGGCGTGTGGATGATCTCGCGCGGCATCGCCAAGCCGCTCAAGCAGATCACGAATGTGACCGAGGCTGTTGCCGAAGGCCGCGCCGACACTTCTGTTCCATTCAGCGACCGCAGCGATGAAATCGGCGCTCTTGCGCGCTCGATTTCGGTCTTTCAGCGCGCGATGCTGCACAATGAAGAGCTCAACCACACCGTTGTGGAAGACGCCCAGGCCCGCGCCGCGCGACAGGAAGCCATGTCCCTGGAGATCGCGCGGTTCTCCGCCGAGGTGGAGGCGACGCTCGCCGAGCTCGGGCGCATCTCCGACGAGATGGTGAACGCGTCGGGTCGGCTCGCCGGTGCCGCCGACGATGCCGCCAGCAAGACAGCGCGCGCGGCGACCGCTTCTACGGAAGCCTCCGCCAACGTGCGCGATATCGCCTCCGCAGCCGACGAACTATCCGCGTCGGTGAACGAAATCGATCGCCAGGTCGCGCAGTCGAACGCGATCGCCAACAAGGCGGTGAGCGAGGCTGAGCGTACGAATATCGCCGTGAAAGAACTCGGCGAGGCGGCCGCACGGATCGGCGACGTGGTCAAGCTCATCACCGACATTGCCGAGCAGACCAATCTGCTCGCGCTCAATGCCACCATCGAAGCGGCGCGCGCGGGCGAGGCTGGACGCGGCTTTGCCGTCGTCGCCGGCGAAGTGAAAGCGCTCGCCGGCCAGACCGGCCACGCTACCGAGGAGATCGGGGCGCAGATCGCGGGCATGCAGCGCGCCACGCAGCGTTCGATCGAGGCGATCGAGGCGATCGAGCGCACGATCCGCGAGATTGGCGACATCAGTGGCGCGATCGCCGCGGCCGTTACCGAACAGGGCGCGGCCACCCAGGAAATCGCGCGCAGCGTCGAAATTGCAGCGCAGCGAACGGTAGAAACCGCTGACGAAGTGACGCTCGTCGGCGCGGCGACTGACGATACGCGATCGAGCGCAAGCGCGGTGAAAACGGTGGCTGACGACCTCGGCGGCATCGCCGGCCGGCTGCGCAATCAGGTCGATCAGTTCTTCGAGCGGCTCAGCGCGTAATCCCACATCGAGGCAAATCACGTCTCGAACGCCGCCGGAATGTGGCGCGGCAATTTTCCGGGCGCGACCAGCATCGCGTCGAAACGGATGTCCTGAATGCTTTCATCCGGATGCCGCGCGAGCCAGACTTCCGCCGCCGCGGCGATGCGGCTGCGCTGGCGCGGCGTCACCGATTCCGCCGCCTCATTCAGGCTGGCGCGCGCCTTGACTTCGACAAAGATCAGGAGCTGGCGCCGTCGGGCGACGATGTCGATTTCGCCGAGCGGGCTTTTCCATCGCCGCGCCAGGATGCGATAGCCTTTGGCCAGAAGGAACGCGGCGGCACGGCTTTCCGCCGAAATGCCGGTGCGGAACGCCGCCACCCGTTCGGGACGCGGCGGCGGTTTTGCATTGCCTTCACGATCGCTCGCCCGCGCCATCGCCGTTTTCTCTGCTGAGCGCGAGCGCGCGCTGATAAATTTCACGGCGCGGGCGGCCGGTTGCCGACGCGACCTCGGCGACCGCGTCCTTGACCGATATGCGCTCAAGCGCCTGGCGCAACATGTGGTCGATCGTGTCGGGTGTCTCAGCAGGCTCGTCGGGCGGCGCGATCACCAGCACGAACTCGCCGCGCGTTTCCGCCCCGGCGGTGTAGTCATGCGCCAGCCGTTCGAGCGGCGCGCGCCGCACCTCCTCGTGCAGCTTTGTGAGCTCGCGGCAGATCGCGGCATCGCGCGCGCCGACGTGTGCGGCAAGATCGGCAAGCGTGTCGCCAATGCGCGTGCCGCTTTCAAAAAGGACGAGCGTTGCCGGAATGCGCGCCAATTCGGCGATTCGCTTTTGCCGCGCGGCTGCTTTCGGCGGCAGAAATCCTTCGAAAAAGAAACGGTCGGTCGGCAGGCCTGCAACCCCGAGCGCAGCGAGGACGGAAGACGCGCCCGGCAGCGCAGTGACCTTGTGGCTGGCCGCGCATGCCTCCCGCACCAATTTGTAGCCGGGGTCGGAAATCAGCGGCGTGCCGGCATCTGAGACGAGCGCGACAGCCTCGCCGCGCGCCAGCCGGGCCAGAAGTTTCGGCCGTGCCGCCGCGGCGTTGTGCTCGTGATAGGGGGTAAGCGGCGTCGCAATGCCGTAGTGCTCGGTCAGCTTGCGCGTTACCCGGGTATCTTCGCAGGCGATCACGTCGGCTGCGGCCAGTGTCTCAAGCGCGCGCAGCGTGACGTCGCGCAAATTGCCGATCGGCGTCGCCACCACATAAAGGCCACCTGCAAGGCGTGGAGCGACGGCTTGCGCGCCGGCAACCACATAGCTTCGCTCGGTTCCCGATTCGGCTTCGGATTTTCCCCGGCGGTTGCTCATGGCCGCACTGTAGTCGGGCGCGGGCCTCCGCGTCTTGTTGGGGACAAATCTTCTTTTTTGTTCATACGCTTACCCATTAAGCGACAAAATCGCCCCTTATGTACCTCTAATCTACGGCATAGTGTGCGCGTGGGGGGAGCGGAATGCTCAGACAGTCTCGGACGTCGCAGGGAGTGCAGGGCTGCACGCGCCGCTGGTGCGCTGCGCTCGCCGTCCTGGCCACGGCATCCCTCGCGGCCTGCGCCAGCAATGATTTCCAACGGACAACCGCCGGTACACCGGCGCCGGGCGCAACCGAATTGCCTCCGCCCGCCAACGGACAAGTTCGCGTCGGCCTGATTTTGCCGCTGTCGGCGGCCGGCAACGCCGGTGTGGCCGCGCAGTCGATGAAGAACGCGGCCGAGATGGCGCTCGCCGAATTCAAAAATCCAAACATCCAGCTTCTGGTCAAGGATGACGGCGGCACGCCGCAGGCCGCGCAGCTGGGAGCGCAGCAGGCCCTGGATGAAGGCGCCGAGATCATCGTCGGGCCGCTGTTCGCGCAATCGGTCGCCGCCGCCGGACAGGTTGCGCGCAGCCGCAATATCCCGGTGATCGCGTTTTCGACCGACACCACGGTCGCATCGCCCGGTGTCTATCTCCTGAGCTTCCTGCCGGAAGCCGACGTGCGGCGCATCGTCGACTACGCGGTGTCGCGCGGCAAACGTTCGTTCGCCGCGCTTTTGCCCGATAACGCCTATGGCGGCGTGGTCGAAGCGGCGTTCCAGCAGGAGGTCGCGCGCCACGGCGCGCGCGTCGTTGCGCTCGAGCGCTATCCATCAAATGGCGCAAGCCTTGCCGATCCCGTGCGCCGCGTCGCGCAAGCCGCCTCGCGTGCGGACGCGATCTTCATTCCGGACAATGCGGCCGCGGCCCAGATCGCAAAATCGCTTGCGTCGGATGGAGTCAATCTCAAACGCGTGCAATTGCTCGGTACCGGCCTGTGGGACGATCCGCGCGCGTTTGCGACGCCCGAGCTCGACAATGCGTGGTATGCGGCACCCGACCCGGCCGGCTTCCGCAGCTTTGCTGCGCGCTACCGCGCACGCTATGGGCAAGATCCGGTGCGCACGGCCGCGCTCGCCTATGACGCGGTTGCGCTGGTCGCAGCGCTGGTGAAGACGCAAGGCGCGCAGCGATTCACCGAGCAGGTGCTGACGAATGCGTCCGGCTTTTCCGGTATTGACGGCATCTTCCGCTTCAGGGCGAATGGAACGAACGACCGTGGGCTCGCGGTGTTGCGCGTAACTCCGAACGGCGGGCAGGTGATCAGCCCGGCCCCGCGGACATTTGGCTCGGCGACTTAAAGCCGCAGATGTCATTCCGGCCGAGCCGCGTTAGCGGCGAGAGCCGGAATCCATAATCCGGTCCGTGATTATGGATTCCGGGTTCGCGGCCTTCCGGCCACGCCCCGGAATGACAATTAGGCCGCCAAATCCGCGACCACAGCATCCAGCACCGGGAAGCCCGAGAGCGTCACGCGCAGACGGCCATCGGTGGTCGTTTCCACTGCGCCTTCGTCGCGCAAAATCGCGATGCGCTTTTCGTCGAGCGCCCGTCCGGCCAGCGCGGCATAGCGTTGCGGATCGATGCCCTCGGCGAGCCGCAGACCCATCAAAAGGAATTCGTCGGCCTGTTCGCCTGCCGTGAGCTTGTCGTCGACGATGAGGCCGTGTCCACGCGCTTCGACGCGCATCAGCCAGCTTTCCGGCCGCTTCTCGGTTTCAGTCGCGTAGCGGCGCCCGTCGATACTGAGACGCCCGTGCGCGCCTGGACCGATGCCGGCGTATTCATGCCCGCGCCAGTAAACGAGGTTGTGCCGGCATTCGGCGCCGGGCCGCGCGTGGTTGGAAATTTCATAAGCGGGCAGACCCGCCGCGCCGCACACCTCTTGTGTGACGTCGTAAAGATCGCGGCCGGTGTCGTCATCAGGGACCGCCAACTTGCCGGCAGCATGCAGCGCCGCGAACGGCGTGTCCGGTTCTATGGTCAGTTGATAAAGTGACAGATGCTCGGCGGCCTCCGCGATGGCGCGCTTGAGCTCGGCGGCCCAGGCTTGCGGCGTCTGGCGCGGACGCGCGTAGATGAGATCGAACGAATAACGCTCGAAAATGGAGCGTGCGACGGCGACGGCATCAAGCGCTTCCTGCGCCGTATGCAGGCGGCCGAGCTCTTTCAGCGCGGAATCGTCCAGCGCCTGCACGCCAAGCGACACGCGGTTGACGCCGGCTGTGCGATAGCCACGAAAGCGCGTCGCTTCGACGCTGGTCGGATTCGCTTCAAGCGTGACCTCGGCGTCGTTTGCAATCGTCCAATGTTTGCCGATTGCGTTGAGGATTGCTTCAACGGTCGCGGGCTGCATCAGCGACGGCGTGCCGCCGCCAAAGAAGATTGTCGAAACGGTACGCCCCGGCACGCGCGCGGCGGTTGCCGCGACTTCAGACTCGAACGCGCGCACATAGCGCGCCTCGTCGATCGCAGCATGGCGCACGTGACTGTTGAAGTCGCAGTACGGGCACTTCGACAGGCAGAATGGCCAATGGATATAGACGCCGAAGGCGGAATCGCTTGTGGTTAACGACATGTTAAGATTATACGCCGCGCGCGCGGCAGCGAGCCAGCGCGATTTCACTTATCGTGGCGAATAGATCGTTAAAATTTTAACGAATTTCCGTCGTCAACCGGCACTCGCCCTCACGTTGTCAGAGCGCCGCTGCAAACACGCATCCGCCAGCTTCATGAAGGCGCGCGCGCGATGCGAGAGGCCCTTGCCGTTTGGCGGCAGTCCGTGTTTTTCCTCGGCGTCCATTTCGCCGAAGGTGCGATCGAAGCCGTCCGGCAGGAATAGCGGATCGTAGCCAAAGCCGCGCGTGCCGCGCGGCGGCCAGGCCGCGACGCCGTCCACGCGTCCTTCGAAATCTTCCGTGTGTCCATCGGGCCAGGCAAGGCAGAGCGCGGCGACGAAGTGACAGCGCCGCTGGTCGGGGGCGCGGGCTCCGCGCTCGATGAGCAGCGTCTGGATACGGTTCATCGCAAAACGGAAATCCTTGCCCGGTCCGGCCCAGCGTGCCGAATAGATTCCCGGCTCGCCGTTGAGCGCCTCGACGACGAGGCCGGAGTCGTCGGCGAAGGCGGGCAGCCCGGCAGCTTTCGCAGCGGCGAGCGCCTTGATGCGCGCGTTGGCCCTGAAAGTTTTTCCCGTTTCTTCCGGCTCGGCCAGGCCGAGCGCGGCAGCCGAATCCGCCTCGATGCCATAGGGCGCAAGCAGCTCGCGCATCTCCTTGAGCTTGCCGCGATTGTGCGTGGCAATGACGATGCGGCCGGTGAGGTGTCGAGCCATCAATACTTGTCATCCCGCTTAGGAAGGCAGGGCGTCCCTTATCGGGATGGCCGCGTCAAATCCGGCCGTGACGGTGAACTACATCACCGCCATTTTTTGCAAGTTCACCAGCTTCTCGATGCCCTTGCGCGCGAGCGTGAGCAGCGCGCTGAACTGATCTTCGCTGAACGGCACTTTCTCCGCTGTGGCCTGTATCTCCACGAGGTTGCCACCGCCGGTCATGACGAAATTGGCATCGGTCTCGGCTTCCGAATCTTCTGCGTAATCGAGGTCGAGCACGGCAACATTCTTGTAGACGCCGCACGAGACCGCGGCGATGTGATCGCGCAAGACCTCGCCACGCAGCATGTCACGCGTCTTCATCCAGGCGAGGCAATCCGAGAGCGCCACCCATGCGCCGGTGATGGAGGCCGTGCGCGTTCCGCCGTCGGCCTGGATCACGTCGCAGTCGATGGTGATCTGCCGCTCGCCGAGCGCAGGCAGGTCCACGACCGAACGCAGCGAGCGGCCAATGAGCCGTTGAATTTCGACCGTGCGGCCGCCCTGCTTGCCCGCGCTTGCCTCGCGACGCGTGCGTTCGGATGTGGCGCGCGGCAGCATGCCGTATTCCGCCGTGATCCAGCCCCGCCCCTGTCCCTTGAGCCACGGCGGCAGACGTTCTTCGAGGCTCGCCGTCACCAGGACGTGCGTATCGCCAAATTTCACGAAGCAGGAGCCCTCGGCATACTTGACCACGCCGCGCTCAAGCGAAACAGCGCGCAACTCGTCGGGCTCACGGCGGCTCGGCCGCATTGCATCATCCTTTCCTGGCCTGGGGTTTCAGCCGCGTCCACCATACCGATAAGGCCGCCTTGAACAAGGCCGGGCGAATGGTCAATTCTCCGGTCGAGAAGGGGAGGAAGTTTGGTGTCCCACGATGTGCCGATCGGCACGAACCAGCTGACTCTCGCGGCGCTTAACGAGCGCTCGCGCGAGATTTTTCGGCACATCGTCGAAAGCTATCTCGCGACGGGGGAGCCGGTCGGCTCCCGCAATCTGTCGCGCATCCTGCCCATGACGCTTTCGCCGGCCTCCGTGCGCAATGTCATGTCCGACCTTGAGCAACTTGGTCTCATCTTCGCGCCGCACACCTCCGCGGGCCGCCTGCCCACGGAACTCGGCTTGCGTTTCTTCGTCGACGCCTTGATGGAAGTTGGCGACGTGAACGAGAACGATCGCCGCTCGATCGAGGCACAGGTTGCGGCGTCCGGCGGCAACAAATCCTTTGAAGCTGTGCTGACCGAGGCTTCGCAAATGCTCTCGGGACTTACCCGTTCGGCCGGCGTGGTGCTCACTGCCAAGACCAACGTCCGCCTGAAGCACATCGAATTCGTGCGGCTTGAGCCGGAGCGCGCGCTGGCCGTGCTGGTTGCGGAAGACGGGCAGGTCGAAAACCGTGTGCTCAACGTGCCCGCGGGCCTGCCCACCTCGGCGCTGACCGAAGCCGGCAATTTTCTCAACGCGCGGATTCGCGGCAAGACGCTCGCCGAGCTGCGCGCCGAGATCGAGCACTCGGTCGAGGCAGGGCAAGCGGCGCTCGACGAGCTCACTCAGAAGATCATCGCCGCCGGCCTGGCGAGCTGGTCCGGCGGCGACAATGAGGAGCGCCAGCTCATTGTGCGCGGTCACGCCAACCTGCTGGAAGATCTCAAGGCGCTCGAAGATCTGGAGCGCGTCCGCTCGCTGTTCGACGCGCTCGAAACCAAGCGCGGCGTGATCGACCTGCTCGGGCGCGCCGAGCGCGGCGAGGGGGTGCGAATCTTCATCGGCTCGGAAAACAAGCTGTTTTCGCTCTCCGGCTCCTCGACCATCATTGCGCCCTATCATGACGGAAAAGGATCGATTGTCGGGGTCATCGGCGTGATCGGCCCGACCAGGCTCAATTACGCACGCATCATCCCCATGGTCGATTACACCGCGAAAGTCGTGAGCCGGCTGTTGACGGGCTAGCGCCGCGTTCGCCGAGCGCTTGATTTTTTTCAACCGACCCCTGATATCCCCTGCATTCGATGGCAACGGAACGGAAAAGTGATGGTTGATCCGAGCGATAACGCCGGTGCGCCCGTGGGCGAGGCGGTCGAGGCGCAAGCGTCAACCGGCGAACAGGCGTCGGCCGCTGAACTGGTGCCTGCCGAGCAGGTGACGGCCGCGCTCGAAGCGGCGGCCGAGTTCAAGGACAAGCACCTGCGCACGCTTGCAGAGATGGAGAACCTGCGCAGGCGGACCGAGCGCGAGGTCGCGGACGCGCGGACCTACGGCATTACATCGTTCGCGCGCGACATTCTCCAGATCGCCGACAACATGCATCGCGCACGTGAAGCGATCGGGCCCGGGCTGCGCGAAAGCGGCGATGCCGGCGTAAAGGCGCTGCTCGAAGGCGTGGAACTGACCGAGCGCGAGCTGCTCAAGGTGCTCGAAAAAAACGGCGTGACGAAGTTCTCGCCGCTCGGCGAAAAGTTCGATCCGAATTTCCATCAGGCGATGTTCGAGGTGGCGGACGGATCGGCGCCGCCCGGCACCGTCGCGCAAGTGATACAGGCCGGGTACAAGCTCGGTGACCGCGTGTTGCGCCCCGCGCTTGTGGGAGTCGCCAAGGCGCCGCCCAAGGCGGCGCAGGCTTCCGCCAATGACAATCCTGCCGGCCCGGACTCGGCTGCCTAGTCCATTCTGCCGGAAGCATTAGTGCTCGCGCGGCATCACGCCGTCGCGGACGGTGCGGAAGCGCGGAAACAGCGCGTCCCATTTGTCCTTCGGCGTGATGCCGACGACCCGAAGAAAGCCGACGCCGCCGAACCGAATCCATTGAATGATCGAGAGTGGATCGCCGCGCGGTCCTTTGGCTTCCGCGCGGATTTCGATTGCAGGAAAATTCTGGACGCGGATGGTCTCCATCGAAGTCAGCTTAAGATCGGCAAGTGGCGCGGTCATCAGAAGCTGCCGCGAAAATTCCGCGCGGTCGCCGGCTTTCTCCGGGGCGCCGTTTCCGACCGAGACGATCATGTAAGGATTGCGGGTCACGTCATCATCAGGGGCGTCGATCAGAATGACGGCGCCGGTCGGCATGACGCGCATGACGCGGAAGCCCGCGCGGTCGTCGAGCTTGAACGGCATCATGCTCAGCTGTTCGTCGATCGGCGGAGGGCGGAAGGTGACGCTCTTGAGCGCCGCGCGCACGGCGGCATCGCCGTAGACGGACAGTGCCGCGTCGGGCACTTCGACGTCCACCATTGCGGCAAGATTCGGCACCGAATGCGAGATGGATTTCGCGATCATCACCCAGCGATGGAGCGTGGCGCCGTCCTTTTCCTGGCGAAAGGCGACAAGGAAGCCGAGCCCGTCTTTGAACGGGAAGCTTTCGCGCTTCTCGATCGTAATAGCCGAATTGTCCTTCGGGGCCGCGAACAGGCCCTTTTCCAGGCTCTCATAGGCGGCAGCCGGAAGATCGAGGATTTTGATGCTGGCCTTTCGCTCCTTGTCCTCGAAACCGGAGAACTGCGCGCTGGCGGTCATTCCGGCGGGCGGCTCCAGTCCGACGCGCAGGCCCTTTGGGAATAGGGCTTCGGCGCATGCGGGGGCGACGCCGAACAGCGCGGCCCAGAAAGCGGTGAGCAGAACGACGGTGTGGAGGCGGAGCATCGGATCGTATCTGTCTTTGGGGTTGGCCGTTCAGGCCGGCTATTCCGCCAACCGCAGGGCTGGCGATGGCGCGTCTCGACAATGGGCGGGTTAACGACGGGCGCACAAGGCCCGATTTGCGACACTCTGCCTTGCAGGGCGGGGTGCCCCACCTATATGACTGACGAAGCCGCGGAAATGCGGCGATATTGAGCATTCAGGGGGTTGGATCGGAGCGCTGCGGATGGTCCGCGGATGCTCCATCCGGGCGCCAACGGGCCCGGCCGGCCTGCCGCAAATTGAGGGGAATAAGCTATGGGCAAGGTCATCGGTATCGACCTCGGCACCACCAATTCGTGCGTCGCCGTGATGGAAGGCAAGACGCCGAAAGTTATCGAAAACGCGGAAGGGATGCGCACGACGCCGTCGATCGTCGCCTTTACTGATGATGGCGAACGGCTCGTCGGCCAGCCGGCCAAGCGCCAGGCGGTCACCAACCCGGAAAAGACATTCTTCGCCGTCAAGCGTCTGATCGGCCGCCGCTATGACGATCCCATGGTCGAGAAGGACAAGAAGCTTGTCCCGTACAAGATCATGAAGGCGTCGAATGGCGACGCTTGGCTCGAGGCGGACGGCAAGACCTATTCGCCGTCGCAGATCTCGGCCTTCATCCTTCAGAAGATGAAGGAGACGGCGGAAGCCTATCTCGGCTCCAAGATTGAGCAGGCGGTCATTACCGTTCCGGCCTACTTCAACGATGCGCAACGCCAGGCGACCAAGGACGCCGGCAAGATCGCCGGGCTCGACGTGCTGCGCATCATCAACGAGCCGACGGCGGCTGCGCTCGCCTACGGCCTCGACAAGCAGAAGAACGGCACCATCGCGGTCTACGACCTCGGCGGCGGCACCTTCGATATTTCGATTCTGGAAATCGGCGACGGCGTCTTCGAAGTGAAGTCGACGAACGGCGACACGTTCCTCGGCGGCGAAGACTTCGACATGCGTCTGGTCAACTACCTCGCGGACGAATTCCAGAAAGAGCAGGGCATCGATCTGCGCCGCGACAAGCTCGCGCTGCAGCGGCTCAAGGAATCGGCTGAGAAGGCGAAGATCGAGCTCTCGTCCACGACCCAGACCGAAATCAATCTGCCGTTCATCACGGCGGATGCATCCGGCCCGAAGCATCTGACGATGAAGCTTACGCGCGCCAAGTTCGAGGCGCTGGTGGACGATCTCATCCAGAAGACGGTTGAGCCTTGCCGCAAGGCGCTCAAGGACGCCGGCATTTCGGCCGGCGAGATCAACGAGGTCGTCCTGGTCGGCGGCATGACGCGCATGCCAAAGGTGCAGGAGATCGTGAAGCAGTTCTTCGGCAAGGAGCCGCACAAGGGCGTCAATCCCGACGAGGTGGTAGCGATCGGCGCCGCGATCCAGGCCGGCGTGCTGCAGGGCGACGTGAAGGACGTGCTGCTGCTCGACGTGACGCCATTGTCGCTCGGCATCGAGACGTTGGGCGGCGTGTTCACGCGCATCATCGACCGCAATACGACGATCCCGACAAAGAAGAGCCAGGTGTTCTCGACTGCCGAGGACAATCAGAACGCGGTGACGATCCGCGTCTTCCAGGGCGAGCGCGAAATGGCGGCCGACAACAAGATGCTCGGCAACTTCGATCTGGTCGGCATTCCGCCGGCGCCGCGCGGCGTGCCGCAGATCGAAGTCGCCTTCGACATCGACGCCAACGGCATCGTCAACGTGAACGCCAAGGACAAGGCGACCAACAAGGAGCAGCAAATCCGCATCCAGGCGTCGGGCGGATTGTCCGAGGCCGACATCGAACGGATGGTCAAGGACGCGGAGGCGCATGCCGAGGAAGACAAGCAGCGCAAGGCCGCGGTCGAAGCCAAGAACCACGGCGAAGCGCTGGTGCATGCGACCGAGAAGGCACTCTCCGAGCACGGCTCGAAGGTCGGCGAGGCCGAGCGGACCGCCATCGAGAACGCAATGGCGGACCTCAAAGAGGCGCTGAAGGGCGATGACGCAGCTGCGATCACCGCCAAGACCAATGCGCTGGCGCAGGCTTCGATGAAGCTCGGCGAGGCCATGTACAAACAACAGGCGGAAGCGCAGGGTGCTCCCGGCGCTGCGCCGGGCGGCGACAATGCGGCAGCAGACGGCAAGAAAGAAGACGTCGTCGATGCCGAATTCACCGAAGTCAACGACGACAAGAACAATAAAAAATCCGCTTGATCCGGTCAGGATCATGCGTACGCCGTCCGCAAGTCAGAAACGGCACCCCCCGGGCGACCCCCGGGGGCCCGTCTTTGCGGGCGCGGCGGGCGCACGAATCAAGTACGGCTAACCCTGAATTGGGATCTGAGGCAGCTGCGGCATGTCCAAGCGCGACTACTACGAAGTGCTCGGCGTTTCGCGGACGTGTACTGAAACCGAGCTGAAAAGCGCCTTCCGCAAGCTGGCGATGCAGCATCATCCCGATCGCAACCCCGGCGACAAGGAATGCGAGCATCGATTCAAGGAAATCAACGAGGCCTACGACGTTCTGAAGGACGGCGACAAGCGCGCCGCCTATGACCGGTTCGGGCACGCCGCTTTCGAGCATGGAATGGGCGGCGGGCACGGCTTTGGCGCTGATTTTGCCTCGACGTTTTCCGACATTTTCGAAGACCTGTTCGGCATGGGCGGCGGCCGGCGCGGCCGCTCCGGCGGACGCGAGCGCGGGACTGATCTCCGGTACAACATGGAAATCAGTCTTGAGGACGCCTACGAAGGCAAAACGGCACAAATCAAAATTCCCACCTCCGTGAGTTGCGAAGTCTGCTCCGGAAGCGGTGCGAAAGCCGGCACCCGGCCGAAGACCTGCGCGACCTGCGGCGGCGCAGGCAAGATCCGCCACGCGCAGGGTTTCTTCACGCTCGAGCGCACATGCCCAGCATGTCAGGGGCGAGGACAAGTCATCGACAATCCCTGCCCGTCGTGCTCGGGCACGGGGCGCGTCACGCGTGAGCGGACGCTCTCGGTCAATATTCCGGCCGGCGTCGAGGATGGCACGCGCATTCGGCTTGCCGGCGAAGGCGAAGCCGGCGTGCGCGGTGGGCCGGCGGGCGATCTCTATATTTTTCTCACGCTTGCTCCGCATGAGTTCTTCCAGCGCGATGGCGCCGACCTGCATTGCCGCGTGCCGGTTTCGATGGTGACCGCCGCGCTTGGCGGCGAATTCGAGGTGCCGACGGTGGACGGCGGCAAATCGCGCGTGAAAATTCCAGGTGGAACGCAATCGGGGCGGCGTTTCCGGCTATCGGGCAAAGGGATGCCGGTCCTGCGGTCGAAACAAGTTGGCGATATGTACGTTCAAGTCATGGTAGAAACGCCGCAAAACCTGACCAAGCGTCAGCGCGAGTTGCTGGCGGAGTTCGACAAGCTTTCGTCACAGGCCACGCAACCTGAGTCCGAAGGATTTTTTAGCCGAGTCAAGGAGTTCCTGGATGGTTTCGGAAATCGCAGCAGCCATTCGGGATGATGCCTTGACCCCCCGCCCGTGCCGCTATACCGGTGATTGCTGCGGCGGGGCTCGCCGCGTACAGGCGTGACCTCGTAAGATGTCTCCGCAAACTGTCGCCCGCGTCGCCAAGAAAACTCTGCGCCTCGATGACGAGGTGCGTTTCATCCGTTCCTGGATCGAGAAGCCGCTGTCGACCGGCGCCGTGATGCCGTCGAGCCGCGCGCTCGCGCGCACGATGGCGAGCTATGTCGACGCCGATGCGCGCGGGCCCATCATCGAGCTCGGACCGGGCACCGGGCCCGTCACAGAGGCGTTGGTCGAGCGCGGCATTGATCCCGCGCGTCTGGTTCTTGTTGAATTCAATCCGATGTTCTGCCGCTTGCTGCGGACACGCTATCCGGCCGCGACGGTGGTCCAAGGCGATGCCTATCATCTGCGGCGTCTGCTGGAGAGCTTCTTGCGAGACCCGGCGGCTGCCGTCGTTTCAAGCCTGCCGCTCGTCACCAAGCCGTTGCGGACGCGGCTTCGATTGATTGCCGACGCCATGGCCTTGCTGACGCCGGGCGCCCCCTTCGTGCAATTTACCTACGCAATGGTCGCGCCGATCCCGAAGGGCCTTTCCAGCATTACCGCGGAAGCATCCGAACTGATCTGGCGCAACATCCCGCCGGCGCGCGTGTGGGTTTATCGCGGGCGGTAATGCATTGCGCAGTCTTTGCGGTTGTCATGGCCGGGCTTGTCCCGGCCATCTCGTTTAGGAAGGCACCGGAGTGCCAGCACTGTCGGGATTGCCGGGCCAAGCCCGGCAATGACGCTCGCGGAACCGCATGTTATGCAAAGCGCATAGCCACGGACCCACCGATGCCCGGCCCAAAGATTCTCGTCATCCCCGGCTCGCTGCGCACCGGCTCCTACAACGTCAGACTTGCGGCGCTGGCGGTGAAAGAGCTCACGCTCAATGACGTGGAGGTTACACGCATTTCGCTCGCCGACTATCCGCTGCCGTTGTACGACGGAGACCAGGAAGCCAATGGCGGGCCGCCGGAGAACGCCATCAAACTCAAGCGCATGATCGCGGCGCACCAGGGCGTGTTCATTGCCACGCCGGAATACAATGCGTCGGTTGCGCCGCTTTTGAAGAACGCAATCGACTGGGTTTCCCGCGTGCGCGAGCGCAGCGAGCCGCCCTACGCGGCCTTCAGGGAGCGTGTGTTTGCGCTGGGATCAGCCTCGCCGCAGGCGGCCGGCGGATTGCGCTCACTGATGGCGTTGCGGCAGATACTCGAGCTCGGCTGCGGCGCGATCGTGCTGCCGGAACAAGTCGCGGTTCAGTATGCCGAGCGTGCTTTCGACGGGCGGGACAATATCGCTGATGTTGCGACGGCCAATGCGCTGCGGTCGCAACTCGGGCGCCTCGTCGAGATGGCGCAGCTGATGATGTGAGGATGGATGAACGGACGTGACCGTCTGATCGTTGCTCTCGATCTCTCTTCGGTTGAAGCGGCCGACGCGATGGTCGCGCGCCTGGGTGATACCGTCAGCTTTTACAAGATCGGCTATCAGCTTGCTTACGCAGGAGGCTTGCCGTTCGCCGCGAAACTGATTGGCGGCGGCAAGAAAGTCTTTCTCGATCTCAAGCTGCACGACATCGGCAACACCGTGCAGAAGGGCGTCGAAAGTGCCGCCAAAATGGGCGCGACGTTTCTCACCGTGCATGGCTACCCGCAGACCATGAAAGCCGCCGTTGAGGGCAAGCGCGGCTCGGCCCTGAAGATATTGGCTGTCACGGTGCTCACGTCTTACGACGACAACGATCTGCACAGTGCTGGTTATCGCCTGAAGGTTTCGGAACTTGCTGAAATGCGTGCGCAACAGGCACGCGACATCGGCATGGACGGCCTCGTTTGCTCGCCGGAAGAGGCGGCCAAGCTGCGCGCGATCATCGGCGGCCAAATGGTATTGGTGACGCCCGGCATCCGGCCCGCGGGAAGCGCCGCCGGTGATCAGAAGCGCATCATGACGCCGGCCAAGGCGATCGCCGCAGGGGCGGACTATCTTGTGGTCGGGCGGCCAATTGTTGAAGCGGCCGATCCGAAAGCGGCGGTCGAAACCATCATCGCCGAGATTTAACGGCGGAGCTTAGAAGGAGGAGACATGGCCAAGGGATATTGGATCGCGCAGGTCGAAGTCCGTGACGCTGAAGGGTACAAAAAATACACGGCGATGCTCGCCGATATCTTCCGCAAGCATGGAGCACGATATGTGATGCGCGGAGGCCGCGTGGAGGCGGTCGAGGGCAAGGGCCGCAGCCGCATCGTGGTGCTGGAGTTCCCAAGCTACGACGCCGCGCTCGCATGTTACCGGTCCCCTGAATACGCCAAGGCCGCCGCCTTGCGGCAATCGGCAGCCGATGCCGACCTGATCGTCGTGGAAGGCTACGACGGCGCACAGCCCTAACCGGCCGAGATGCACTGCCTCGCCTGCGCGCCCAGTCGCCTTTTTTGCTTCACCCCGCTATACCCGCGCAGACGGAGACCAACACGATGGCTGACATGCGGCTTGTGGTTGCGGGTGCCGGCGGGCGGATGGGCCGCACGCTGGTCAAGGCGATCGCCGAAAGCAAAGGCATGACGCTGGTGGGCGCGCTGGAAGATGCGCGCTCGCCGCTGATCGGCTGGGATTCCGGAATTCTCGCGGGCATGGCGGAGAACCGGATCAAGCTCACCGGCGATCCGGCGGCGCTGATCGACAAGATCGACGGCATCGTCGATTTCACCGCGCCCATCGCCAGCCTCGCGTTGGCAGACCTGTGCGCCAGGGCCGGCAAGGTTCACGTCATCGGCACTACGGGCTTTAGCGCGGCCGATGACGCGCGCGTCGCGGAAGCGGCGAAGAAGGCTGTCATCGTGAAGTCCGGCAACATGAGCCTCGGCGTCAATCTCCTGGCGGCGCTCACCCGGCGCGTGGCAAAAACGCTCGACCAGTCATTCGATATCGAAATCGTCGAGATGCATCACAATCAGAAAGTCGATGCGCCGTCCGGAACAGCACTCTTGCTCGGCCGCGCAGCCGCAGAGGGCCGCGGCTTCGAGCTTGAAAAGCGCTCAGTCAAAGCGCGCGAGGGCCATACCGGCGCGCGCAAGCCGGGCGACATCGGTTTTGCCGCCTTGCGGGGCGGTACGGTTGTCGGCGAGCACAGCGTCATCTTCGCCGGGCCGGCCGAACGGCTTGAGCTTGTGCACAAGGCTGAAGATCGCATGATCTTCGCGCGTGGTGCGCTGCACGCGGCACTCTGGGCGCGCACGCAGAAGCCGGGCCTCTATTCCATGGCCGATGTGCTGGGGCTTGCAAACTTCTAGGCGTAGTCGAGAAGGTTGGATCGTGAGAAACGAAAAAGCGCCATCAAACCCAGTAAGGGTGCCGATCATTCCGCTTGCGTTCGCTCTCTTTTTGATCGCCGGCTACATCTATGTTGTTCTGATACCCGCCTTTTCGAAAGCGAACGGCGTTCCGGACGATATTTTTGCGTTGATTGCACAGCCGTTGCTCATCATCGCGGGCGTAGCAGCGCTGATATGGGGACGGTCCTGGTTCGACAGGAAAGGCGCGGAGCGAAAGTGATGCCTGAAGCGGATCGTCTGCTGGTGCTCGTGCGCCACGGCCAGAGCGAGTGGAATCTGAAAAACCTGTTCACCGGCTGGCGCGATGTCGATTTGACCGAGGAAGGCGTCAAGGAGGCGCGCGAGGCCGGCCGAAAGCTCAAGGTGCAAGGCCTCAAGTTCGATATCGCGTTCACCTCGGCGCTCAAGCGCGCGCAGCGCACGCTCGACCTTATGCTGGGCGAACTCGGTCAGAACGTGCCGATCATCCGGAATCAGGCGCTCAACGAACGCGACTACGGCGACCTCGTCGGTCTGAACAAGGACGACGCTCGCAAGAAGTGGGGCGAGGAGCAGGTGCACCTCTGGCGGCGTTCGTACGACATCGCGCCGCCCGGCGGCGAGAGCCTGCGCGACACGGCGGCGCGCGTGCTGCCCTATTACATCCAGGAAATCCTGCCGCGCGTGCTGCGCGGCGAGCGCGTGCTCGTCTCCGCGCACGGCAACTCGCTGCGCGCGCTGGTCATGGTGCTCGACAGGCACACGACGGAAAGCATCACCAAGCTCAATCTGGAAACCGGCGTGCCGATGATCTACCGGCTCAATGCCGACTCGACTGTGGCTTCCAAGCTCGATCTGGCCGCGTGAACCGGACAGCCGAGATTTCCATTCTCGATGCCAAGGCGGCCCGCGCAGCAATCGATGAATTGGCCGATGTGTTGAGCGATTGCGTCGCGGGCGGCGCTTCGGTGAATTTCATGCATCCGTTCGGCCATTCGGATGCGAAGCAATTCTTCGAGAAAATCGTCCCGATCATTGCGCGCGGCGAAACAATTCTGCTGGGCGCGCGGCTTAACGGCCGCATCATCGGTACCGTGCAACTCGGCCTCGATACGCCGCCCAATCAGCCGCATCGGGCAGACGTCAAAAAACTGCTGGTGCATCGTTCCGCGCGCGGCCGCGGCATCGGCGCTGCTCTCATGCGGCACATCGAGGCAGTCGCTAAAAAACATGGGCGCACGCTGCTGACGCTCGACACCGCAAGCGCGGAAGCCGAGCGGCTATACCAACGTGGCGGCTGGCAACGTCTCGGAACAATTCCGGATTACGCCCTGTGGCCCGCGGGCGGCTTTTGCGACGCCGTCATTTTCTGGAAGAAGCTGTAAACCGGCAAACGAAAAAGCCCCGCACGGTGCGGGGCTTTTATTTTTAAAGCGAGCGCATTACTCGATGATCTTCACGACCCGGCGCGTCTTCGGCTCGACAATGACTCGCCTGTGGTTCACCACCGCATATTCATAGTGATATTTTGGTACGCGGTGCAGGATGACTGTCTTCGGCAGCGGCTCGCCAACCACCACTTCGCGCTCAATAGCGACAGAGGGAATGTCCTCACGCTCCACATAGGTAACCACCGGCGGAGGGGGCGGCGCAAAGAGAGCGGTAGCCGCGTCTGACGCAGCGCCAACGGTGCCGCCGACGATCGCGCCGGCCGCTGCGCCGACCGGGCCGGCGACAGACCCGCCCGCCGCCGCGCCGGCGGCCGCGTCGGCCGGGGCGTATTGCGCTTGCGCCGCTACAGGAGCGATCGCTGTCGTCGCAAGCAGCGCAATGAGATAACGAACTCGCATGTGTGCCTCCTCTATTAAAGAAACGAATGCGATCCCGCTTGCGCGGAATCGCAAAAAGGAAACGCCTTGGAGGCGCCCGGCGTTCCCCAGTCAGTGTCTCGATTTTGCCGCAGTTCAGTCAGGGTTCCGGTCGGCGCGCATCAGGCTGCGATCTTTCCCGCTTCCCAGCCGAGCATGGCGCGCTTGCGCGTGATGCCCCAGTGATAGCCGGTGATGTCGCCGTTCTTGCCGACGACCCGGTGGCACGGCACCACGAAGCAAATCGGATTTTTGCCGACCGCTGCGCCGACGGCGCGCGCGGCTTTCGGCTCGCCGACTTTCCGCGCGATGCCGGAATACGTGTCCAGGTTGCCCATGGGGATCTTGAGCAGCTTTTCCCACACGCGCACTTCGAAATCGGT
>DASSRW010000232.1:0-15578 GCA_035701545.1 Pseudolabrys sp.
CCCTTGGGCGCGCGATGCGTGCCGGCTTCGGCGCAGCCGACCCACTCGCAGCGCGGGCCGCCGACCTTGGGACGGCGATCTTTCTCCGGCTTCACGCGGACGCGATCGAAAAGAGGCGAGTCGAATTTCATGACCGAGCACTATGCGCGTTTTGCAATGGCATCTTCAAGGCTTGACTTGCGCCGATTCGGCACGATGTCGGAGGTAGCGTCCGGTGGAAGGATGCGGCGAAGACGTGTTAACGGGATGGCATGCGTACGGCAGACATCATCACCGACAAGTTGACCAGGACCTTTGCGCCGCAAAGCCTCAGCGTGGTCGACGAATCGCACCAGCACGAGGGTCACGCCGGGCACCGGCCCGGCGGGCAGACGCATTTCCGCATCTATATAGTTGCGGAATTGTTCAAGGGAATGACGCGCGTCGAGCGTCACCGGCTGATCAACCAGACACTTGCGGCGGAGCTTTCGGGCGGCGTGCACGCGCTCGCCATTCATGCCGCAGCGCCGGGCGAAGGCGGCATCTCCTAGGGCGAGTCAGCTTCCAAGGGCCTTCTGCGTGTGAAGTCTGCGGCAACCTCACGCGCGCAATCGATAAACCGCCGGGCTGCCGGATTAAGCGTCCTGTTCTTCAGCGTGACGATCCCTATCGGATACGGCTTGCTCGGCAGGTTTATTGGCACTCTCTTCAATGACAAGTCTTTTCCGGCAAAATGCAGGACCGACGTCGGATACACCGTCAAAAATCGGCCGCTCGCAAGCAAGCTGTTTCGAATCCCCAGCGAACGAGCCATCACGACCTGGTGCGGAACTGGTAGTCCCGCCGCACGACAGGCGTCGGCGACAACGGAAAAAGGAAAACTATCAAAAGGAGTCCCGCACCAGGGCTCGTTGATCAATTCGGAAATCTGAACCCGGCGGCGACGGGTAAATTGGTTGTTCGCGCCTGCGACGACACGCGATATGTCCTCATACAAGGAGATTGTCTCGATGTCCTCGGGAGTGGCGTTTGGCAGCCGGCCAATAATCAGATCGATATTGCGCGCACGCAGATCATCGAGGGGAAGAGGATTGGTGCTACCGCCGCCAAGAACGACTCCAAAGCTGAGGCGCGGATACGAGCGCGATAACCGGTCGAGGATGACGCCGAGCATTCCCACCGAGAGAGTCTCGCTGCTTCCGATCCGCAGCTCTCCCGCGGTCGAGTCGGACAGGAACTGAAGCTCGGTCACGCTGGTGCGCAAATCGTTGAAAATGGCGACGCTGCGCTCGACGAGAGCCCGGCCGTACAGCGTCGGCTCGACGCCTTGGGTCGTGCGGTCGAACAGCCGCACGCCAAGCGTCGCCTCCAGATCGGCGATCGACTTCGAGACCACCGGCTGCGTGACCGAAAGACTTTCGGCGGCTTTCGCCATGCTGCCGGATTGCGCGACGGCGAGCAGCGTGTCGAGCTGGCGAAGCTTGAGCCGGCGGCTCACCTGTGCGGGTTGCACCGTGCAGACCCCCTATTCCCAAATTCTATATCGTTATCGAAGAATGGACATATCCATCTATATGGCTCCACGCTGCCGTGCAACGGATTCAGCGCGACTCAAGCATTGGCGCTAAAGGCGTCGAGCCCCGATCGTTTGGAGGTATATTCCCAAATCCTATAGCCATATACGAAAACGGAAATTTTCAGCTATGGCGGAAAAGCGCAATCTCGGATCGTGCACGACCCCGGGGCCAAATTGCTCTGCGGTCCGGCCACGAAAGGAGGTCGCAATGTCCACAACCTCGCACACGTCTATCCAATCAGGCCGCATGAGGGCACGCCTCCTCGTTGGAGCCGCGGTCCTGATCGTGCCCGGCTTTATCGCCTGGAATTGGCACAATGTGGTCGCCGCACACGCGGCATTCGAGCAACAACGCAGCCGTGAAATCGCCGCCGAGTCGCGGGCCTTCTGCGAAAAGTGGTCGAGCCCGCCGGGTACGGTTCAGCACGCTCAATGCGTCGCTGATTTGCAGGTCATTCGCGATAACCAAACGAAGCGAAGCGACGAAGACATCGCACCGTAGCGCAATACTTACGCGGCGCTACGCGCGCCCAACCCGACAAAGGAGAAGCAGATGAGGAACTTTGCTGGACTGATCGGCGCTTGCTTGTGTTCGTCGATGCTCACGGCCGCCGTGCCGGCGACAGCTCAACACGCAGCCCGCAATGTCCATGACGAGGCGTGTCCGCGGGGATATTCTCTCGTTCTCGGCCTATGCGTGGGTGACCAGACCGGCGATGTGGTTCTGCCGGCCGATACCAAACAAGCAAAGAAGTGAGAGTGGAAATCGCATCACCGGCACAGCGGCGCGGTTCTGCAATTTATCGCCGCGCCTCAATAGAAATACGACCGGAATGAGCACGGAATTTACCTGGCAATTCGGCCGCGCACGCGGTCTTGAAACAGGAGAAGTGCAATGAACCGGAAACTGGGAGTAGGAACCGCCTTCGTCGCGGCCGCCATGCTGGTCGCATCAAATGCCGGTGCATCGGACTTGTTGAAAGTTGCCGCCGGCGGTCACGGAAACTGGGATTCGTCGCCATGCGAGCTTGGAAGCCGTGCCGGTATTTTCAAAAAGCACGGAATCGGTCTCGATATTCTTTATACCGCCGGCTCGGGTGAAACGCTGCAAGCCGTTATTTCCGGCGCGGCGGACATCGGCATCGCGCTAGGAACCGGAAGCGTCATGGGCGCCTATGTCAAAGGCGCGCCCATCCGCATTATCGGCGCGGTGACGACCGGGGCCAATGACGTGTACTGGTACACGCGCAGCAATTCGCCGCTGAAGAGCCTCGACGACGCAAATGCGCAGACGACCATTGCCTATTCCAGCAGCGGATCGTCGACTTTCGTGCTCGCTCAGGAAATCCTCAAGGTACATCACGTCAATGCAGCGCCGACCCGGACCGGCGGACCGGCGGGTACGCTGACGCAGGTTATGTCCGGCCAGATCGATGTCGGCTATGCCACCGCGCCGTTCGCGCTGAAGCAGGTCGGCGAAGGACAAATTCGTGTTCTGGCGCATGGCGGCGAAATTCCCGGCGCGGATGATCAGACCGTTCGCGTGATCGCCGTCAACGCCAAAAAACTTGCAGCCAATCGCGACGTGATCGCCCGCTTCATGCGCGCCTACGCCGAAACGGTCGACTGGATGTACTCCGATCCGAAGGCGCTCGAGATTTACAGCGCCTATTCCAAAGTGCCGGTCGAGATCGCGAAGCAGGGCATGACCGAATTCTACTCGCGGAAAATGCTCGACCCCTACCGCGTCAGCGGGCTCGACCAGGTCATGGCCGATTCGATCAAGTTGAAGCTGTTGAAATCCGCCCTTACTGCCGACCAACTGGCAGATATTCTCCAGGTCCCGCGACCGAAGAACTGAGCCTGGATGCGCTCGCGCCGAACCGCCGGCGCGGGCGCATAAAACGCAGCCGGATTGATTTCCGGCCAGATTTGCTAGCCGCAAATTTCGTGGAACGGGTGTGAACCGGCGCACACAGGCGTAGCGGCGGCCGGGATATTGGTCGCATTGCGTCAAAAAAAGCTCGTCGAATTGGCCGGCGGGAAGCCGCCGAAAATCCAGAGGAGAGGCATCATGAAATCGATTACCGGATTGATTGGCGCTTGCTTGTGCTGCTCGCTGCTCGCAGCGCCGGCGAAAGCGCAAGACAGCGCTGGGAAGCTCACCAACGAGATATGTCCGCAGGGATACTCTCTGGTTGTCGGCGTATGCATCGCCGAACAGACCGGCGACGTCGTTCTGCCGGTCGACATCAAACAAGCGGAGAAATGAACGAGGGTGGACGCCGCGCCGCCCGACGCAATCCATTTCACCGCGCCGCCGGCAGTATGGTCCGATTTACTGACTTCCTCGTCCTCGTGCCCGGCCGGTCGGTGCGCCTTGTGAGAGACAAGATGATCACGAACCAAAAACCCATCGCCAGCAGATTCAACGCCGGCATAAGGCGCGTCTACGATACGGTCGAGACCGCCTTGTGGGCTGCCCTGTTCGCCTTCATTCTCTACTTCGCCGCGTTCGTGGGCCCGAGATTACCGGAAATCCGCGCGCAGATGGAGCAGTCTCGCGCGGAAGAAATCGCCGCCGAGCACAGAGTGTTCTGCCGAAGGTGGCTTCCCGTGGCAGACGAGCACACGCTCATGCGATGCATGGGTGACTTGCAGGAATTCCGCGCGCGCGTCGAACAGCGCATGGCGGATGAAAATCCGTTTTAAGCCGCTGCGCATTTGCGCAGTGGTTGCAGACGACAAGGCCGGCGTGCACAGCCAAGCCGCGCTCGTGGCGCTCACCCGCGGCTTCTGCAATCCGTGCGGCTAAAAGGCTGACGCGGCGCTCTCTCACCGGGCGCCTGCCGCCGCGGCCTTGCGCAGCGGCTGGATGCGCAACGCCGTGATGCGGTTGCGCGCGCGGCGCAGAACGCGGAAGCGGAAGCCGTAGAACGTGAAGCTCTGCCCCGGCTCGGGAATCGAGCGCGCTTCGTGAATCACGAGCCCGGCGATCGTGGTTGCCTCTTCGTCGGGCAAATTCCAGTCCATCACGCGGTTGAGATCGCGGATCGGCACCGCGCCGTCGACATTGACCGAGCCATCCGGCTGCCGCCGCACGCCCGGCATCGCCACGTCGTGCTCGTCGGTAATGTCGCCGACGATCTCTTCCAGAATGTCCTCGAGCGTGACGAGGCCTTCCACCTCGCCGTACTCGTCAACCACCAGCGCGAACGGCGTGCGGCGGCGGCGGAACGCCTTGAGCTGCTCCGACACCGGCCGCGTGTCCGGCACGAACCACGGCGGCGACATCAGCGCGGCGACGTCGACCTTCGAGCTGTCGCCGTCGACCGCGTGCAGCGCGCGCAGCAGATCCTTCACGTGCAGGACGCCGACGATGTTTTCCGGCTTCTCGCGCCACAGCGGAATGCGCGTCACCGGCGAGGCGATGACGGCGTTGACCAGCTCATCCGGCGGATCCTCGACGCACAGCGTGATCATGTTGGTGCGGTGAACCATCACGTCGGAGACCTCGAGCTCGCGCAGATCGAGCACCCCTCCGAACATGTCCCGGTCGAGCTTCTCGACATCGCCCTCCCGGTGCAGCAGATCGACCGCGCCGCGCAGCTCCTCGCGCGCGGAGAGCACCGGCTGATCCTCGCCGACCTTCACGCCGAAAAGCCTGAGCAGCCAACGCACCAGGGCCTCGATGCCCATCAGCACCGGACCCAGCAGCTTGACGATGATATTCATCGGCCGCGCGACCGCGAGCGCGAAGCGATCGGGCGCATTGAAGGCGGCAGTCTTGGGCAGAACTTCCGCGAAAATCACCACGACGGCGGTCATCACCACGGTCGCGTAAAGCATGCCGGCGCTGCCGAACCAGGCGAACAGGATGCCGGTCGCGAGCGACGAGGCGGCGATGTTGACGGCGTTGTTGCCGAGCAGCAGCGCACCGATCAGCCGCTCGCGCTGCGAAAGCAGGCGGTTGACGATGCCGGCCCGCCGGTTTCCGTTCTTTTCCAGCCGCGCCATGCTGGCGCGCGAGGAAGCGGTCAGCGCCGTTTCGCTGCCCGAAAAAAAAGCAGAACATAACAGACAGATCAGAACGACGAGCAGCGAAATCCAGTCGTAGGTCGTCATTTTTCGGAAAGCTTGCCGGCGAGAAAGGCGCGCACGTCGGCAGGATCGACATCGTTTGCAACGAACGCCTGCCCGACGCCGCGCACCAGGATGAACGTGAGCTTGCCGCGCTTCACCTTCTTGTCTTGTCCAATGAGGTCCATCAAGGCATCGACCGCCGGCATGCCGCCGGGCACATCCTTGAGATGGGTCGGCAGGCCGACCGCCGCAAGATGAGCGGTCGCGCGCGCGGCCTCCGATTGCGCCGTCAGGCCCTTGCGCGCTGAAAATTCGAACGCGAGCGCCATGCCGAGCGCCACCGCCTCGCCGTGCAGCAGCCGGTCGGAAAAACCGGCGGCAGCCTCCAGCGCGTGACCGAAGGTGTGGCCGAGGTTGAGCAGCGCGCGCTCGCCGGTCTCCCGCTCGTCACGCGCGACGATGCCTGCCTTGGCGCGGCAACTGACGGCAATGGCGTGCTCGCGCGCACCGCCGCCGGAAAATACGTCCTTCGCATTCGCCTCGAGCCAGGCAAAGAACGCGGCGTCGCCGAGCAGGCCGTATTTCGCGACCTCGGCGTAACCGGCGCGGAACACGCGCGGCGACAGCGTATCGAGCAATGCCGTATCGGCGACGACGAGAACCGGCTGGTGGAACGCGCCGACAAGATTCTTGCCCTGCGCGGAATTGATGCCGGTCTTGCCGCCGACGGAAGAGTCGACTTGCGCCAGCAAGGTCGTGGGCACCTGCACGTAATCGAGGCCGCGCCGCACGCTCGCGGCGGCATAGCCGGCCAGATCGCCGATGACGCCGCCGCCAAGCGCGATCACGAGATCGCCGCGCTCGATCCGCGCGCCGATGATCGCCTCGCAGACTTTCTCGAAGGTCGCGTAGCTCTTCGAGCCCTCGCCTTCCGGCACGATGACGCGCGCGCATTCGACGCCGGCTGACCTGAGCGCCGCCTCCGCCGCTGCTAGGTGATGCTTTGCCAGCGTTGAATCCGTGACAACGGCCGCTTTCGCGCCAGGGCGCAAAGCCTTGACGCTGGCGCCGAGCGACGAGATCAGGCCGCGGCCGATGACGATGTCATAGGCGCGCGCGCCGAGCGCGACCGGCACCACGATGGGATCGGCGGAACGCAGCGGCGCGGTCATGCCTTTGTCTCCGTCGCGTGCCGCGCAAGAAAGTCCGGCAAGGCAGCCATGATCTCGTTGACGATGGTGTCGTGCGGATCGTCGCGCGACTGCACGGTGATGTCCGCCTGCGCGTAGAAGGGCTCGCGTTGCGGCAGCAGCTTCGTCATCTGCTCGACCAGCGGGCGGTCGTTGCGCCGCTTGGTGCGCCGCATCAGCACCTCGAGATCGGCCTTCAACCAGATCGAAATTGCTTTCGCGCGGATCAGCGCGCGCGTGTTGGCGTCCATGACGGCGCCGCCGCCGGTCGCCAGCACCTGCGGCCCCTGCTCGAGCAGGCGCGCGATGACCTTGGCCTCGCCATTGCGAAACGCGACCTCGCCGTGCCTGGCAAAAATTTCCGGAATGGTCATCGCCGCCGCAGCCTCGATCTCCGAGTCGGCGTCGACAAACGGAATGGCCAGCCGCGCCGCCAGGCGCCGGCCGACCGAGGATTTTCCCGCGCCCATCATGCCAACCAGCACCAGCGAGCGGCGGCCGAGCGCCGCGACCACGGCCTTTTCGCCGCCGGTTCCCGCGGCATTTTGCGTGGCGATTTCGCTCGTCATCGGCTCTATGAGGCTTTCCGGGCCTTCCGCTCGTTCCGGCATTCCATATAGCATGCCGAATCATTTAATCGCGGGCTGCCGCTTTCGGGCGGAGGTGATCGTCGTCGCGGCTTTCCCGCCTGGCCGCCTTTATGGCGCGGCAATGGTATCGGAAGCCTTGCCGTCTCGAGAGACAGGAAATGCCCAGTCTTTTCAGGTTTCTGGTCGTGGTGGGATTGCTCGCCGGTCTGGTCTATGGCGCGGTGATTGCGCTTGCCAATTTCGTGCCGTTGCATCCGCGCGAGATCGTGGTGACGGTGCCCCCCGCCAACTTCGTCAAGCAAGACTAGGGCGAGCGGGCGCGGCCATGGGCCGTCGAGCAAAACAGCCGGACGAAGCTCTGATCGCGCTGTTCTTTGACATGCTCGCCGCCGAGCGGGGCGCCGGCGCCAACACGCTTGCGGCTTACCGCGTCGATCTTGCCGATCTGTGCAGCTATCTGCGCGGCCATCACCGCTCGCTGGCGAATGCATCGACCGACGACTTGCGCGGATTCCTGCGCAGCCTCGCCGCTCGCAAATTCAAGCCGTCCTCGCTGGCGCGGCGATTGTCGGCTGTGCGCCAGCTTTATCGATTTCTTTACGCCGAAGGAAAGCGTAGCGACGATCCTGCCGCCGTGCTGGAAGGGCCGAAGCGCGGACGCACGCTGCCGAAGACGCTGTCGATCGCTGAGGTCGATCGCCTGCTGGCCGAAGCGCGCAAGGCGATCGGCGACGCCGAGCAATTCCCGCTGCAACGCCTGCGCGCGGCGCGGCTGACCTGCCTGATCGAGACGCTTTACGCGACCGGCTTGCGCGTGTCCGAATTGGTGACGCTGCCGGCCGCCGCCGCAAGGCACGGGCAAAACATGCTGGTGGTGCGCGGCAAGGGCGGCAAGGAGCGGCTGGTGCCGCTCAACGCCGCCGCCAAGCGCGCGATGGCGGATTATCTCGCGCTGCGCGAACAGGCGGGCGGCGCGGCATCGAAATGGCTGTTTCCATCATTCGGCGCCGAAGGTCATCTCACACGGCAGCATTTCGCGCGCGAGCTGAAGGCGCTCGCGTCGGCCTGCGGAATTCCGGCCGCGCGGCTGAGCCCGCACGTGTTGCGGCACGCGTTCGCCAGTCATCTGCTGCACAATGGCGCCGATCTTCGCGTCGTGCAGACACTGCTCGGCCACGCCGATATTTCGACGACGCAGATCTATACCCATGTTCTGGAGGAGCGTTTGAAGGCCCTGGTGCGGGACCTGCATCCGATGGCCGATAAATAGGCGAAAACCGGATATTCAGCATTCGCGGCTTTGCTTGACTTGCCAAGGCATACGGGTCAGTTCGTTCTTGTCATCAACAATTTAGAGCCCAATGCGCAGCTACCTCGATTTCGAAAAACCGGTCGCCGAGCTGGAGGCCAAGGTCGAGGAATTGCGCGCGATGGGCGCGACCGGCGACGCTGTCGCAATCGGCGAAGAGATCGACCGTCTGGAAGCGAAAGCGTCCGACGCGCTCAAGGAGCTCTACGCCGACCTGACGCCTTGGCAGAAGACCCAGGTCGCGCGTCACCCGCAGCGCCCGCACTGTCTCGACTACATCGCCAGGCTGATCACCGATTTCGTGCCCCTCGCGGGCGACCGCAAGTTCGGAGACGACGACGCCATCGTCGGCGGATTCGGCCGCTTCCGTGGCGAGAGCGTGTGCATTCTCGGCCACGAGAAAGGGTCGGACACCGAAAGCCGGCTCAAGCACAATTTCGGAATGGCGCGGCCGGAAGGCTATCGCAAGGCCGCGCGGCTGATGGAGATGGCCGATCGTTTCGATATCCCCGTGATTTCACTGGTCGACACCGCCGGCGCCTATCCCGGCATCGGCGCCGAGGAGCGCGGACAGGCCGAAGCGATCGCGCGCTCGACGGACATATGCCTTTCGCTCGGCGTTCCGAATGTCGCGGTGATCCTGGGCGAGGGTGGCTCTGGCGGCGCCATCGCGATTGCAACGGCCAACCGCGTGCTGATGCTGGAGCACGCAATCTACAGCGTGATCTCGCCCGAAGGCGCCGCCTCGATCCTGTGGCGCGACACGAGCAAGGCGCAGGAGGCCGCCACGAACCTGAAGATCACGGCGCAGGATATGGTCAGCTTCGGCGTGATCGACACGGTGATTCTGGAGCCGGCTGGCGGCGCGCACCGCGATCCGACCGCCACCATCGCGGCAACCGGCGAGGCGATCGCCAACGCGTTCAGCGAGCTGCGCGGGCTCGACCGCGATACGATCCGCCGTCAAAGGCGGGAAAAATTTCTCAATATCGGGCGGGATGGCGGAGCCCCCGCCTGACGGCCTGGCGGCAGGCCGCCTGCGGCGCCGGCCCGGCATTTCCCCACTCCGGGCGCGGACGGTTCAAATTTACCTTTGATTTACCGCAACTTAGTACCAATTCATCCACAGCATCGAATGCCTTGCCGCCGCCACATCTTATGGATAACGATTGCTCAATGAGGGTTGTTCGCCTCGGGGAGCACTGCATTTGAATCGTCTTCCCCTTGCCCGCGCGTTGCTGGCAACTGCGGCTATTGCCGCCGCAGTCGCGCTCGCGGGCTGCAATGCGGACAGCATTGCTCCAACCGGACGCGCGCAGGCTCCGCTTTCCGACAAGATGCTCGCCGAGATCGAGGCGAAGCACATGGATAAGAGCTCGCCGATTCTCATTCGCCTCTTCAAGGAAGAGTCGGAGCTCGAAGTCTGGAAGAAGAATCGCGACGGCGAATACGCGCTGCTGAAAACGTATCCGATCTGCCGGTGGTCGGGCGAACTCGGCCCCAAGATCAAGGAAGGCGACCGGCAGGCGCCGGAAGGCTTCTACACGATCACGCCGGGCCAGATGAATCCGCGCTCGAGCTACTATCTCGCCTTCAACACCGGCTATCCAAACGCGTTCGATCGCGCGTGGGGGCGCACCGGCTCCGAGCTGATGGTGCATGGCGACTGCTCCTCGCGCGGCTGCTACGCGATGACCGACGAGCAGATCCAGGAAATCTACGCGCTGGCGCGCGAGTCATTCTTCGGCGGGCAGAAGGCGTTTCAGTTCGAGGCCTTTCCGTTTCGCATGACCGCGCTCGCAATGGCCAAGCACCGCAACAATGCGAACATGCCGTTCTGGAAGATGTTGAAGGTCGGCTATGACCACTTCGAAGTCTCGCACCAGGAGCCGAAGGTCGACGTTTGCGACAAGCGCTACGTCTTCGACGCCGTGCCGCCGGACGGATCGACCAAGCCGCTGAACTTCAGTCCGCGCGGCGCGTGCCCGGTTTATCAGATCGACAAGCAGATCGCGGGGCCGGCGCTGGAGAAGCGGCGCGAGGACGAAGTCAAGACCGCGCAATACGTGGCCGAAGGCGTGCGCACCGTGCCGGTGCATACCGGCGTCGACGGCGGCATGAACCCGGTGTTCGAGACCGAGCTCGCTTCGCGCGAGACCACCTCCGACGGCCGCACGATGCTTGCGGCCGGCGCGCTGCCGCCGGGCTATCTGCCGCGCGACAGCCAGCGCCCGCCGGCCTCCGTGACGATTCCGGCCGAAACCAAGGTTGCTGCGGCCGAACCTGCTGCTGCTGCTGATGTTCCGGTGCCGCGCACCGCCCCGCGCGCCAAGACAGGCGAAGCACCGCAATCCAAATCCGGCATCGCGAGCTTCTTCGGAAACCTGTTTGGCGGCGGAGAAGAGGCAAAGCCGGCGCGCGAAGCGCCGATCAAGACGGCCGCTGCGCACCACACGAGCACCAAAACTGCGGTCGCGAAAAAATCGCATGCGGACTACCGCACGGCCGCTTCGGAATTGCCGGCCAAGCCGGTCTCGCGGCCCGCCGCCCCGACGGCAAAAGCCGTTGCGCATAACGAACCCGCAACGAAGGCCGCCAGCACGGGCGAAGGCAACGATACTTTCTCGCCGTCACCGGCGTCGCCGCCGGTGCGAACGGCCTTCTCGGGCACGACGAATTCAGGCTTGCTTGCGGGCGCCCAGCCGGTGCTTCCCGCCGGCAGCTTCGCAAGCCGCTGGTCGGGCCTGCGCTGAGTTGGGCTGTTCTTCCAATTTGAACTGTGTTCGTCTCCCGGCGTGATTCGTCCGTTCCGCTTTGAGCCGCAGCATGACCTGTTTCGTCTACGTCCTCGGCACAACGACCAAGAGCCGTCATCTGACCTACGTCGGATGGACCACCGATCTTGCGCGCCGGCTCGCCAGGCACAATGCCGGCACCGGCGCACGCTCGACACGCGGCCGCATCTGGGTGCTCCTGCATTGCGAGCGGTTCAAGAGCAAGCGCGCGGCGATGAGCCGCGAATGGTATCTGAAGCGCGACCGCAAGCTGCGAAAAGAGCTGGTGCTGAAGCACCTCGCGCCGGCCTGACGCGCCGACGATCTCCTTGAACGCCCTTGCCGGCCGGGAGACGTCGATTGAAGCGGCCTCACTCCGCCTTCACGCGCACTTTGCTCGCGATCGGGCCGGTGTCGCCCGTTTCTTCGACGTAAGTGACTTCGTCGCCGCGTCGAAGCGAATCGAAATCGCCGCTCAGCACGCTGTTGCGGTGGAAATAAAGCATGCCGCCTTCCTTGGTCATGAGGAAGCCGAAATCCTCCCCTGGCGGCATGTCGGCGATCTGGCCGAGATATTCGTTGGCGGCCTCGTGCACGCCTTCGGCCTCGTGATCGACAAGGCCGTCTTTGTATTTGCTCAGTCTGCGTTCCGCGATGCGGAATGCCTCGTTGATGGCGTTGCGCAGATCGGGGACCTGAAATTTCCGCTGCAGGTGGTCGGGCTCGTGCGCGACGACAATGTCCTTGTGGCCGGGCAAGGAGATTTCGATGCGCACGACTGGCGGAATCGTCCCGCTTGAATTCTGGTTGCGCTGATCGACGCGCACCCGGCAGGTCGTGATGCGGTCGTAGATGTCTTCCAGGCGCCCGATGTGGTCGCGAATCATCGACTCGGCCGCGTCGGAACCCTCGAGATTATGAAAGGAAATTTCGGGAGCTATTTCCATCGCCGCACGCCAAGCCGAATCGTACAAATTAACGCTGGAGTTGGAGATTTGGTTGCGGCGGCGCGCCTTACGAGTTCTTCACGTCTTTTTCTTGCGGGCGCCATCGCAGGAGCCACCCCTCTATCCGGTCAAGAATCGTGCCAAGCAACAGAACGATGAGCATCAACACGATAATTCCGGCCATGGTTCCGGCAGAATCGAGCGTGCTGGTCGTATCCATGATGAGATAGCCCAAGCCGCCGATTGAAGCGATAAATTCGGCGACCACGGCGGCGACGAGCGCCTGCGGAATGCTTAATCGCAGGCCTGCCAGTATCCACGGGCTGGCATTCGGCAGCGTCACATTCCAAAAAAGCTGCCAACGCGAGGCGCCCAAAACCTGCGCGACATTTTTAAGTTGCAAGTCCGAGCTTCGGATTCCCTCGTAGGTGTTGAAGAAGACCAATAGTAGCGTCACCATCGCTGCCATCATGATTTTCGATGCGAGCGCAATGCCGAACCACAGCACGAACAGCGGCGCGAGAGCGATGCGCGGGATTCCGTAGACCGCCAAAATCAAAGGTCGCAGAACGATTGCCGCACGTTCGCTTTGCGCAAGAATAAACGCCAACACGAGGCCGGCTGCCGCCCCTATCAGATAGCCATAGACCGTCTCTTTGGCGGTGATCAGCAGATCGGCTCCAAGCGTGCCGCTCGTGATCGATCTCCAAAGCCAGATCGCGATTTCCGATGGACGGGATATCCAAAACGAGTCGAACACCGGTCCGGATAACCCTTGCCAGGCTCCGAGTATGATTGCGATCACGACCAGTCGCCAAAAGATCAATCGTTCGATTTTCACGCCGCCGTCCTCATCTCCTCCGCGAGATGCGCCCATATCCGATCGTATAGATCGCGAAAAACCGGATTCGTGTGGATGGTGTAAATGTCGCGCGGCCGTGGCAGTGTGACCGTTACAATCTCGCGCACGCGGCCCGGCCGCGCGCTCATCACCACAACCCGATCACCCAATCCGATCGCCTCGGTCAAATCGTGAGTGATAAAAATGACCGTTGTTCCAGGCCGTTCATGCCACAGACGAAGCAGCAAATCCTGAAGCTGCAGACGGTTTTGTACGTCCAGCGGGCCGAACGGCTCGTCCAGCAAAATGACTTTGGGATTATACGCGAGCGTCCGAACGATGTTGACCCGTTGTCGCATCCCGCCAGACAGCTCGTGGCGGTAATGCCCGGCAAAATCCTTCAGGCCGACCTGTACGAGCAACTCGAGCGCGCGCCTGTTCCGCTGGCTGCGTGTCCCGAGATGCCGCATTTCGAGTCCGAAAGTGACGTTTCGAAGCACGGTCCGCCACGGAAACAGATTATCGGCTTGCGTGACGTACCCGATGTCGTGATTGATGCCGCGATAGGGTCTGCCGGCATAGAGCAACTCGCCCCGGGTCGGTTCGATAAGGCCGACGATGATGTTGAGCAGAGTCGATTTGCCGCAACCCGATGGACCCACCACCGTCAGAAATTCGCCGGCGGCGATATTCAAATCGACGCCCTTCAAAGCGGGGACCTCCCCACGCGGCCCCCTGAAGGTTCTTTCGATGCCCCGAAGTTCGACGATATTCTCGATCGCCATCACTCACTTCAGGAATTCAGGATCGAAGGTCTTGTACAGCGCGTCCGCCGAAGCGCCGCGGCCGTCAAACTGAACGGTATTTTTCGCCATTTCCAGCGTCACCTTGCCGGTCGGATTCATGAGCTTCTTGGCCGCTGCGAGCGAAACCTCCAGCGTATGCTTGTCGATCTTCGAATAACGGTGCGCGATCACCTTTTCGATTTCGGGAATCGGCTTTGATGCGATGTCGCCCATTGCATGGCGAAGCGCCTTGACCATCTTCTGCACCAGCTCGGGATGCTGTTTCACCATTTCCGGCGTTGTGATCAGGCTGGACATCAGGAAAGGGCTGACCGACGGATCCTGGCCCGCGGGATTATTGACCCATTCGACCGCGAGCCCCTCGTCCACCGCCAGACGATCATAGGGAATCGAAATCGAGAAGCCGTCGATCTGTCCAAGCTTCAACGCCGCGATCATGCTTTGCGCGCCGCCGATGGCGACGATTTTGACGTCGTCTTTTTTGAGACCGCCGATTTCCATTAGATGATGGATTTCCTTGTCGGTCAGGGAGCCCGGCCGGGTGACCCCAATCTTCAAACCCTTGAGGGCGGCAGCCCGGTCCTTTAGCGGCGCATCCGATTTGACTCCGGACTTCGCCGCGGCGGCTTTGCTGAGCACGACGCTGATCGAGGGCCGGTCTTCCATGTTCAGCACGTTCACCAGATTCTTGTTGGCGAGCAGCGCGTTGATCTCATAGACGCCGACGCCAAAATTGAAGTTGACGTTTCCCGACACGAGCGCCGCCATGTCGGGCCCGCCCCCGCGCGTGGCGATTTGCTGGACGTCCAGGCCCTCCGCTTTGAAATATCCGGCGTCTTGCGCGTAGTCGGCTGGAAGGAAGGAAAAGCTGGCGACCGCCTGAGTGGCCTTGATGGTTTGAAGGGCGTGAGCTTGCGGTGCTCCGATAAGCAAAAGGAGCCCGGCGAGAGAACCGGCGAATTGTTTCATGGCGATGATCCGTATTTGGCGCCATGCCAAATCGCTTGGAAGCGAACTTGTTCCATCGCGAAACCCGACTGTGACGCTTCGACCCTCGGGCAGGAAGCGCGGGTCGCTTTTTGGCTGAGAAGAAGAGCAGTGTTGTTGCGATGCGTCAGAACGCCCCCGAGGCCGATCACATTCGAGCCGGCGCGAGGTATCTTTTGTCGATCATGGCGTGAATACCCTTCGAACCGTTGACGATCTGCGTGACGCGCAAATCGGCGGCGAGACTGCAAAGTGAATAAGCGTCTTCGCGGGAGATTCCAGCGCGTTTGGAGATCAAAGCGATCATGTTGCGCAGCGCGATAATCGCGGCGTCATCGAGGTCGGGATCGAATCCCATTGTCATCACATGCGTCTCCGTTTCGCCCATTGGCCACTCAAGCGACAGATCACCGCGCACGTGCAACTCGAAGGTACCGACAAGGCCGGTCTCGATCGCGTTCACGTTGACTTCGCCGTCGCCCTGCACTGCATGACC
>DASSRW010000233.1:0-8748 GCA_035701545.1 Pseudolabrys sp.
GGTGCGCGACAAGGTCGACATTCTCGCCGGCTTCACGCTGACGCCGGAAGCGCTCGGCGCGTCGGGCGTGTCGGCCGAAGCGAAAAAGTTCATGGTCGACATGAATGCGGCGACCTCAATCATCACCACCAAGTCGCCTTACATCGTTCGCGTCTCGATGACGCTGCCGCAGATTTCCGCGACCATGGGCACGTGGGCGGTGACCAAAGGCGGCGTGAAGAAAGCCTACACGATGGTCACCGATTTCGGCCCCGGCATCGATGCCGAAACCTGGTTCCAGAAGGCATTCAAGGCGGCGGGCGGTGAGATCGTTGGCTCGGTGCGCATGCCGATCGCCAATCCGGACTTCTCGGCTTTCGTGCAGCGCGCCAAGGACCTCAATCCGGAATCGATCTTCGTGTTCGTGCCGGGCGGCGCACAGCCGGCGGCGATCGGCAAGGCGTTCGCCGAGCGCGGCATGGACCCGAAGAAGATCAAGATCATGAGCACCGGCGAGCCGGTGGACGAGACGGCGATCAAGAACATGGGCGATCTCGCGCTCGGCCGCATCAGCGCGTGGCATTACGACTACAATCACAATTCCAAGCTCAACAAGGAATTCGTGAAGGCGTTCAACGCCGCGTTCAAGCGCAACCCGGACTTCCTCGCCATGGGCGGCTATGACGGCATGCACGTCATCTACGAAACGCTCAAGAAGACCAAAGGCAAGACCGACGGCGATGCGCTGGTCGCCGCCGCCAAGGGCATGAAGTGGGAAAGCCCGCGCGGCCCGATCATGATCGATCCGGAAACGCGCGACGTCGTGCAGACCGTTTACATCCGCAAGGTGGAAAAGGTCGGCGGCCACATCGTCAATGTCGACATCGACAAGGTTACGAACGTGAAAGACCCGACGCACGGCGGCGGCAAATAGCGTTTCGTCCTGTAAGCGTAATGGCTTTAATGGGGCGATCGCGTGGTCGCCCCATCTTCATAGCGCGTGACACTCCGCTCATTCCCGCGCAAGCGGGAATCCAGTTATTCTCAAAATGCAGCACTGGGTCCCCGCTTCCGCGGGGACGAGCGGAACGAAGGCAATAGCAAAGCACAGCAGCACCCCATGCTCCCTCCCGTCTTCGGCGTTCTGTTCGACGGATTTGCCTACGGCATGCTGCTGTTCGTGCTGTCGGTCGGGCTGTCGGTGACGCTCGGGCTGATGAACTTCGTCAACCTTGCGCATTGCGCCTTCGCGATGCTTGGCGGCTACATCACCGTGACGCTGGTCAACAAATTCGGCTGGCCTTTTCTGGCGACGCTGCCGGCCGCCTTCATCGTCTCCGGCCTCGTCAGCGTCGCCTTCGAGCGCGTGTTCTACCGCCGGCTCTACCGCGCCAGCGATCTCGACCAGGTGCTGCTCACCATCGGCATCGCGTTTGTCTCCGTCGCGGTCGCCGCCTTCTTCTTCGGCACCCTGCAGCAGCCGGTGGCGACCCCGTCCTTCCTGCGCGGCTCGACCAACGTCCTCGGCATCTCGCTCGGCCACTATCGGCTGTTCCTGATCGTCGTGGCCATCGCGGTGACCGTGCTGCTGGTCGCCGGGCTTGAATACACGCGCTTCGGCGCGCAGGTGCGCGCGGCGGTCGACAACCAGCGCATGGCGCGCGGACTCGGCATCGACGTCGACCGCACGTTCGCGATGACCTTTGCGCTCGGCTCGGGGCTCGCCGGGCTCGGCGGCGCGCTTGCCATCGAGATCGTCGGCCTCGATCCGAACTTCGCCTTCATCTACCTGGTCTATGTGCTGATCGTGGTTTCCGTCGGCGGGCTCGGCTCGATCGCCGGCTCGTTCGCCGCCGCGTGCCTGATCGGCATGAGCGACATCGCCGGCAAATACTACGCGCCGGAGCTCGGCGCGTTTCTCATCTACCTCGTGATGGTGGCAGTCCTGATGTGGAAGCCCGCCGGCCTGTTCGGGAAACGGTGAGATGTCGAACCCGGACCTTTCCATCACGCCGCAAGGTTATCTGCACGGCTTGAGCCGCTGGCGGCCGGTCGAGATCGTGTTCTGGCTGGCGACGCTCTTGCCGTTCGTGCTGGTGCCGGACTATCTGTCGCTCGCCAGCCAGATCGCGATCGCCGCGCTGTTTGCGCTCTCGCTCGACATCATTCTGGGTTACGCCGGCATCGTGTCGCTCGGCCACGCCGCCTTCTTCGGCATCGGCGCCTACAGCGCCGGCATCTTCTCCAAGTTCGTCACCGGCGCGCCGCTGCCCGGCCTGATCGTCGCCGCCGCCATTGCGGCGCTCATCGGCTACGCGTCGAGCCTCATCATTTCGCGCTTCCGCCACTTCACGCTCATCATGATCACGCTCGGCCTCGGCCTGCTCGCCTCCGAAGTGGCGAACCGCGCGCACTGGCTCACCGGCGGCAGCGACGGCTTGCAGGGCGTGCAGATCGCGCCGCTGTTCGGCGTCTTCAAATTCGACCTCTACGGCTACACCGCCTATGGCTATTCGCTCGCCGTGCTGTTTCTTTTGTTTCTGGCGTCGCGCCGGCTGATCCATTCGCCGTTCGGCCTGTCGCTGCGCGGCATCCGCGAGAACTGGCAGCGGATGCCGGCGGTCGGCGCCGATAGGCAGGCGCATATCCGCAAGGCCTATACGATCGCCGCCGCAATGGCGGGCATCGCAGGCGCGCTGCTCGCGCAGACCACGGAAACCGTCTCGCTCGAAGCGATCGGCTTTCAGCGCTCTGCCGACGTGCTGATCATGCTGGTGCTGGGCGGCGCGGGGCGGCTTTACGGCGGGCTCGTCGGCACCATCATCTTCATGGTCGCGCGCGACCAGTTTTCCGGCATCGAGCCGCAATACTGGTATTTCTGGATGGGCATCCTGCTGATCGCGGTGGTGATGTTCCTGCCCAACGGCATTCTCGGGGGCCTCGCGCATTTCGCCGCGCGCTGGAGGCGCAAATGAGCGAAGCTGCGCTTTCCATCCACAATCTCAACAAGCGGTTCGGCTCGCTGGTCGTGGCGAGCGACATCAGCATCAGCCTGCCGACAGGCGCGCGCTACGCGCTGATCGGGCCGAACGGCGCTGGCAAGACCACGCTGATCAATCTCATCACCGGCATGCTCGCGCCCGACGGCGGCCGGATTTTGCTCGGCGCGGAAGACATCACCGCGCGCCCGCCGCAGGAGCGCGTGCATCGCGGGCTGACGCGCACGTTCCAGATCAATTCGCTGTTTCCGCACCTCAGCGCGCTCGAAGCGGTGACGCTGGTGGTCGAGGAACGGCGCGGGCTTGCGGGACAATTCTGGCAAAAGCTCGCCAGCCACAAGGAATCGATCGATGAAGCCTACGGCATCCTCAAGACGCTGAAGCTCGGCGACAGTTGCTACCAGCCGACGCGCGAATTGCCTTACGGGCGGCAGCGGCTTCTGGAAATTGCGCTGGCGCTGGCGACAAAGCCGAAGGTTCTGCTGCTCGATGAGCCGGCCGCCGGCGTGCCGCAGGAGGAAAGCGGCGAGGTGTTCGAGGCGGTCGCCGGCCTGTCGGACGAACTGACGCTGCTGTTCATCGAGCACGACATGCATGTGGTCTTCCGCTTTGCGAGCCACATCATCGTGCTGGTCGGCGGAGCGATTTTCGCGCAAGGCTCGCCGGCGGAAATCTCCGCGCACGCGGGCGTGCGCGAGGTCTATCTCGGGACGCGCCACCATGGCTGAGCCGATCCTGTCGCTCAAAGGCCTGCGCGCCGGCTACGGCGGCGCCACCGTGCTGAACGACGTATCGCTCGACCTGCCGGAGCACGGCAGTCTCGCCGTGCTCGGCCGCAACGGCGTCGGCAAGTCGACGCTGCTGCTCACCATCATGGGCTATACGCAGATGCGCGCGGGCCACATCGCCTGGCGCGGCAGAGACATCTCGCGGCTCGAGCCGCACAATCGCGCGCGCGCCGGCATCGGCTGGGTCGCGCAGGAGCGCGAGATTTTTCCGTCGCTCAGCGTGGAGGAAAATCTCACCACGACGGCGCGGCCGGGCTCCTGGGACCTGGATTCCATCTACGCCATGTTTCCGCGCCTGAAGGAACGGCGGGGCAACATGGGCAACCAGCTCTCCGGCGGCGAGCAGCAGATGCTGGCGATTGCGCGCGCGCTGATGACCAATCCGTCGCTGCTCTTGCTCGACGAGCCGCTCGAAGGGCTTGCGCCCGTCATCGTCGAGGAATTGACCAGGGCGATGACCGCGATGCTGGCGGACCGGCGGCTTGCCATCATCCTGGTCGAGCAGCACACCGATATCGCGCTGGAGTTGACCGAGCAGGCCATCGTGCTGGAACGCGGCGAGGTGATGCATCGCGCGCCTTCCTCGGAGCTGCGCAAGGATGCCGCGACGCTCGAGCGCCTGGTCGGGTTGCGTGTCGCGGCAGGTGCGTGACAAAGTACTGTCATTCCGGGGCGCGGCCCTCAGGCCGCGAACCCGGGATCCATAGTCTGCGCTGCGGAGTATGGATTCCGGGCTCGCGCGCTGCGCACGCGCCCCGGAATGACATTGTGAGGACTCCCCATGCCCAATCCCATGATTCCCCGCGAGCGCGCCGACTATTCCGCCATTGTCGACCGGCCGCCGCTGAAGCTGCCGCGCGGCGCGCGCATCATTTTCTGGACCATCGTCAACTACGAAGTGTGGGACATCGGCAAGCCGATGGCGCGGCAATTGCTGCCGGCGCCGACCGGCGTGCCGCTGATGCCGGACGTGGTGCACTGGGCGTTTCACGAATACGGCATGCGCGTCGGCTGCTGGCGCTTCCACGAATTGTTCAGGAAGCTGAAAATCAAGCCGACGCTTTCGGCGAACGCCCGCATCATCGAAGACTATCCGCGTGTCGCCGAGCAGGCGAAAACCGAGGGCTGGGAGTTCATGGGCCACGCCTATGAACAGGGTCCGATCCACAAGGAGCCGGATCAGCAAGCGATGATCAAGCGCACCATGGACATGATGGAGCGGTTCACCGGTAAGCGCCCGGTCGGCTGGCTTGGGCCGGGCCTTACGGAAACACTGGAAACGCCGGACTATCTCACCGCCGCCGGCGTGAAATACATCGGCGACTGGGTTTATGACGACGAGCCGACGGTCATCCGCACGGCCAACGGCCCGCTCGTGACGCTGCCCTATACGATCGAATGCAACGACATTCCGGTGATGCTGGTGCAGCATCACGACAGCGACTACCTGCTGCAGCTCGTGAAGGACCAGTTCGATCGGCTCTATCAGGAGAGCGCCAAGCGCGCCAAAATCTGCGCGCTCGCCATCCACCCCTACATTTCGGGCCAGCCGCACCGCATCAAGTACCTCGAGCAGATCTATAAATACGTCAACAAGCACAAGGGCGTGCTGCACTGGAACGGCGCGCAGATCCTCGACTGGTACCGCGGCATTGCCAAGATCTAGGCGGCTGCCTAGCATCCGCCCGCCGCGTGAAAAACAACAGCAAGCGGCCCCTGCGTGGAGGAAACGACGATGCGATTGAGCAAATTCGTTGGCGCGCTTACCGGCGCGATCATTGTTTTCGGCTCGACCTTTCCGGCCTCGGCGCAGGTGCCGGAAATCCGGCTCGCGAAGCAGTTCTCGATGGGCTACCTGCAGCTCAACGTGATGCAGCATCAGCATCTCATCGAGAAGCATGCGAAGACGCTGGGCATTCCCGAGGTCAAGGTATCCTGGTTTCGCTTCAACGGGCCCACCGCGGTCAATGAGGCGCTGATCTCCGGCAACGTCGACGTCGGGTCTGGCGGCGTGCCCGGCCTTTTAACGCTGTGGTCGCGCACCAAGGACACGCCGCAGGAAGTGCGCGGCATTTCGGCCCTTTCCTCGCAGCCGTTCCTGCTCAACACGCGCAATTCCGCGATCAAGACCATCAAGGATTTCAAGGATAGCGACCGCATCGCGGTGCCCGCCGTGAAATCGTCGGTGCAGGCGATTGCCTTGCAGGTGGCCGCCGTCAAGGCGTACGGCGCCAAGGAATTCAACAAGCTCGATCCGCTCACCGTCTCGATGACGCCGCCGGATGCGACCGTCGCGCTTCTGAAAGGCGGCGGGCAGATCGCCGCGGCGTTCAGCGTGCCGCCTTTCCAGTATCAGCAGCTCGAGGACAAGAGCATCCATACCGTGCTCAACTCGTTCGACATCATGGGCGGCTCGCACACCTTCACGGCCGCGTGGACGTCGAAACGCTTCCGCGACAAGAACCCGGTGCTGTACAAGGCGCTGGTCGCCGCGCTGAAGGAGGCAACCGACATCGTCAACAAGGACCGGCGCGCGGCCGGCGCGCTGTGGATCGAGGATTCAAACTCCAAGCTCCCGGTCGACAAGGTCGCCGATTACCTCAACAAGCCGCAGGTGCACTGGACGATGACGCCGGAGAACACGATGAAGTTCGCGGATTTCCTCGTGAGCATCGGCCGCATCAAGCACAAGCCGGCGTCGTGGAAGGATTACTTCTTTCCTGAGATTCACGACTTGAAAGGGAGCTGATGCTTTTCCGTCATGCCCGGCCTTGTGCCGGGCATCCACGTCTTTGCGACTAGAAAAAAGCGTGGATGGCCGGGACAAGACCGGTCATGACAGCGAACCAACGCAACGCCGAGGACAATCCATGAATTTCCCCAAACCATCCGTCGGCATGTTGCCGACCGACCGCATCGCCTACTCACCGATCGTCAACCGCAAGCCGCTCAAGCTGCCGAAGAAGGCGCGCATGGTCGTGTGGACCATCGTCAATCTCGAGGAATGGGACCCGACGCAGACCATGCCGCGCACGGTCATCACGCCGCCCGCCGGCGGCGCGCCGATGCCCGACATTCCGAACTGGTGCTGGCACGAATACGGCAATCGCGTCGCCTTCTGGCGCTTTCTGAAAGTCTACGACGACTTCAAGATTCCGGGCGTGATGAACATCAACGGCGTCGCCATCAACGCCTTTCCGGAAATCATCAAGGCCTGCGTCGAGCGCAACTGGGAATTCGTCGGACACGGCTACACCCAGCGCAACATGCAGAAGGTCGAGAACGAGCGCGAGGACATCCGCAAGTGCTCGGAGGTGATGCTCAAGGCGACAGGGAAACGCCCGCGCGGCTGGCTCGGCCCCGGTTTGACCGAAACCTGGGAAACGCCTGATATCCTCAGCGAAGAAGGCTACGATTACGTCGCCGACTGGGTGCTCGACGATCAGCCGGTATGGCTCAAGACGCGTCACAAACCGATCGTCAGCATTCCCTACACGCAGGAATGCAACGACGTGGCCATGATGCTGATCCAGCATCACAAGGCGTCGGAATATTACGAGCGCGCGATGGATCAGTTCGAGCAGATTTACAGGGACTCGAAGGATTCCGCGCGCGTGATGGCGCTGTCGGTGCACCCTTACATCATGGGTGCGCCGCATCGCGCGAAATATTTCCGCAAGATCTTCGAGAAAATCCGCAAGAAGCGCGACGTGCTGTTCTGGAACGGCTCGCAGATTCTGGACTGGTATCTGAAGGTCGGCCCGAAGGCGCCTCAGTGATTGTCATGGCCGGGCTTGACCCGGCCATCCCGCTCAGGGACGCACTGCCTCTCTAAGCGGGGTCACCGGGACAAGCCCGGTGACGACAAAAGAAGGAAACGAGTGAATGCACCCGCGCGAACGACTGACCTACTCCCCGATCGAAGGCCGCCCGCCGCTGAAGTTTCCAGCAGGCGTCCGGCTCGTCGTCTGGCCGGTGCTGGCGCTGGAAGAATGGGACATGGGCCGGCCGATGGCGCGCATGGTGATCTCGCCGCCGCAGGGCCAGCCGATGCAACCCGACCATCCGAACTGGAGCTGGCACGAATACGGCATGCGCGTCGGTTTCTGGCGCCTGCGCAGGATGATGACCGAGCTCGGCATCACGCCGACCGTCACGCTCAACGCGCGCGTCTGCGAAACCTATCCCGTCGTGGTGAAGGCCTGCCTCGACAGCGGCTGGGAATTGAACGCGCACGGCTACGACCAGGTGCCGATGCACAAGCTCGACGATCAGCGCGCCTCGATCATGAAGTCGATGGACATTATCGAGAAGTTCTCCGGCAAGCGGCCGCGCGGCTGGTTCGGCCCCGGCCTGACGCAGACCTTCGACACGCTCGATTACCTCTCGGAAGCCGGCATCGAATATATCGGCGACTGGGTGCTCGACGATGAGCCGGTGACGCTGAAGACGACACACAAGCCGGTTGTCGCCCTGCCCTATAATTTTGAAATCCACGACATCGTGATGATGGCGCTGCAGCATCATGCGTCCGACGTCTGGCACGCGCGCGCCATGGACCACTTCAACACGCTTTATGCCGAGTCCGCCGAGCGGCCGAAGATCATGGCGCTCGCCTGCCATCCGTATCTTTCCGGCGTGCCGCACCGCATCGGCCATGTGCGGCGGACGTTTGCGGAAATTCTCGCGCACGATGGCGTGGTGGCGTGGGATGGCGAGAAGATTCTGGATTGGTATCTGGAGGCCCGCGGCAAGCAAGGGGCATAAATTGGATTGGCCTCACCGGACTTGTCCCCCAAGTCGGGTTTACCCGACTTGGGGCATACATCGTGCGGAAGTCGGGCAAGCCCGACTTCCGATGTGACCCCGCTTAGGATGGCACGTTGTCCTCGTAAGCGGGATGGCCGGGACAAACCCGGCCATGACAGAATGATAGGATGAGACGAGAAAGCGAAATGACCGCACAAGGATATCGCTCCTGC
>DASSRW010000234.1:0-4737 GCA_035701545.1 Pseudolabrys sp.
CGGAGGCCGTCATGCCGAAGGAAAGACTGACCGCGTTCAGCGACGGGGTCATCGCCGTCATCATCACCATCATGGTGCTGGAAATGAAGGTGCCGCACGGCGCCGACTGGTCCGCGCTCGCCGGCGTTGCGCCGGTGTTCGCAAGCTACGTGCTGAGCTTCATCTACATCGGCATCTACTGGAACAACCACCATCATTTGCTGCACACCTGCACGCGCGTGAACGGCGTGATCCTGTGGGCGAACCTGCATCTCCTGTTCTGGCTGTCGCTCATTCCGTTCGCCACCGGCTGGCTCGGCGAAAATCATTTCACCCGGCTGCCGACCGCGCTCTACGGCGTCTCGCTGCTGATGCCGGCCATCGCCTACTACCTTCTGCAACGGGCGATCGTCGCGCAGCAGGGCAGCGAGAGCCCGCTGCAGCGCGCGCTCGGCAGCGACGTCAAGGGCAGGATTTCGCCCGTGCTCTATCTCGCCGCGATCGCGCTGTCGTTTGTCGCGCCGTGGGCGGCGCAGACGATCTATGCGTTCGTCGCGCTGATGTGGCTCGTGCCCGACCGCCGCATCGAGCGCGCGGTGCGGGAGGAGGCGTCGTGAAAGCGTAGTGCCAACGTAGGGTGGGCAAGGCGCGCCGGCGCCGTGCCCACCAATTGATCCGATCCAGAAAAATGGTGGGCTTCGCTCGCGCTCAGCCCACCCTACTTCTACTTGTCGCAGGCATCCCACGATTTACGGAGCGACGGATCAAGACAGCGGATGGCCGGGTCAGGCCCGGCCATGACATTGAGAGTGAGTGCGGCCGACCCACACTTCAGCCGGCATAACACCCCCGCTCGATCTCTACGATCAGCGATCGCGCGGTGGGCTTCCAGCCGAGTTCTTCTCGCGCGCGCTTCGCGCGCACGCGGCTGTTCGAGCCCATGGTGTCGTTTGCCGGGCCCTCGCCCCACTCAGCCGCCGCTTCTTCGATCGTCATGCTCTGCGTGCGGCCGCTGAAGCCGAGCATGCGGCTGATCGCTTCGCACATCTCGCGCATGGAGTTCTCGCCGTTCTCGGCAAAATAGAACGCGCCCGCCGGCGCGCGCGCGATCGCCGCCAGATAGAGCGGCACCAGGTCGTCGATGTGCACGTTCGACCAGCGGTTTTCGCCGGAGCCGATGTGCTTTGCCACGCCGGATTTTTTCGCCAGCGCGATCAGCCACGGCACCTGGATGCTGTGCGGGTTGAGGCCGCGCCCGCGCCCGTAAATGAGACTCGGCGCGATCACGACCGCGCGCACGCCGTTGCCCCCGGCGGCGCGCACCATGGTGTCGATCGCCACGCGTTCCGCGCGCTGCGGCGTGGGCTGAAACGGCGTGTCCTCGTCGAATACGGCCTCGACCCGTTCGCCGCGCGCGCGCGTGCCGACGATGCTCGAGCCGCTGGTGTGGATGAACGCCTTGCCGCTGCCGGCCAGCGCCGCGGTCATTGCTTCGGCCGCAGCGCGATGGCCGGCATTGGCGGCGTTGATCGTCACATCAGCCGCGCGCGCCGCCGCGGCGAGCGCCTCGCCATCGTCGAGCGTGCCGGCGACCGGCGCAATGCCGCGCGCGCTTAATGCGCGCGCCGTTTCGTCCGAACGCGCAAGCCCGCTCACGCTGTCGCCGCGCGCAACCAGCGCCGCCGCAATCGATCCGCCGATATAGCCGCTCGCACCGGTGATGAAGATTTTCATGCGGCGCATTTCATAAGGCTTGCCTCGACGCGGCGGTCAGAGCGCGCAGGGTGGGCTAAGGCGCGGAACGCGCCGAGCCCACCTTGATCCAGAAAACGGTGGGCTTCGCTTCCGCTCAGCCCACCCTACAATTTTTCTTCACCTCTCCCATAGGGAGAGGTCGGATCGCGAACGCGATCCGGGTGAGGGGTTACAATCCATCGAGCTCAGTGGCCCCTCACCCAACCCTCTCCAGCGGGGAGAGGGAGCACGCGGAAGCCGGCCGAGCGTCGCGTTTAACACCCGCCGGTGCACTTGCCGTTGGCGTCGAACTCCAGGGTCTTGCCGCTGAGCGACGCATAGACCGGCACCTTGGTCGCGGCCTTGAAGGCCGCCGTCTTGGTGCCGGGCAAGATCTTGCCGTCCTTGGTCGCCGCCTCGTTGACGTGCGAGGCGATCACCGAATTGGGCTTCACCAGGTCGTTCATGACATAGGCCGCTTCCTCCGGCCCGGTGGAAAAATCGCCGCCGATGTTCATCACCGCGAGCTTCGCATGCAGCTCGTCGCGCACCACGCTCGCCTGCTCGCTGATGACGCCGGTGTCGCCGGAGAGATAGACGGTGAGCCCCGTGGAGAAGCGCAGCACATAGCCGCCGGGCGGGCCGAGATAGGCGGTGAGCCCGTTGTCGGCCATCTCCTTGGCGAGCGGCCCGGTGAGAAACACCGGGCTCAGCCCATTGGTGTGGGCCGCCGGCACGCTCCAGATGGTGACGCCGCCGATCTTGCGGCTTGCGCCGAAACGCAGCACCAGCACCTGGCTCTTGTCGCCGCCGCCCGCCGCGATGCGCTTGGCGAAGAAGCTGTTCATCTCGCCGCCGACCAGAAACTTCGCCTTCTTGGCGATGACGATCTTCTCGGTGTTGGAGCTGGGCGCGTCCACAACGGAAAGATCCGGATGCGCGCAGGTGCCGGCGTTGACCGCCTTGGTGTGCCGGTCGCCGAGGTGATCGGTGTGCACGTGGCTGAGCAGCACCACGTCGATCTTGCCGAGCCGCGGATCGGAAGCGCCGACGACCGTCTGGCCGGGATCGTACAGAACGCGCGTGCCGTCCGGGTCCTCGAAGATCATCGCCCGATCCCGGGCGCAGAGCTCGCCGTCGTGACTGCCGAGCGGCGTGATTTTCACATTGGCCGCGTTGGCCGGCTGGAGCGCGAAAGCGCCGAGCCCACAGGCGATTGCAAAAAGCAGTGCTGGTTTGTGCATTTTGTTTTCCTCCCAGAAACGTCGTTTATGAAGCCGCCCCCGTTTTCGGCTCGTTGGCAGATGCGCCGAGGCAGAGATTACGTTGGCTGGTCCAGCGCCTGCAATTACCCTGATACGGCCTGATGATGTGTCGCATGCGGAGTTTCGATGCTCGAACCTGGCGAGCCAATTATGGCCCGGCTGGTGCGCCTAGTTCATTCGTCTCCTGGTCATTTCCTCGACCGTTGCACGAATCGTCTCTTCAACGGCGGGCAGGCTGCGCTCGATCTGTTTCACGAGATTTGCAGCCTCCGAAACCGAATAGGTCCGCATCTCCTGAGGGTCAAAGATGACGCCGCTCGTCGCACGCGCATAAGCGGTCGCGGCCATCCATGCCGCTTGCAGTTCGGCAAGATCACCGCGCCAGCGGAAGCCTAGCGCGTATTTCCAACGATGAGAGAAGTGGCTTCGACCATAGTGCTTCATCATCTCCTGCGCATCGTCGCGATAACATTCAAAACCGGTCTGCTGGCCTCGTAAGGTCGCCGGGACGAGACCGCTCACAGTTTCGAGAGGCACATCGGCGGAAAATTGCAGCGCGTAGCCCTCGACGTTGAGGGCCCTTTGCCATTCGGCGATCGAATTCAACTGCCGATCGGACAAAACATGCATTTCCATTGCCATGGCATCTCTCCTAGCGGCCGTAGCCGGCTATCGCTTGCATAAGCGCGAGCCGCATGTTCTTTTTCGTAACACCCCGGTCGACATTCAGCTCAAATACCGGAGTATCGGGCGAAGCGCCCGACTTGCGGCGAAGTTCGTTTGCGCGGGCGCGCGACATCCGCCGGGCTCCTGTCTTTACATCGTAAATTGCTAGAATATCGCCCTGATCATTTTGAAGAACCACGTCGGTCCTGATGCTCCCCGCCAGGCCATAACGAGGGTCGCTCGCGTCCAGACTAAATGTCCGCTCCACGTTTCGAAATCCAATTCCGGGAAGATCTTGCAGACGCACAGATATGGCAAAGGCGGCGTGAACCAGGGTGCCATAAAGCTGAGGCGTGCTTTCGGGCACGACGTTTAGATCTTCGATTACCTTGACCAGCGTGTCGCTCAGCACCCGCGAGGTATCGTCGATTTGAGATATACCGGTTAAAAAGCCATCAGACGTCGTAACAGTAGTGCCGCCTGGCGTCGTCCATTGCCCTCCACCCGGACTGTGCTTCGGCACACGCGGTTCACCAGGATTGAAGTTTGCTTTCCGCGTGGACGGAGCGAATCCTGCGCGCAAGGCAAGGTGACGCCGCAAGTTCATCAGGAGACTGAGGTGTTCCAGCAATTCGAGATTTTCTTTCAGCCAAAGGCGCATTACGGATTCCTTTCTAGATTATTTTCCTAGCACGAGAAATCTGTGTTTGCAACCTCAAGTTTTGGGATTATTCACCTACAAAAGTGTCTGGTGTGCTGGAATGCCCTTGACAGCTCCTCGTTATAGGACTATATTCCGCAACGTCCTGCTCATGAGGGGCGCTTCTAGAGGCGTTCTCGAAGTGGGGCAGGGTGCGGCGCCTGCGCCCGTGGATGACGCAATCCATGGTCCCGGGCGGCGCCGGGGCAGCGCAAACAAGTTTACGCAGTTTGCGCAAGGCAAACTGCTATGCCGGGACCACTAGACGAGTCCCCGCGAGGAGCTCGCTGATGGCGGTCGGCTGGGCCGGCTTATCGGGGAAACTCGAAGAGCACGCCAACAGCCGAGCCAAAAGCGCGGCCCGGTGCCGGAAGGAGAACGCCGCAAATAAGC
>DASSRW010000235.1:0-44241 GCA_035701545.1 Pseudolabrys sp.
GAGCGACACGATGAAGTTGCCGTGGTTGCTCATCAGTGGCGGCATGATGAAATTCGGCAGCCGCATCCCGCCGCTGGCCGACAACCAATAAAACCGGTCGTCGGTGACTTGCGTCCCGATCGGCGTGTCCTCGCCCCGCCAGTCGGGCAGCAAACGGTCGAGTCCGATCGGGTCGATGACGGCGCCGGACAGAATATGCGCGCCGACCTCGGAGCCCTTCTCCACCACGACGACGGAAATGTCCGGGCTGATCTGCTTGATGCGGATCGCAGCGGCCAGCCCGGCCGGACCTGCGCCCACGATGACGACGTCGAATTCCATTGCCTCGCGTTCGGGCAGATCGGCCATGCAGAACTCCTCTGGTCCTTCATTGTCCACTTTTGCACAGAGGCGGCAATCGCATCCGTGGTAAGATCAACCATGACCCCGCTTTCGGAAAAAGCTGCCCGCGCATTGCTCGACTTCTATGTGGAAGCGGGCGTCGATGCGCTTCTCGGCGAGGAACCGATCGACCGGCTTGCACCTTCTTTTCGACCTTCCCCTGAAAGGGCAAGCGAAGCTCGCCGCGGCACCGACGCGGCCCATGACCGCAGCCCGGATCGTCGGAGTCCGTCATCGCGCAGGACCTTGGCCGGACCCGGCGAGCGATCCGGCCCTCCTCTTTCGGGGGAGGGAAGAAAAAATGTGGCGCCGCTCGCGCCCGATGCCGCCACCATGGCTGCGCGCGAAGCGGCGCGCAGCGCCGGGACGCTCGACGAACTGCGCGCCATTCTGGAAAAGTTCGAAGGCTGCGCGCTCAAGCCTTCGGCTACGCAGCTTGTTTTCGCGGACGGCAATCCGGAGTCCCGGCTGATGCTGGTCGGCGAAGCGCCGGGGCGCGACGAGGACATCGAGGGCCTGCCCTTCGTCGGCCGCTCCGGCAAGCTGCTCGACCGCATGCTCGCCGCCATCGGGCTCGACCGCCGCAGCGTCTACATCGCGAACATCGTGCCCTGGCGGCCGCCCGGCAACCGCACGCCGACGCCGCAGGAATCGCAAATCTGCCTGCCCTTCATCCTGCGCCAGATCGAGCTTGCGGATCCCGATATTCTCGTCTGTCTGGGCGGGCCGTCCGCGCAGACGCTGCTCGGTATCAAGGAAGGCATCACGCGGACACGCGGCCGCTGGTTCACGTTCAACACGGGAACGCGCGACATCCGCGCGATGCCGACGTTCCATCCGGCGTTCCTGTTGCGCAGCCCGCTGCAAAAGCGTTTCGCGTGGCGCGACCTGCTCGCCGTCAAAAAGGCGCTCAATGCCGGAACGCCGGGATGATCGCCGAATACGCGCCACGACACCAGCCCGGACTTACAACTCCAAATCCCAGAACTCCGCCACCACGTCCTTGCTCCAGGTGTGGCGCGCCTCACTTGCGGTCAGCCTGAAGCCGGCATTCTCGTAGATGCGTCGCGCCGCCGTGAGCACGCTGTGCGTCCAGAGCGTGATCTTCTTGTAGCCGGCGTCGCGCGAAAATTTCACGCACTCATCCACGAGCCGTGCGCCGATGCCGAGCCCGCGCGCGTGCGGCTCGACCAGCAACAGCCGCAGCCGAGCGACATCGGCTGAATCGCGCACGATCATCACCGCGCCAGCGTTTTCGCCGTCAAGTTCGGCGATCCAGCAGCGCTCGCACTTCGGATCGTTGTTGTTAACGAAGTCGGCGACGATCTGCGCGCACAAACCTTCGAACGGCTCGGTCCAGCCGTATTCCTGCGCGTAGATTTCGGCGTGGCGTTTGACGAGCCAGCCGAAGTCGCCGGGCTTCGGCTCGCGCAGAATGTAATTCGGCCCGGATTCCTTTTCCGTCCTGCCTTTTCCATTGAGCAAGCTTTCGATCGATACCATGGCCGCAACCAGCCGCGACTGCGCGGCGGGATCGAGTGCGTCCAGCATGGTGCCAACCAGGGTTTGTGAGCCCTTGTCCATGGGCGCAAACGCCTTCCGTCCGCGCTGCGTCATGGCAAGCCGGCTTTGGCGCGCGTCCTCGGCGGAAGCCGTTCGTCTGATGTAGCCGCGCTTCTCGAACTGGCGCAGCACGCGGCTGAGATACCCCGCATCGAGATCGAGATTGCGGACGATCTCGGTGGCGGTCCGAGCGCCGTGGGCGACCTCGTAAAGCACGCGCATCTCGCCCAGCGAATAGGGACTATTGAGATAGCCTTTGCGCAGCACGCCGATCTGCCGGGTGTAAAAGCGATTGAACCGGCGCACGGCGGCGATGCGCTGCGCGCGCTGAGAATTTCCGTTCATGGCGGCGAGCATCGGGCGGATAGTTGACAAAGTCAAGTATCGCTTCGATTGCCTGTCCAGCTGATCGGGCACGGCAGAAGCGCAACATGGCGCCGCCCGATACGGCTCAGCAGGAGGGCCTCGGCATCTTCGCCGCCCGGATGCCCGCCAATTGACTCGTAGAAGCGCTTTCCGATCAGCAGGCCCTGCACTGGCCGGACGCCGCGCCCAACGGCGAGCCGCATCGACGCAAGCACACCCGCAAGGCCGGGCTTTGCGACAGGTGGCTCTGGCCCGAAGGTCGCGGCGTGGTTCGTTTTGCCGAAGCGCTCCGCCGTTGCGATAAAACTTTCAACCGCGGCGATCCAGTTTTCGCCCGGCACCGCGCCCGCGCGCAAAAACATGAGCCAGGGCCCGCGCGCAGTCGCCGCGGCGGCCTTGAGCCGCTCGCCGATCGACCGCGTCGATTTCATGAAACGGCAGCCGGCGAGATCGGCAACGTCTTCGGTCGCGTCCTGCGACCCGCCGTCTGCAACGATCACGTCCCGCAGGACGCCCGAGGTTGCGCCCGGCACCAGCGCCGCAAGCGTGCGGGCCAGTGCGCGCTCCGATTCGCGCGTCGCAATAATGGCGCTCAACATGGAACCGGAACCCCAGGAACGGCTTTCAAGATCATGCGTCTGCCAGCCCAGAAACCACAACATCAAGACGCACAGCGCCAGTGATTTGATTGTTCTTGTTATGTTCTCACGATTGGCGTAGAAGTGCGCCCATGGCTCGTAACATTGCAGCCTTGAAGCGTCCGCCGGCGGGGCAGCCCTCCACGCCGGCGGACGACGGCAAGTTCGGCGAATACACGACCGGCCTCCTCGGCGTCGCCGTTGACTTCGAGCGGCGGCGCGGGCGCGGCGCGACCAGCAACGCCAGCGGCCGTTACGAGCCGCTTGCGCGCATCGCCTTCGACGACGGCTGGCGTTCGCTTGACGAACTGCCGGCGTTCAAGACCACCGTGACGGTCGACGCGACGCGAAAAATAATCACGCGGAACGATTCGCCCGATATCGGGTTTGATCGCTCGATAAATCCCTACCGCGGCTGTGAACACGGCTGCATCTACTGCTTCGCTCGCCCGACGCATGCCTATCTCGGCATGTCGCCGGGACTCGATTTTGAGTCGAAGCTCTTCGTGAAGCCGGACGCGGCCGAGCTTCTCGAGAAAGAGCTTTCCGCGACCAATTACGCGCCGAAGGTGATCGCGATCGGCACCAACACCGATCCGTATCAGCCGATCGAGCGCCGCTACCAGGTGATGCGCCGCATCCTGGAAGTGCTGGACGCTGCGGGCCACCCCGTCGGCATCGTCACCAAGTCGGCGTTGGTGCTGCGCGATCTCGACATTCTCGCGCGCATGGCGGAACGGCGGCTCGCCAAAGTCGCGCTGTCGGTGACGACGCTCGATGCCGAGCTTGCGCGCAAGATGGAGCCGCGCGCGGCCACGCCGATGCGGCGGCTGGAAACGCTGCGGCGCCTGTCGCAGGCCGGCGTGCCGACGACCGTGATGGTCGCGCCGATCATTCCCGCGCTCAACGACATGGAAATCGAGCGCATCCTCGATGCCGCCGCGGTCGCCGGCGTGAAGGAAGCGGGCTACGTGCTGCTGCGCCTGCCGCTCGAAGTGCGCGACCTGTTTCGCGAATGGCTGGAAGCGAATTACCCCGACCGCGCCGATCACGTGTTCAAGCTCATCCGCGACACGCGCGGAGGCAAGGATTACGATGCGACGTGGGGCAAGCGCATGAAAGGCGGCGGGCCTTACGCGTGGATGATCGGCCGACGGTTCGAGATGGCCTGCGAGAAGCTCGGGCTCAATCAGCACCGGCTGTCGCTCGACACGAGCCAGTTCCGCCCACCGCAACGCGACAGTGGCCAGCTCAGCTTGTTTAGCTGACCTGGCTGCGCGAATTACTGCTTATTTAACGCCCGCCCTTATCAGCGCGTCCTGCATTTGTGAGGCCCAATGCGGGTTATTGGCCCTGAGCGGGGCCACAACGTCGCCCAGCTGCCTTGTCAGACCGGTCATGTCTTGCGCGCAGCGGCGCGCGTCATCCCATTTTCCGAGCGCGGCATAGCAGCAAATCAACACTTCCAGGCTGGTCCGCCAGTTCGGCCGGATTCGAAGCGCGCGGTCGGCCGCTTCAAGTGCCGCCTCCGCACGTCCGGAAAACCGCCTTGCCAAGGCGAGCATGTTGAACCAGACGAAATTTTGCGGGTCATAAGGGCTCAGACGCAAGCCGTACTCCAGCGGCGGGATGGCCTCGGCGGCCTGTCCGCTGAATAGAAGCGCCATGCCCAGCACCAGATGACCGAGGGCGAAGCTCGGACTGATCTCAATCGCCTTTCGCGCCGCGCTGATCGACTGGTCGAAGCGCTCGGCAAACACGCTGACGATTGCGAGCGCGTAATGTGAATAAACGTTCCGCTCGTCAAGTCGGATAGCCGTCAGCGCCGCGTTCGTTCCTTCTTGCAGGTCGGCAGTGGGGTTATCGGACCAGCCATATGGAACAACGCCGGCGCTGACTCGGGCGAGCCAGATGTTCGCTTCGGGCAGATCGGGATCGAGCTTGCAGGCTTGCCTGAACAGCTCGCGCGCTTTGAGATGATTCTCACGCGTCACCTGATGGAAGTGCCACGTTCCTCGCCGCACCAGATCCCACGCCGTCATATTTCCGGTGTGCCGGGCCGCGGCCTGCGCCCCTTCGCTCTTGAGCAATTCAGGCTCGATGGCCCCGGCAACGCGCTCGGCGATGTCATCCTGAATGGCGAACAGCTCAATCATCTCCAGGTCGTAGCGTTCCGCCCAGATATGATTGCCTGCGGCGTCGATAAGCTGCGCCGAGATGCGCGCACGCTGACCGGACCTGCGTACGCTGCCTTCAAGCAGGTATCGTACGCCCAACTCATGCGCCACCTGCTTGGCGTCGACTGATTTGCCCTTATAGACAAAGCTGGAATTGCGCGCGATCACGAAGAACCAACGAAAACGCGTCAGCGCGGTGATGATGTCTTCGGTAATTCCGTCAGCGAGGTAGTCTTGCTCCTGGTCGCCGCCTAAATTTATAAAAGGCAATACCGCGATCGACGGTTTGCGCTCGCGTTCGGCGAGCGCCGGCATCACCGAGTCGCTTGCTGGTGCTGATTGTCCGGGACTTCCAACAAAGCGATAGCCGACGCGCGGTATTGTTGTGATCCATTCGCCGCCGTCCGGCATCGGCCCGAGTTGTTTTCTCAGGGCCGCGATCTGCACCGAAAGATTGCTCTCTTCGACGGCAGCGTCGCCCCAGGCCGCCTGCATCAATTCGTTCTTGGCGACCACGTTGCCACGCGCGGCAACGAGCGCTTGAAGCAGGCGCAGGCCTTTTTCGCCGATTGCCAGAGACCGACCGTCGCGCAGCAGCTTTCCGCGCTGGGTATCGAAAACGAACGAGCCAAAAATCAACTTCGACATCTATAACGCTTCGCGGTTTTGCACAAATTCGGAACAATTCGGTGACGGATTCAGGACTTTTCGGCGATACATCACTGAATTTACGCACCTCGATGTCTATTGAACAGGAGGAAACTATGGCTGTTGAAGCTTTGAGGGATCCAGCCACCGAGGCGCGCAAAGGCCACGTGATGCGCGGCGGCGCTGGTTATCGTGCCGAACAGGGGAGCGACTACGAGCCGGGGGTGAGCGCAGAAACTACAGGCTCAAAGTCGATCTGGCTTGGCATGATATCACTGCCGCCAGGCGCGCGTACTCGCGCGCACGTACATGAGCGCCATGAGACCGCGCTGTACATGCTCAATGGCAACGAAATGGAGCTGTGGACCGGCGATCAGCTGCAGTATCGCGACGTCGTGCGGCCTGGCGACTACATTTTCATTCCCGCGAACGTGCTGCATGTCGCAGTGAATCGCTGTGCAGAGCCAGCCGTATTCATCGGCTCGCGCAACGAGGCGACCGCACAGGAAAGTGTTGTCCTCCGCCCGGAAATGGACGCCAGAGTGCCCTAGCACGTTGCGCGGCTGTGATGCTTTTCCCGCACTTCACAAATGGACGTTGACTTAGGTCCTCGGCGGCGTTTGATCGCGGCCATGAGCCGAACCGCTGCCGCGAATTCGCCAGTCGCAAGATTGCCGCTGAACGAGCCGGAACTTCGCCCGACGTTCCGCCGCGAGCGGCGCGCGCTTAACCGCGGTGTCTGGCCGGTGGCCGGCTGCGACGAGGCCGGCCGCGGGCCGCTTGCCGGTCCGGTGGTCGCCGCCGCGGTGGTGCTCGACCCGAACCGCATTCCGCGCGGGCTCAACGACTCGAAAAAGCTAGACGCCGCCGAGCGCGAGAAGCTTTACGCGAAAATCTGCGCGACGGCGGAGGTTGCGGTGGCGTTCGGCACGGTCGAGCGCATCGACCGAGACAATATCCTGCGCGCGTCGCTATGGGCGCTGGCGCGCGCAGTGAAAGCGCTGCCGGTCAGGCCCAGGCTCGTCTTCGTCGACGGCAACATGAAGATCGACGCCGGCTGCGATTGCGAGGCGGTGGTCAGCGGCGACGCGCTGGTTACGTCCATTGCCGCCGCTTCGATCGTCGCCAAGGTGACGCGCGACCGGCTGATGAGGCGGCTCGGGCTCGCCCACCCCGGCTACGGCTTCGAGCGGCACATGGGCTACAGCGTGCCGGAGCATTTCGCCGCCCTCGCCCGGCTCGGGCCGACCATCCACCACCGCCGCTCGTTTGCGCCGGTGGCGGCGAAACTTGCGGCGTCGGGCGCCGAAGCTGCCGAGGCATTGGCGGAAGAAGCCATAGCCAGCTTGTTGCCACGCTAGGGTTCGTTCTCTAATCCTGCCAAGGTTTGATCGCGCTCTCTTCATCCCTCCCCTTTAGGGGAGGGTGGCTCCGAGCGAAGCGAGGAGCCGGGTGGGGTGGAGGGCGTTGCGAAGTCTGTCCCACCCCGGCTCGCTTCGCTCGCCGACCCTCCCTCAAAGGGGGAGGGATAAGGTAAAGATGCATTACGTCTCCCTCATCATCGAATTCCTGCGCGGGCGGCCGTCCTTCGTCTTCTGGGCGGCCGCGCTCACGCAAGCCGCGCTCTGGGTGATCGTCCCTTCTGTCTTCTACAGCGCGCCGCCCGGCGACGTGCCGATACTGCTGGCGATTGGCCGCGAGTTTCGGCTTGGCAGCTATCTTGGGCCCCCGCTTGCCTTCTGGTTCGGCGAGGTCGCGTTCAGAATGGCCGGCGTCTTCGGCGTCTACGTGCTTGCGCAGGCCTGCATGGTCGCGGCCTATCGCGCGGTCTTCGAACTCGGCCGCCTGATCGTCGGCACGCGCCATGCCGTGCTCGCCGTGCTGCTGATGGCGGGCATTGCCGCCTTCTCGGCGCCGTCGGCCGACTTTGGTCCGGCGGTGCTCGCATTGCCGCTCTGGGCCTTCGCACTCCTCCACTACTGGCGCGCGGTCGGCGAGCGCGAACTCGGCTACTGGTTTCTGCTCGCCGTCGATCTCGGCCTTTTGCTGCTCACGAGCTACGCCGGCCTGATCCTGCTCGGCCTTTTGATCGTGTTCTCGATCTTCGCCCGCCGGGCCCATTCCTCGTTCGCGCATCCCGAGCCGTGGATCGCCATTCTGCTGCTGCTGTTTATTGTGTTTCCGCATTTTGTTTGGCTGCTGCAATCCGGGATGCCGCTGCTCGATGCTTTGCGCGAGAACATGCTTCCGGCGCCGTCGCCGGGACCGGCGCTGCGCCTGCTCGGCCTGATCGTCGCCGTGCATCTCGGGCTCTTGCTGCTGATCTGGTCGGCCAGCGGCTTTCCGCGGCGGCGACGGCGCAAGGAGCTCGCGCCGGAAATCGACCGCATGCCCACGCGCCCGCTTGCGCGCACCTTCGTCTATTTCTTTGCGGCGGCGCCGGTGCTGGTGGCGCTTGCAATCGTCGCGGCATACGGACTGATCACGCCGCTCGCGCGCGTCGGGCCGCTTGTTCTGCTTTCCGGCCTCGCCGTGATCGTGCTTGCCGGCGACCGCGTGCTGCTCTACCGCGAGCGCGTCGTGAGCTTCACCTGGCTCGGCCTGCTGATCGCGCCCCCGCTGCTCACCGCGCTGGCGGTGACGATCCTGCCCTGGGTATTTCCGACCGACCTACGCGTCGCACAGCCGGCGAGAGCGATGGGCCGCTTCTTTGCCGAGAACTATCAGCGCCGCACCGGCAAGCCGCTGCCCTATGTCGCCGGCGACAATCGGACTGCCGCGCTCGTCGCGCTCGGGTCGCCGAGCCGACCGCACGTATTCTTCACGGATACGCCGGAGCGCAGCCCCTGGGCCACGCCGGCCGAAATCCGCGAGCAAGGCGGCGTCCTGGTCTGGCCCGCACCCGGCAACACCGCCATGCCGCCGCAACAGATCAAGGCGGATTTTCCCGGGCTGGTGCCGGAAGTGCCGCGCGCGTTCCCCCGCACGGTCGAAGGGTTCCTTCCCCTGATCCGCATGGGCTGGGCGGTCATTCGGCCGCAATCCGGACAAAACGCGGCAAGCCGCTGAGCGCACGTTGATCGGCCGGGCGGTAGTGGACAACTAAGCCGCAAGCGGGCGGCCGCCGGCATTTTCGGAATATCTTGTCGCGGCAGCCACGGGTGGGGAGACCTGCGATGACCGACACGACCGCGACCGAAACCTCGTTTCTCGAGCGCCAGTTCAGGTTGACGGAAAACGGCACGAACGTTCGCACCGAATTCATCGCCGGCCTGACCACGTTCCTCACGATGGTCTACATCGTGTTCGTCAATCCGGCGATCCTCGGCAAGACCGGCATGGACACGGGCGCCGTGTTCGTCGCGACCTGCATCGCGGCGGCAGTGTCGACGCTGGTGATGGCGCTTTACGCGAACTACCCGATTGCGCTTGCGCCCGGCATGGGCATCAACGCCTTCTTCGCCTTCACGGTCGTGCTGACCTACAAATACACTTGGCAGCAGGCGCTCGCAGCCGTGTTCTGCTCGGGCGTGATCTTCTTCTTCATTTCCGTCTTCCGCATCCGGCAATACGTCATCGACTCCATTCCGCAGAATCTCAAGATGGCGGTGTCGGCGGGCGTCGGATTGTTCCTCGGCATCATCGCGCTCGAAGAATCGCACATCATCGTCGCGCAGCCGGCGACGCTGGTCACGCTCGGCGATCTGCGCCATTGGGAGCCGGTGCTGATGCTCGTCGGCTTCGTGCTGATCGCGGCGCTGAACTACCGGCGCATCATGGGCGGCACGCTGATCGGCATCCTGGTCGTGGCGGTGATCGGCATTCCGCTCGGCCTCACGCACTTTTCCGGCATCGTCTCGCTGCCGCCGTCGATCACGCCGACCTTGTTCAAGCTCGACTTCTCGCGCGTCGGCGAGGCCACGTTCCTCATCGTCATCTTTTCGATCCTGTTCATCGACGTGTTCGACAACGCCGGCACGCTGATCGGCGTCACGCATCGCACCGGCCTGATGAAAGACGGCAAGCTCGCCCGCATGAAGGAGGCGCTGATCTCCGACAGCTTCGCGGCGATGTTTGGCTCCCTCATCGGCACTTCGACCACGACGAGTTACATCGAAAGCGCAGCCGGCGTGCAAGCCGGCGCGCGCACCGGATTGTCGTCGGTGTTCGTTGCAATCTTCTTTTTGCTTGCGCTGTTCTTCTCGCCGCTCGCCGGCATGATTCCGGCGTATGCGACTTCGGCGGCGCTGTTCTATGTCGCCTGCGTGATGGCGCGCGGGCTCGCAGAGGTCGACTGGAACGATGCCACCGAATATGCGCCGGCGGTGGTCGCGGCGATCACGATGCCGCTGACGTACTCGATCGCGACCGGCATCGGGCTCGGCTTCATTACTTATGCCGTGCTGAAAATCATCTCGGGCAAACTGAGAGAAGCGTCGCCTGCGGTCATCGTGCTGGCGCTGCTGTTTGTCATCAAGTTCGCGATTTCGGGATAGTCTGCCGTCTGCGCCGGATGCCGCGCCTGGGCTGCGCGTGGCGCCACGCCATCTCGAGCGCCGCGCCCAATTCGGCCGTGCTCAATTTTGCCAGGGTGCCGACGGTCCAGCCCTGCCTGCCCCAGGCATTCGGAATTGGCGCAAAGGCGTCCGCCGCCACCATGCATTTGAGCTCCTGCTCGTCGGGCGTGAAGCGGAAATTCGCGGTCTTCCTGTCGGCGGCCAGCGTCGCGTAAATGCGCGCGGCCTTGAAGGCCGTGCGATCGAAATGCGGAGCCTCAACCGTTCCCGCGAGCGACAGCGCGATACGGCGAAATTCGGCGGCCGTAGCCATGCTAGACGGTCGCGCCCTTCGCCTTCGGCCGCCGCAGATGCTCGTCCAATCGCGGCATGAGCTCCACGAAATTGCAGGGGCGATAGCGATAGTCGAGCTGATGAACGAGGATTTCGTCCCAGGCATCGGCGCACGCCCCGGGCGATCCCGGTAGGCAGAAGATGTAGGTCGATCCCGCGACGCCCGCCGTCGCGCGCGTCTGGATCGCCGAAGTGCCGATCTTCCGCTCGCTCACCAGCAGGAACATGGTGGCGAAGCCGTCCATGCGCTTCTCAAACAGCGGCTCGATTGCTTCCGGTGTGACGTCGCGGCCTGTGAACCCGGTGCCGCCGGTGGTGATGACGACATCGATCATCGGATCGGCGATCCACGCCTTCACGCGCTGGCGGATCGCGTCGACGTCGTCGGTGACAATCGCGCGTTCGGCCAAATAATGCCCGGCGGCGCGGATGCGTTCGGCGAGCGTGTTGCCGGACTTGTCGTCGGCGAGCTTGCGCGTGTCGGAAACGGTCAACACGGCGAACTTCAGCGCAACGAATTGCCTGTTCTGATCGATGCCTGGCATGAAATTTCCCTCACGTCATTCCGGGGCATGCGCGAAGCGCATGAACCCGGAATCCAGAACCACGTACCAAATTGCCATCTGGATTCCGGGTCCGGCGCTTGCGCGCCGTCCCGGAATGACAGCTATAACTGCCCCGCCGCAAACGTGTCGCACGCGGAAACCTTGCCCTGCTTGAGTCCGACAGTGAACCAGTGCTGCCGCTGCGCGGACGTTCCGTGCGTGAAAGCGTCCGGCACGACATAGCCTTGCGCCTGCTTCTGCAATCGGTCGTCGCCGATCGCCGCCGCCGTCTGCATGGCGGCCTCGACGTCGCCTGGCTCGATCGTCTTCCAGCGTTGATTGGAATGATTGGCCCACACGCCGGCAAGGCAGTCCGCCTGCAACTCGATGCGAACCTGAACGCGGTTTGCCGCCGCCTTGCTGCCGGCCGCGCGCTGCAACGACGCCGCCTTCGGCAGGATGCCGATCAGGTTCTGCACGTGGTGGCCGACCTCGTGCGCGATCACGTAAGCCTCGGCAAATTCGCAGGCCTTGCCGCTGCAACCGCGGAAACGCACCTGCATGTCGCGGAAGAAGCTGGTGTCGAGATAGATGCGGCGGTCATTCGGGCAATAAAACGGACCCATCGCCGCGCGCGCGAAACCACAGCCGCCCTGCTCGCCGCCGCGATAAAGCCGCAGCCGCGGCGGCCGGTACTCGCGGCCGGACCGCTGAAAGATGTCGCTCCAGGTATCTTCCGTGTTGCCAAGCACGGCCGCAACGAAATCGCCGGTCGCATCCTTCGGCCGGCCGGTCCGCACCGGCGCCTGCCGATACGGCTGCTCATAGTGCGTGCGCGAGACCATCTCGGCGCCGCCGATCAGAATCGCAGGGTTGATGCCGGTCGCCCAGCCGATCAGGGCAAGCACGGCGATCGTGCCAATGCCGAGGCCGCCGCTGCCGATCGGGATGCCAAAGCCGCCGCCGTAGCCGCCGCCACCGTAGCCGCCGCCGCCGTCGCGATCGTCCTCGACATTGTCGCTGCGGCGAAAATCGTCCCAACGCATTTCAGTTGTCTCCTCAACTGCACGCACACATTACCGCCATTGCCGGACCCGCGAAAAGCGGCGCTAAGTTCCGGTGGAATAGGCAGAATTTGCCGAGCTGCAAGGGTACCCGGTTAAGCCGTTTTTTACCTTGGGCGCGCATCATGCAAGCCAAGTCGGTTGTAGGTCCCGCGTCGCCGGCCGCGTCGTCTGTGAGTCAGAGTTCTGGGTCATGGTTGTGTCGCGTCGCGGGGCGCCCTCACGGGCGCCCCGTAGAGTTTCCGAGATCGTCCCAGCGGCTCGCATCGTCGTCGGCGATTGCCTTGCGGAAATCGCGAAGCTGCCCGCCGAATCCGTCGATTTGGTGTTCGCCGATCCGCCTTACAACCTCCAGCTCCAGGGCGACCTGAAACGTCCCGACGACAGTCACGTCGACGCCGTGACCGACGACTGGGACAAGTTCGCGAATTTTTCCGCTTACGACGAATTCACGCGCGCGTGGCTGAGCGCCTGCCGGCGCGTGCTCAAGCCCGCCGGCACGATCTGGGTCATCGGCTCCTATCACAACATTTTCCGCGTCGGCGCGCTGATGCAGGACCTGGGCTTCTGGATTCTCAACGACGTGATCTGGCGCAAATCGAACCCGATGCCGAATTTCCGCGGCCGGCGCTTCACCAATGCGCACGAGACGCTGATCTGGGCTTCGCGCGATGCGGATGCGAAAGGCTACACGTTCAACTACGAAGTGCTGAAGGCCGGCAACGAAGACATCCAGGTGCGCTCCGACTGGACGATCGCCCTGTGCACCGGCGACGAACGCCTCAAAGGCCTGGACGGCAAGAAACTGCACCCGACGCAAAAGCCGGAAGCGCTGCTCGCGCGCGTGATCCTTTCAAGCTCGCGCGTCGACGACCTCGTGCTCGACCCGTTCTGTGGCACCGGCACGACCGGCGCGGTGGCGAAGCATCTCGGCCGCCGCTTTATCGGCATCGAGCGCGATGCCGCTTACGCGCAGGCGGCTGAAAGGCGCATCGCTGCCATGAAGCCACTCGAGGCCCCGACGCTGGCGCCGTTCGTCACCGCGCGCGAAGCGCCGCGCGTGCCCTTCAACGCGCTGATCGAGCGCGGGCTGATCACGCCGGGCGCGAATCTGGTCGACGGCAAGAAGCGTCACCGCGCGCTGGTGCGCGCCGATGGCGCCGTCTCGCTTGGCGATAAAGTCGGCTCCATTCACCGCATCGGCGCGCTGGCGCAGGGGCTCGACGCCTGCAACGGCTGGACCTTCTGGCATCTCGAGACCCCGAAAGGCCTTGTCTCCATCGACGATTTCCGCGCGCAAATCCGGGCGGAAATCGAGCCCGCCTAGACCCGGAACAAGCCGCCCGAACGCAACGTTGTTTGGTGTCTCGATCAGGACACACAAACACGACGATGCACGCTGTATCGAATTTCTTTGATGCGGTCCTCGGCCTGTCGGCGACGAGAGCCGAACAACTCAGCGTGTTTCAGGTCTGCGTGCGTGCCTTCGTCGTTTACATCGTGCTGATCGCTTACGTTCGCTTCGGTAAAAAAAGATTCCTCGGCGAAGCCACGGCCTTCGACGCAATCCTTGTGATCGTCATCGGGTCGGTCTCCAGCCGCGCGATCTCCGGCAACGCGCCGTTCGTTGCCTCGCTTGCCGCCGCGCTCGTGCTCATCCTCATGCACTGGATCATCTCCTACTTCACGGAGAATTCCAAAACGCTCGGCGCGATCACGAAGGGACACGATACCTTGATCATCAGGAACGGCGTCGTCGACCGCAAAGGGATGCGCAAGACCCACATGTCCGATGACGACCTCGCCGAAGACCTGCGGCAACAGGGCGTGAAGCATCCGGGCGAAGTCGAGGAGGCGCGCCTCGAGCGCAGCGGAAAGCTGTCCGTTATCAAAAAATAGGGAATGCCCGGCTACGTGCGGCTGCGGTCAGGACGAAAGGCAGGGCGTCAGAGATCGCCGCGCCCAAGCGAGCAGAGGACGCGGAATACGCCGACGTCCGTTCCCGGAAATCGCTTCGACATTTGCGCGCCGATGTTCTCGGCGTCAGCCTGCCGCAGCGTATCGATGATCAGGCAGCCGGCGATTTTCTGGTCGCCGCCGCGCAGCTTTTCCTCGCCGGAAACCGGCATTCCGCGCGGATCGAGCGCGATCCAGATTTCGCCTCCCGCCACTCCCGGCCGATGCATCAAGGTCTCCAATTCCGATTTCAGCGCCGCCCCGTCCGGCTGCTCGTTGAAGCGCACAGTCACCGCATAGGCGCCGCGGAAGCCGCCGCTTCGCGCGACCCGCCGGCAAACCGTGCGGTTCATGTTAACGAAGATCTCCGACATCACCTTGCGCGTCATCGGCGTCGGATTGTCGAGCCGCTCGAGATAGGGCTTCGACGTGAGAACCTCCGGACTCTCGGTCAGGTAAAAATTGAAATAACCGGATGAGCCGGAAATGGCCTGGTGCCGGCGTCCGAACAGGAAGCCGGGCACGCTCAGGCGTTCGAGCAGGTGCTCGCCCTGAAACCATTCCTCGAATTCGCGCTCGCGGCCGGCGCGGCAATCGTTGAAGATCGCGAGAATCCCCGGCTCGCTCACTTCCCTGCCACCACCATGATCTCGACCTTGTAGTCCGGCGAGGCGAGTCCGGCCTCGACGGTCGCGCGCGCGGGCGGGTTGCCGGGCGACACCCACGCGTCCCACACCGCGTTCATTTCGGCGAAATTGGCCATGTCGGTGATCCAGATGTTGGCCGAGAGCAATTTGGACTTGTCGGTACCGGCCCTCGCGAGAAAGCCGTCGATCTGCGCGAGAATGCTTCTGGTCTGTTCGCCGGTGCTTTTACCTTTCGGATTTTCCGCGACGATGCCGGAAAGATAAACTGTGTCGCCGTGGACCACAGCCTTGCTCATGCGCGGACCTGCGTCATGGCGCTGAATTGTCATTTGAGGCCTCCGTTTGACTGAACTGGAACGTGCCGGAACCGGACGTGCGGCAAACGCTTAACTAGCGAAGTCACCGCAACGCAAGGACACCGACAATGGGCTGGTTCTCCCCCGATATCGCGACGATGGACGACCTCTTCGTACACGCTCTCCGCGACATGTACTACGCCGAGCGCCAGATCGAGAAGGCGCTGCCGGAGATGGCGCAAAAGGCGAGCGACCGCGAGTTGAAAAAGGGTCTTCAGACGCATTTGAAGCAGACGAAGGGCCAGATCAAGCGGCTGGAGCAGGCGTTCAAGAGGCTCAAGCTGGAGCCCTCCGGCACCGACTGCCCCGCCATCGACGGCATTCTCAACGAAGCCAAAGAGATCGCCGGCGACGTCAGCGACAAGCTCGTGCTCAACGCGGCGCTGATCGGCGCGGCGCAAGCCGTCGAGCATTACGAGATCACGCGATATGGTACGCTCATCGCCTGGGCGAAGGCGCTCGGACATGCCGATGTCGCGCGGCTGTTTGCGGCAAATCTGAGGGAAGAGAAAGCAACCGACAAGAAGCTCAACGGCATCGCCAGGCGCAAGATCAACCGCAAGGCCGTAACGCGCAAGGTCAGGCCGATGAGCCGGCGCGAGCAGGAGGCGATGCTGGCGGCCTCAATGGGCGTGCCGACGGTCTAGGGCAGGATTTACCTAAATTCGAAGCTCTAAGACCTTCGGATCACCGGATGCCGCAACAGCGTGGAGACAAGGATTGGTATTCCGATTGCCGCAGGCAGCAGCCAAAAAGCAATTTGCGGAAGTTCTCTCCAAAGCGGCAGGTTTTTGCCATTGTCCACATAGAAAGCTGTCAGTAACAGGATATAGGACGCGGCCATTCCCACGACGTGGATCCAAGGCCATTTCCGCCAGCGTTGCCGGAGCGCCCGCCGGCCGAGATACGCGGCCGTGAATGAAAGCATCCCAAGGACAAAAAGGTGATAATCCTCCCGCCAGCGGACCGCTGCCAATGCTGTAGCGGATACAAAAACTGCCAATAAACACCAATAATAGTTTGTTCCGAAATTCGAATGCCGGCCTCGGCCTTTATTGCTAAGCATCGCGATGGCGCCTGTGACGATGCAGGCGAGCCCGAGCAGAACATGAAATCCGACTGTCGTAAGGAAAACGGGCGACGTAGACGGGATCGGGATGCCCGCAATGATCGTCACGTCATCAAGCATCCCCTATCACCATCGAAATTCCTCCGGCTGGCGTAAGCTTACGCTGTAACATCAGCCGCCGGCGACGCCTTGCGTGTTCACGTAGAGCGCATAGAGCGAGTGGCTCGCCGCCATGAACAGGCGGCTGCCGTAGCGGCCGCCGAAGCAGACATTGGCGCAGCGTTCCGGCAGATCGATCTTGCCGATGGGCGTTGCATCCGGCGCAAACACCATCACGCCGTCCTGTTCGGCGTTGCCCATGCCCCAGCCGCACCACAGATTGCCGTCAATATCGACGCGGAAACCGTCCGGCGTGCCGCCTTCCTTGTTCTCGATGAACGCCTTGCCATTGCGCGCGCTGTTTCCTGCCACGTCGTAGGCGCGGATGGTGCGCGGCGCGACGCCGCAATCGACGACGTACAGTTTCGATTCATCCGGCGAGAACGCGAGTCCATTCGGCAGCGTGATGTCGCCGACCGCAACGGTGACTTTGCCGGTTTGTCCGTCCACCCGATAGATATTCGTCGGCAACTCGGGCTCCGCCTTGTGGCCTTCGTAATTGGCGAGGATGCCGAAGAACGGATCGGTGAACCAGATCGAGCCGTCCGATTTCACCACCACGTCGTTGGGTGAATTCAGCGGCTTGCCCTCGAAGCTGTCGCAGATCACGGTGATCGAGCCGTCGTATTCCGTACGCGTGACGCGGCGCGCGTCGTGTTCGCAGGTGATGAGCCGGCCCTGACGATCGCGCGTATTGCCGTTGGCATTGTTCGAGGGTTTGCGAAAAACGCTCACCGCGCCGGTTTCCTCCTCCCAGCGCAGAATGCGGTTGTTCGGAATGTCGCTCCATAGCAGATATCGTCCGTCGCCGAACCACACCGGCCCCTCGCCCCAACGCGCGCCGCTCCACAGCCGCTCAACGCTCGCGAGATTGACGCGGTATTTGGCGAAGCGCGGGTCGAGATTCCTCACCGCCGGATCGGGATAGCGCGCGCTGACGGTCCAGTGCGCGCGGCCGGGCGTTTCGGAATCCTGCATCATGACGTTCTCCGGAAAGATTCAATCGAGCGCGTGCGCCAATACCTTGCGCATGACGGTCGGCAATGCCTCGCCTGCAATGTTTTCGATCGGCACCCAGCGCGCGCCTTCAGGCGCCTTTGCATTCTTTGGCACCTCGGCCTTGTAAACAACCAGTTCGAGCGGGAAATGCGTGAACGTGTGCGTCACCGTACCGGGCAGCTTTCGCCATTTCGCCGCACGAAATTTTGGCGCGAAGTCGAGCGCTTCGCTGGCGTCGAAATCGTGCGTCCAGTCGCTATTCGGCACTTCCGTCATCGCGCCGAGCAGGCCTTTTTCCGCCCGCGTGCGCAAAAGGACCTCTCCGTCACTTCGGACGACAACAAAGGCGGCGCCACGCCTTAACCTCCCGTCGCGCCTGGGCGCTTTTCGAGGAAAACTCTCCTGATCGCCGCGCGCAAACGCAAGACAGCTTTCGTTCCACGGACAAAGCGCGCAGGCCGGCCGCTTCGGCGAGCAGAGGGTTGCACCCAAATCCATCAGCGCTTGCGCGAAGTCACCGCTGCGCCTCGGCGGCAAAAGCGACCGCGCATGTTCCTTGATCCGCGGCTTCGACGCGGGCAGCTTGTCCTCGATGGCAAACAGGCGCGTGATCACGCGCTCCACATTTCCATCAACCGGCACTGCCGGCGCATCGAACGCAATCGCGGCAACGGCGGCCGCTGTATAGCCTCCGATACCCGGCAACGCTCGCAAATCTGCTTCGCCGCGCGGAAAGCCTCCGCGTTTGGCAATCTCTTTGGCGCAAGCATGAAGATTGCGCGCGCGGGCGTAATAGCCGAGGCCCGCCCACACACGCAGCACGTCGTCAGGCTTTGCCTTCGCGAGAGCGCCCACCGTCGGCCACTTGGTGATGAAGCGTGCATAGTAAGGCGCGACCGTCTTCACGGTCGTCTGCTGCAGCATGATTTCCGAAAGCCAGACACGATAAGGATCGGGCGTCTCGCCGCGCCGCGCACGCCACGGCAGCACGCGACGATGCCGGTCGTACCACGTCAGCAATTCACCGGGCTCGGGGGCGGCTTTCTTCCGCGGCACCCATTTGACTGCTACGCTCATGCGCCGAACATGGCACGAGACTACGCGCCCATGAACAAGCCCTCGCGTACTTTTCCCCGGCCGTTATCGGAGCTGGTTGGCGCCGCGCTGAGCGAAGGCCTCGCGCGGCAGGGTTTTGCCTCCACCGAGCTCATCACGCGCTGGGCCGACATCGCGGGCGCGGAGATCGCCGCGCACAGCGAGCCGATGAAGATTCAATGGCCGCGCTCGGCCGACGGAGACAGTCCCGGGCCGGCGACGCTCGTGTTGCGCGTCGAAGGGCCGGTGGCGCTCGAAATCCAGCACCTGAGCGCGGTTATTCTTGAACGGGTCAACCGCTTTTTCGGCTGGCAGGCGATCGGCCGCATCGCCTTGCGGCAGGCGCCGCTGCGGCGGAAACAGCAGCGCGCCCGCCCCCTGCTCGACGCGACCGCCGCCGAGCGCATCGCCGCGAGTTTGCCCGAAGTCGGCGATGCGGAATTGCGCCTCGCACTCGGCCGTCTGGGCGCCGCGATCAAGCGAAAGTGACCGTCCTGCCGCCCCTTGCTGGATCGGGCAGCCATTGCCACAATAATCGTTTCCAGTTAGCCACTTGCCGGTTTCGTCACCGTCAATCACGGAGTTCTCCGTTGCAGATCACCCGCCGTCAGTTTTGTGGAAGTACCGCAACCGTCACGCTTACCGCGGCCCTCCTCGGCACCTCGTCATTGATCGGCTTCGCGCGCGAGGCCGTCGCGGCGGACGAGAAGAACCCTTCGGTCGCCGATCTGATGAAACCGGGCGCGCTCAGCGAAATGTCGATGGGCTCCGACAAGGCGCCGGTCACCATCATCGAATACGCGTCGATGACCTGTCCGCATTGCGCGCACTTCGAAGCGACGACCTTCCCGGAATTGAAGAAGCAGTACATCGACACCGGCAAGGTGCGTTACATCCTGCGCGAATTCCCGCTCGATCCGATCGCCGCCGCCGGGTTCATGCTGGCGCGCTGCTCCGGCAAGGACGACAAGGGCAAATATTTTGCGATGGTCGAGACGCTGTTCCGCCAGCAGCGCGAGTGGGCGGTCGAGAAACCCTTGCAGCCGCTGCTGTCGATCGCCAAGCAGGCGGGCTTCACCGAGCAGACGTTCAACGCCTGCCTTGCGAATCAGAAGCTGCTTGACGGCATCGAAGCGGTGCGTCAGCGCGCCATCGACCAGTACGGCGTCAACTCGACCCCGACTTTTTTTATCAACGGCAAAAAGCAGACCGGCGATATTTCGCTGGCCGATCTGGAAAAGGTCATGAAGCCCTATCTCAAGGAAGGATAAGGGTTTTTCGCTTTGGCGCGGCACGCCCGGATGGCGTGCCGACCCTCTCGGTCGCCGCCGCGGAGGCCGAAAACTTTGCAAAACATCGGCGCTCCCGCGCTTGCCTGTTGCTCCCGGCGGCCGCCCGATTCATTCTCCCGGCCGATGCGGAACCCTGAAGCTGCTGGCCGGGCCCCTGCCCGGCGTGAATTCGGACTCCGCCCAACGGCGGACCATGCCGCAATGCGGCTCCCACGCCCATAAGGTGAAGACCACTCCATGAAACTGACGCGGCTGCGCCTGATCGGATTCAAGTCTTTCGTCGAGCCGACTGACTTCCTCATCGATCCGGGATTGACCGGAGTCGTCGGGCCGAACGGCTGCGGCAAATCCAATCTCGTCGAGGCGCTGCGCTGGGTGATGGGCGAGTCGTCGTTCAAGTCGATGCGCGCCTCCTCGATGGAGGACGTGATCTTCTCCGGCTCGACCAACCGCCCTGCACGCAACACGGCGGAGGTCGCAATCTCGATCGACAACGCCGAGCGCGCGGCGCCGGCAGCCTTCAACGATCAGGACGTGCTCGAGATTTCGCGCCGCATCGAGCGCGAGGCCGGCTCGACCTATCGCATCAACAGCCGCGAAGTGCGCGCGCGCGACGTGCAGATCGTATTCGCGGACGCCTCAACCGGCGCGCGCTCGCCGGCGCTGGTGCACCAGGGCCGCATCGGCGAGATCATCCAGGCCAAGCCCGAGCAGCGCCGCCGCGTGCTCGAGGAAGCGGCCGGCATCGCCGGCCTGCATGCGCGCCGGCATGAGGCCGAGCTGCGCCTGAAAGCCGCCGAAGGCAATCTCCAGCGCGTCGAGGACGTCATCAATCAGCTGGCCGGGCAGATGGACGGCCTCAAGAAGCAGGCGCGGCAGGCCGTGCGCTACCGCACCGTGTCCGCGCAGGTGCGCAAGGCCGAGGCGACGTTGTTTCATCTGCGCTGGACCGCGGCCAACGGCGAAGTCGCCGACGCAGAGCATGCAAAGACCGCCTGCATCGCCGCGGTCGCCGAGCGCACGGCCGCACAGGCGGAAGCCTCCAAGCGCCAGACGCTTGCCGCCGCCGCACTCCCAGCGCTGCGCGAGGCGGAAGCCAAAGCCGGCGCCGCGTTGCATCGCCTGAACGTCGCGCGCGAGGAGCTTGACCGCGAGGAGGCGCGCGCCAAGGACCGCATTGCGGAGCTCGACCTGCGGCTGGTGCAGTTTGCCGGCGATATCGAGCGCGAGCGCCGCCTCGCCGCCGACGCGGAGGCCGCGATCGCGCGGCTCGCAGGTGAAGCCGAGACGATCCGGCAGGAAGCGCGCGAAAGCGCGGGCCGCCGCACCGGTGTCGACACCCGGGTAGCGGAAGCCGACGGCAGGCTCGTCGAGGCCGAAAAGATTTTCGCCGATCTGACTACCGCGCTTGCCGACCTCACGGCGCAGCGCAACCAGTTCGAACACGCCGCGCGCGACCACGCCGAGCGCGCCGCGCGCATCGAGAACGAAATCGCCGCGATCGAGGCGGAGCTTGCGACGCTGCAAGCCGCCGACAGCACGCCGCTCGCCGCGGCGGTCGCGGGCGCGCAGGCCGCGCTGACCGAAGCGGAAGCGGCCGCGGTTGCCGCCGAAGCCGCGCACAACGCGGCGCGTGCGCAGCTCGAAACCGACCGCGAGGCGCTGACCGAAATCGAGCGGCAGGTGCAGCGGCTCGAGACCGAGGCCAAGACACTGTCAAAGGTGCTCGCCGTCGAGACGCGCAACCTGTGGCCGCCGGTGATCGATCACGTCTCGGTCGACAAGGGCTACGAAAAGGCGCTGGGCGCCGCGCTCGGCGACGATCTCGACGCGCCGACCGATGCGTCGTCGCCGATGCACTGGAAAGGCGCGGCCGCCGACGCCTCCGATCCAGCGCTGCCGGAAGGAGCCGAGCCGCTTGCCGCGTTCGTCAAGGCGCCGCCCCAGCTTGCCCGGCGCCTTGCGCAAATCGGTGTGGTCGACCGCGAAACAGGCAACAGGCTGGCATCCTCGCTCAGGACCGGCCAGCGGCTGGTGTCGCGCGACGGCGACCTCTGGCGCTGGGACGGCTTCGTCGCGGCGGCGCATGCGCCGACTGGCGCGGCGCGGCGGCTGGCGCAGCGCAGCCGGCTCGCCGAAATCGACCGCGAACTGGAAGAGGGGCGCGCGCAGTTCGAAACCAGGCGCGAGGCCGTCAGGAACGCGCAGGCGGCGTTCGAATCCGCCGGCTATACCGAAGCCGAGACGCGCACGCGCGAGCGCGACCTTAACCGGCAGGCGGCGCGGCTTTCCGCGCTCGCCGAAGCACGCGCGCGGCTCATCACGAGCCGCGACGAAGCCGCGGCGGGAAAGGCCGAGGCGGAAGGCGCACTGGCCGCGCTTGCGCCGGCAACCGACGTCGAAACGAAGCTCGCCGCCGTCCGCGAGGATATCGCTGAAAAGCGCGCCGCGCTCGCCGAGCTGCGCGCCGAGCAGCAGGCGATCGTGCGCGAGGCCGAGCTGTCCGACCGCCGCCTTGCCGCCATTGCATCCGACACCGCCGGCTGGAACGAACGGCGCGATGGCGCCGCGGCGCAGATCGGCACCATTGAGCAGCGCATCGAGGATGCCAGGCGCGAACGCGCCGACCTGCAAAACGCCCCGGCCGTCTTCGCCGAAAAGCGCGCGGCGCTCATCGATCATGTCCAGAACGCGGAGGCCGAACGCCGCGCCTGCGCCGACCGGCTCGCCGAGGCGGAAGCCGGGCAGAACAAGGCCGACCAGGACGCGCGGGCCGCGCTCGAGGCCGCGAGCACGGCGCGCGAGGAGCTCGCGCGCGCGGAAGAGCGCTTCGAGGGGGCAAAGCGCCGGCTTTCGGACATCGCGCGCGAGATCCACGACATGCTGGAGATCGAGCCCGCCGGGGTGGCGGAACTCGCCGGCATCCAGCCGGGCGAGACCTTCCCGGATGTGAGCGAGATCGAAGCCACGCTCGAACGGCTGCGCCGCGAACGCGAGCGGCTCGGCGCCGTCAACCTGCGCGCGGAAGAGGAACTGCGCGAAGTCGAAACGCAGCACGGCAAGCTGACCGCCGAGCGCGACGACCTCATCGAGGCGATCAAAAAATTGCGATTGGGCATCCAGAGCCTCAACCGCGAAGCGCGCGAACGCCTGCTCTCTTCGTTTGAAACCGTGAACAAGCATTTCCAGCATCTGTTCACACGGTTGTTCGGCGGCGGCACGGCGGAACTGCAACTGATCGAGAGCGAGGACCCGCTGGAAGCCGGCCTCGAGATCATGGCGAAACCGCCCGGCAAGAAGCCGTCCACGTTGTCATTGCTTTCCGGTGGCGAGCAGGCATTGACCGCGCTGGCGCTGATCTTCGCCGTGTTCCTCACCAATCCCGCGCCGATCTGCGTGCTGGACGAGGTGGACGCGCCGCTCGACGATCACAATGTCGAGCGCTTCTGCGACCTGCTCGATGAGATGAAGAAATCGACCGATACCCGCTTCGTGATCATCACGCACAACCCGATCACGATGGCGCGAATGAACCGCCTCTACGGGGTGACCATGGCCGAACGCGGCGTTTCGCAGCTCGTGTCCGTCGACCTGGAAGAAGCGGTAAAAATCCGCGAGGCAAGCTAGGCCGCCGCGGGCTTCTCGGGAACGAGACCCGGCGCGGGATTTACCTCTTCCGCAAGCCAGGCGCCGCTCGCCGTCCAGACGTGTTCCTTTCCACACGCGGGACAAATCATGCGCGCGGGAACCTCAGGCAAGGTCTCGAACACCGACTGCGCAGTCTCGATTGCCGTCGAGACCGTGCGACCGGTGCTGGGGCACTTGATCATCACAGAGCTCATGGCAAACCTCCGACGCCACTCCCATCCCCGTGGACCCGAGTGGAACCCGACATCGTGACCGCCATAAGACGCGGCGCGCGAGCTGTGGATAAACTCTTTGCGAGCGAAAAATTCTGCCGTCCTGCCCAGGAACCAACTGCCGAAGCCGGCGTTGAAGCCTCGTCAAGTGAATGATTTTCAAGCCGGCGGCGCCCCCCCTTACCCCCCGAACAGCCGTCCGGCGAAAAGACCCCAGGCCCCCCGGCATGGGGTCTTTTTTTATTCGCACTTGGCCGCGCGAGCAGCCCCTTTGAAATGATTGGACAATCAGGGCACAAGCCGGGCCACGCGGCCGTTGCTTAGCTGCCTTGCGTTTCCCAGTTAGGGTAAGTTGGGGCGGACTTTCACCTTCGCAGGAGCTGTTCATGTCAACGGCCGGCTGGATCGTTATCGGCGTCATTGTCGTCGTCGTGCTCTGGATCATCAGCATCTTCAACAGCCTGGTCGCTATGCGGCAGCGCGTGAACCAGGCCTTTGCCGATATCGACGTGCAGCTGAAGCAGCGGCACGACCTCATTCCCAACCTGGTGGAAACGGTGAAAGGTTACGCCGCGCACGAGCGCGGAACGCTGGAAGCCGTCATTCAGGCGCGCAACACCGCAATCGCCGCGCCCGGCGTCGAGCAGAAGGTCGCGGCCGAAAACATGCTCACCGGCGCCTTGCGGCAATTGTTCGCACTGTCGGAATCCTATCCCGATCTGAAAGCCAACCAGAATTTCCAGCAGTTGCAGGCCGAGCTCACCGATATCGAAAACAAGCTTGCGGCTTCGCGCCGTTTCTTCAACAACGCCGTGCAGGAATACAACACCGGCATTCAGCGGTTTCCCGCCGCGCTGTTTGCCGCAATGTTCGGATTCACCGAACGTCCGTTCTTCGACGTAGGCGACCAGCGCGCCCAGCTCGAACAGGCGCCGGCGGTGAAGTTCTAGAAGAAAACGTCCCTCCCCTGAAAGGGGAGGGTCGGATCGCGAAGCGATCCGGGGTGGGCTCGCTTTCTGCTCCACTCCGACGACCCCCACCCGATGCGCTTCGCGCATCGACCTCCCCCTTGCAGGAGGAGGTAAAGGAAAGAAATGGCCGCCTACGGTCTCTATTCGCACATTCAATCCAACAAGCGGCGCTCGATCGCGCTGCTGATCGGGTTGTTCTTCCTCGTCTATGTGCTGGTGTTCGCCGGCGCGCTGCTTGCCGAGGCGCTCACGTCCTATTCCGCCTACAATGCGAATACGTATCGGGCGCCGCTCGACTACCTCCTGCGCGCGGCCGAGTTTGACTTCATCAAGGCCGCCCCATGGGCGACGCTCGGCACGATTGCCTGGATTTTCATCGCCTATCATTTCCATCAGTCGATGATCGATGCGGCGACCGATTCGCACTCCGTCACCCGCGCGGAAGAGCCGCGGCTTTACAACTTGCTGGAAAACCTCTGCATCTCGCGCGGCATCACCATGCCGAAGCTGAAGATCGCGGACGACGAAGCGCTCAATGCTTTCGCGACCGGCCTCAACGAAAAACAATATTCGATCACGGTCACGCGTGGCCTGACGGAGGTGCTGGACGATGCCGAGCTCGAGTCCGTGCTCGGGCATGAATTGACGCACATCCGCAACGGCGATGTGCGCATGCTGGTGATTGCGGTCGTGATTGCCGGCGTGATCGCGTTCTTTGGCGAGCTGGTGTTCCGCGTCTTTTTCCAGAACATGCTCTGGGGCGGTTATGGGCGGCGGTCGCGCGAGGACGGCGACCGCCGGGGCGGTGCCGGCATCGCGATTATCATCGCGCTCGCGATCATCGTCGTGGTCTGGATCCTCTCGGTCGTCATCCGCTTCGCGTTGTCGCGGCAGCGCGAATATCTCGCCGACGCCGGCTCGGTGGAATTGACCAAAAACCCCGACGCGATGATTTCGGCGCTGCGCAAGATCGAGGGCCGCAGCGAAATTCCAGGCGCGAATTCGGCCATCATGGAGATGTGCATCGACAATCCGCGCGAAGGCATCGCCAACATTTTCGACACGCATCCTTCTGTCGATGCGCGCGTGGAAGCGCTGGTGAAATATGCCGGCGGGCACGATCCGGGGCCGCTCGCGCTCGAAGCGCCGGAGGAGCAGCCCGTGCAGATCGAGCCGCCGCCCGGCGGCCCGTGGGGCGGTGGCGCGCAACAGAACGAACCTCCATCGGGGCCGTGGGGACCGGGACCGGCCTCGCCGGATTCGGAAGGTCCGTGGGGGCCGCACAGGCCTTAACTCGTCATTCCGGGGCGCGCCAAAAGGCGCGAACCCGGAATCCAGAAGCAGACCCGGCTTGTGCATCTGGATTCCGGATCGGCGCTACGCGCCGTCCGGAATGACAGAAAAAACTAATGTCCCTCGAACGCAATAAGCGTGCGCACCGGCACATCGAGCTTGCGCAGCTTGGCGGCGCCGCCGAGCTCCGGCAGGTCGATGACAAAACAGGCGGCAAGGACTTCCGCGCCGAGCTGGCGGAGCAGCTTCACCGCCGCTTCAGCGGTGCCGCCTGTGGCAATCAGATCGTCCACCAGGATCACGCGCTCGCCAGCAACCAGCGCGTCGGCGTGAATTTCGATCTGGTCCTCGCCGTACTCGAGCGAATAGGTGACGCTCACCCGCTTGTGCGGCAGCTTGCCCTTCTTGCGGATCGGCACAAAGCCGGCCGACACCTGATGCGCGACGGCGCCGCCGAGGATGAAGCCGCGCGCCTCGATCCCCGCGACCTTGTCGATCTTCATGCCGGCCCACGGCTGCACCAGCTCGTCCACCGCGCGGCGGAACGCACGCGCGTTGCCGAGCAGCGTGGTGATGTCGCGAAATATGACGCCCGGCTTGGGATAGTCCGGGATCGAGCGGATGGCGCTGCGCAGGTCGGTTTCGAGGTCGGCGGCGTTCATATTGCTTGTCATGGCCGGGCTTTTCCCGGCCATCCCGGTGAAGTCGGCACAATGCCTACCCAAGCGGGATGCCCGCGACAAGCGCGGGCATGACATCCGCTAGCCTTTTCCGAGCACCCTGCCCGCCACCGCATCGAGCCGCTTGATGAGCTCGGGATCACGCGCTTCCGGCGCCGTGATCAGCGCCGTATCGAGCGCGCGGTCGGAGCCGATCGGGCACGGCTCGTGCTCGCGCGGAAAATCTTTCGCAAGCCGCGCCACCAGGCGCTTGGCCGTCTCGACGTTGGAGCCAAGAATCCTGATCACGTCCTGTACGGTGACGGCATCGTGATCGGGATGCCAGCAGTCGAAATCCGTCACCATCGCGACGGTCGCGTAGCAAATCTCCGCTTCGCGCGCGAGCTTCGCCTCCGGCATGTTGGTCATGCCGATCACCGAATAGCCGAGCGCCTTGTAGGTGACGCTTTCCGCGTAGGTCGAGAACTGCGGCCCTTCGATGCAGACATACGTGCCGCCGCGCGCAAGCGGGATATTCTCCTTGCCCGAGGCCTCGTCAATGCGCAGGCGCAAGTTTGGCGACACCGGATGCGCCATCGAGACGTGCGCCACCAGTCCCTTGCCGAAGAACGAGCTCTCGCGCGTGTAGGTGCGGTCGACGAACTGGTCGATCAGCACGAAGGTGCCCGGCGGCAGTTCTTCCTTGAACGAGCCGCACGCCGACAGCGACACGAGATCGGTCACGCCGGCGCGTTTAAGCACGTCGATATTGGCGCGGTAGTTGATATCGGATGGCGACAGGCGGTGGCCCTTGTCGTGGCGCGACAGGAAGACGACAGGCAGCCCTTCAACTTCGCCGACGCGCAGCAGGCCCGAAGGCTCGCCCCAGGGGCTTGCGATGCGCACCTCGCGCACGTTTTCAAGCCCTGGCAGGTCGTAGATGCCGCTGCCGCCGATGATGCCGAGAACGGATTTCGTCATGACCCCCCAATCCTCCGACACGTCATCATCCGCGAAAGCGGATGATCCAGTAAACACCGGCTTTGCGATTTGATGGAGTCGCTGTGAATACTGGATGCCCCGCTTCCCTCCTTCGCTTGTGCTTCGGAGGGCTCAGTCGCTGACCCGTCGAAGCCTTGGCGAAGACGGGTCGCGGGGCATGACAGTCAATTGTTCAGATCGTCGTCTTCACCGGGTCCTGGCCGTGCGCCAATTCGCGCGGCTTTTCGACCTCGTGCCAGACCTTCTTCTTGGTGAAGTACAGCAGTGCGGCGAACACGATCAGGAAGATCATCACCTGGAAGCCGACGCGCTTGCGCTGCAACATGTGCGGCTCAGACGCCCACTCGAGGAACGCAGGCACGTCCTTGGCATACTGCTCCAGCGTCGCCGGCGAGCCGTCGTCGAACTGCACCTGACCGTCCTGCAACGGCGGCGGCATCGCGATGACATGGCCGGGGAAATAGATGTTGTAATGCCCGTTCGGGGGCATGTTGAAACCCTTCGGCGGGTCCCGGTAGCCCTTCAGGATCGCCGAAATGTAGTCGGGCCCTTCTTCCTGGTACTGCGTGAAGAAGTCGAAGATGAACCACGGAAAGCCGCGCGGATAGGAGCGCGCCTTGGCGAGCGTCGACATGTCCGGCGGCGCCTTGCCGCCGTTCGCGGCGGCGGCAGCCTGCTCGTTCGGGAACGGCGGCGGGAAATGATCGGCCAACCGGCCCGGACGCTCGGTCGGCTGTCCGGAGTCGTCGATGTCCTTGATCTTGTATTCGGCCGCGATCGCAGCCGCCTGCGCTTCGGTGAAGCCGGGACCGCCCGGATCGGCGAGATTGCGGAACGACAGCAGGTTCATCGAATGGCAGCTCGAGCAGACCTCCTTGTAGATCTTGAAGCCGCGCTGGAGCTGCGCCTGGTCGAATTGTCCAAAGGGCCCGGCGAACGACCACGATTGCCGCGGCGGCGTCACCTGCTCGGCCAACTGGGCGGAAGCCGGCGCCGCCGATGCGGCGATCCCGGCGGCCAGAGCAAAAGCGAAGGCGGTGGTTTGAATCTTCATTGTCATCTCCTGCTCACGCTTTCGCCTTGAGCACCGCTTCCGAAATCGAGTTTGGAAGCGGCTTGGTCTTCTCGAAGATGCCGAGCAGCGGCAGGATGATCAGGAAAAACGCGAAGTAGTACAGCGTGAAGATCCGCGACAGGACGACGTAAATGCCTTCCGGCGGCTTGGAGCCGAGATAGCCAAGCCCGACCGCGGAGATGACGAACAGCCAGAAGAACTGCCGGAACAGCGGCCGGTAGCGCGCCGAGCGCACGCGCGAGGTGTCGAGCCACGGCAGGAAAGCGAGGATGATGATCGACGAGAACAGCGCGATGACACCAAGCAGCTTGTTCGGGATCGAGCGCAGGATCGCGTAGAACGGCAGGTAGTACCATTCGGGCACGATTTCCGAAGGCGTCACCGCCGGATTGGCCGGGATGTAGTTGTCCGAATGCACCAGATAATTGGGCACATAGAACACCAGCCACGCGAACACGATGCAGAAGCACGCGATCATGAACGCGTCCTTGGCCGTCGCATAGGGCGTGAACGGAACGGTGTCCTTGTCCGATTTCGGCTCGATGCCGGCCGGATTGTTCTGCCCGACCACGTGCAGCGCCCAGACGTGCAACACGACCACGCCGGCGATCACGAACGGCAGCAGGTAGTGCAGCGAATAGAAGCGATTGAGCGTCGGATTGCCGACCGCATAGCCGCCCCACAGCCAGGTCACCACTGCGTCGCCGATGCCGGGGATCGCCGAGAACAGGTTGGTGATCACGGTCGCGGCCCAGAAGCTCATCTGGCCCCACACCAGCACGTAGCCGAGGAATCCGGTCGCCATCATCAGCAGATAGAGAATGACGCCGAGGATCCACAGCACCTCGCGTGGCTCCTTGTAGGAGCCATAGTACATGCCGCGGAACATATGGATGTAGACGGCGAGGAAGAACATCGACGCGCCGTTCGCGTGCACGTAACGCAGGAGCCAGCCGTAGTTCACGTCGCGCATGATGGCCTCGACCGAGTCGAAGGCCATGTTCACGTTCGGCGTGTAATGCATCGCCAAGATAATGCCGGTGATCATCTGCACGCCCAGCATGAAGGCGAGGATGCCGCCGAAGGTCCACCAGTAGTTCAGGTTGCGCGGCGTCGGATAGGCGATGAAGGACGAATGGATCAGCCCGCCGATCGGCAGCCTTTTCTCAAGCCATTTCAGAAATCCGTTCTGCGGCTGGTAGGTCGAGGGTCCGCTCATGATCTAGCCTTCGAAAAAATCTCAAGCCGTTGTGCCGGATTCTTCGCCGATCCGGATTTTGGTGTTCGAGACGAATTGATAGGGCGGCAGGTAAAGGTTCTTGGGCGCGGGGCCTTTGCGGATGCGGCCGGCGGAATCGTATTGCGAACCGTGGCACGGGCAGAACCAGCCGTCGAACTGGCCTTCGTGCGGCAGCGGAATGCAGCCGAGGTGGGTGCAGATGCCGATCACGACCAGCCATTGCTCGTGGCCGGGCTTCACGCGCTCGCTGTCCGGCTCCGGGTCGCGCAGCGAGCTGACGTTCACGTCCTTGGCGAGCTCGATGTCGTGTTTCGTGCGGTGAAAGATGAAGATCGGCTTGGAGCGCCAGAACACCTTGATGATCTGGCCGTCGGCGATCGGAGAAAGGTCGACCTCAATCGGCGCGCCGGCGGCGATGGTCGAGGCATCGGGATTCATCTGCGAGATCAGCGGCACCAGCGTCGCTGCGACACCGACGGCACCGACGGCACCGGTGGCAATGTAGAGAAAATCGCGGCGTGTATGTGCCGCCGAAGACACGGTCGTCACGTCTGGGCCCTCTCCCCCGGCTGGCTTATGCACCGCCCGCGGCTTGGGATGCCGGCAGGATTTTCAAATCCCGCGGCGGCGGGGCGGACCGGCTGCGGCAATCCTTCCGTACGGCAGGACGGCGCTGCGGTGGCGTTCTATTGGCACCCTTGCGGTGTCAGTGCAAGCCCGCTATCGGGCGAACGACCAAGAGTCGCACAAGTCGTTTGCCCGATTGCGCTTTAGGCGTTTGCGAAACCAGGTTCCGAGCCGCCGACTTGATACGGATCGCGCTTTACCAGCCCGATATTCCCCAGAACACCGGGACGATTCTGCGGCTCTGCGCCTGCCTCGGCATCGAGGCCCATATCGTTGAGCCGGCAGGCTTCCCTGTCAGCGATCGCGCATTCCGCAGGGCGGGAATGGATTATCTCGACAAAGTCACGACCATCCGGCACCGCTCCTGGACCGCGTTCGAGGAGTGGCGGCGAGCCGAACGCAGCCGGCTGCTCCTGTTCACGACGGCCGGCAGCCGCTCATACCTTGAGCACGCATTCGAGCGCGGCGACATTCTGTTGTTTGGGCGCGAGAGCGCGGGCGTCCCCGATCCGGTGCATGAAGCTGCCGACGCCCGCCTTGTCATTCCCCTGCGCGAAGGGTTGCGGTCGCTTAACGTGGCGATGGCCTGCGCGCTGGCGGCAGGCGAGGCGCTGCGGCAGACGGGCGGGTTCAGCTTGCAATCGCTATAGTCCTTCCCATGACCGATGCCGGACAAATGGAATCCCGCAAAGCGCGCGCGCGCAGCTGGTTCGAGCAACTGCGCGACGACATCTGCGCGACCTTTGAGGCGGCGGAAGATGCCCTGCCCGCACATGCGCCCGCTGCGGATGCGCCTGCCGGCCGTTTCACGCGCACGCCCTGGAGCCGAACGGATCACACTGCTGCACCGGGTGGCGGCGGCGTGATGAGCATGATGAAGGGCCGCGTGTTCGAAAAGGTCGGGGTGCACGTCTCGACCGTGTTCGGCGAATTCGCCCCCGAATTCCGGAAAGAAATTCCCGGCGCCGAAAACGATCCGCGCTTCTGGGCCTCCGGCATTTCGTTGATCGCGCATCCGCTCAATCCGCATGTGCCCGCCGTGCACATGAACACGCGCTTCGTCATCACCGGCAAGGCCTGGTTCGGCGGCGGCGCGGATTTGACACCCGTGCTTGCCGCACGCCGGACGCAAGACGATGCCGACACAGTTACCTTCCACGCAGCGATGAAAGGGGCATGCGACGCGCATCCGAACGTCGCGCCTTACGAGAAATACAAAAAATGGTGCGACAGCTATTTCCATCTGAAGCATCGCAACGAGCCGCGCGGCATCGGCGGCATCTTCTTCGACTATCTCGAGACCGATTGGGACGCGACCTTCGCGTTTACGCAGGAGGTCGGTCGCGCGCTTGCGCGCGCCTACCCTGAGATCGTCAGGCGCAACTTCGCCAGGCCGTGGACCGAATCCGAACGCCAGGAGCAGCTCGTGCGCCGCGGCCGCTACGTCGAATTCAATCTGCTCTACGACCGCGGCACGATCTTCGGCCTGCGCACGGGCGGCAACGTCGAATCGATCCTCTCGTCGCTGCCGCCGGTGGTGAAGTGGCCGTGAGCTAACGCAGCGCGCTGAACACCAGCGTTGCGCCGCCGATCAGCACCACCACGTCGAGGATCGCCGTGTGCACGTGCACCGGCATCCGTTCGACAAAAGCGCGCGCCAGAAACGCGCCCGGCAGCGCGACAAAGCCGATCAGCAATGCATAGGCGATCACCTGCGCATCGATCACGCCGGAAAAGCCGAACACCAGAATCTTCACGATGCCGATCACGATCGAGATCGCTGCATCGGTGGCAATGACCGCAGCGCCTTCGAGCCCTGCCGCCATCAGCAGCGACAGCAGGATGACCCCGGAGCCGACGGTGCCACCGACGACAGCGCCGTAGGCCAGCGAGCCGAGCGCCAATCCCCTGTCGCCGACGCGGATGTCCTTGCGCCTGGCGTGCCGGCGCAGCGGCACGCTCAGGATCAGCATCGCGCCGATCACCAGCGCCGCGCCGGCACTCGACAGCCGCGTGTAGCCCCACGCACTGAAAATGCAGAGCGGTATCGACGCAAGCAGCGAAATTGTGCCGCGCCGCCAGTCCACGTATTTCAGAAAGGCGGCGGCGCGGCTGGTGTTCGTGAACATCGCGGTAATCGCGATGATCGGCACGACCGGCGCCGCGCCGACCAGCGGCACGAGCACCAGTGGCATCAGCGCGCCGGTGCCGTAGCCCGCGACGCCGCCGACAATCGATGCGAACAGAGCGACCGCAGCAACGAGCAAAAGCTGCGCGATCGAAACGTCGGCAAAGGCGGAGAAAAGGTGCAAGGACTTTGTGGCCGGGCTTGTCCCCGGCCATCCCGCTTAGGAAGGATCAGTGCGTGCCCAAGCGAGATGCGCGGGTCAAGCCCGCGCATGCCAGTTCTATACAATCAGGCAGATGAGGCGGTCATCGCGGTGCCGGCAATCTCTGAAATTCTCTCCGCGTCACTCGGAAAATCCGCGGCGATCCAAATCTCTTCCGCCGCGCGCAGAGCGGCGCCGAGCGCCGGCCCCGGCGCAACGCCGCGTCTGATGAAGTCGGCCGCTTTCAGCGGAAACGTTGGCGCGCTCCAACGCTGTGGCAAGGTCGCCAGCGCGCCCCACTCAGCATCCGCCGCGCCCTGCGGCGACCGCGCCCACGCCAGCAGCACGCGATCGACGAAGCGCTCCGGCCCAAGCCGGTAAAGAAGCACCCGCGCGTTGTGCGCGTCCCAAGCGGGTGAGATGCGCCGCCAGCCCTGGCCCATGGATGCAAGCCGTTCGAATTCGGCATTGGCGAGCCGCAGCCGCTGCCACAAGCGCTTGGCGTCCTCCGGCACGGCAACGGCCAGCGCGCCGAGCCGCTGAACGGGATCGGGCGCAGCGCCAACGGCTGCCTCGACCTTCGCCATGTTCTCGAAGGAGCCGAGATAGCTCACCCCGGCAAGCACGCGCAGCAGCAAGCCTGCATCTGCCATTGCGATCAGTGTCGGCACCGCATGCGGGGCGACAATCAATTTCATCATTTCCGCGCGCACGCGCTCGCGCGAAAGCTGATCGAGCCCTTCGCGGCCGGCGATGCACGCGGCAAGCCCGGCGGCGTCCGGATGCTCGCTGCTGCCGTAGGCCGCGTGAAAACGGAAAAAGCGCAGGATGCGCAGGTAGTCCTCGGCGATGCGCTTGTTCGGATCGCCGATGAAGCGGACGCGGCGATGCTCGATATCATCAAGCCCGCCGACATAGTCAAAGATCGTTCCATCGCGCGCGACCGAAAGCGCATTGATGGTCAAATCGCGCCGCTCGGCGTCGGCCTGCCAGTCACGGCCAAATTCGACCTTGGCGTGGCGCCCATAGGTTTCGGTGTCCCAGCGCAGCGTGGTCACCTCGATCGGCGTCTTGTCGATCACGACGGTGATCGTCCCATGATCAAGCCCGGTCGGAACGGCCTTGAAGCCCGCCGCTTCTGCGCGGCGCACCACCTCGTCCGGCACCGCCGTCGTGGCGACGTCGATCTCGCCGATCGGCATCCTGAGCAGCGCATTGCGCACCGCCCCGCCGACGACGCGCGCCTCCTCTCCATCGCGGTCGAGCACGCCAAGCAGGCGTACGAGCGGGCTGCTCGTCAGCCATTCCGCATCGGCAAGCTTGCGCGTGTGCACCGTCACTTGATCGTCCCCGGCACAAATTTTCCGTTTTCGATATGCGCCGGAACATAGGTCGAGCCCGGCGGCGCGCCGGAGAAGTTCGCGAAATAAACGAAGCTGCCGACGATCAGCGCAAGCGCAATGATGGCGAGCGTGATGAGACGCGAGATCGGCCAATGCTGCGGATCGAGGACGCCGGCGCGAGTCGCAAGAAGAAAGGCCGCGTACAATGCGAACGGCGTCAGAAAGAGCACGATCTCGGTGAAGGCCGGGCGGATCATCGATGGTCGTCTCTTCGCACTCTGCTGTCATCACCCGCGAAAGCGGGGGATCCAGTATTCACCGCCAAGCGTTTGCAGCCACAATACGCGCCGTGATTGCTGGATGCCCCGCCTTCGCGGGGCATGACGCCACAGAAATGGTGCAAAGCCTTCCCCATATTCAGTCCCGGTAAATCCGCTCATACAGATTGCGTAAAATACCCGCGGTCACGCCCCAAATGTAACGCTCGCCGTAGGGCACCGCGTAATAGTGACGCGTCATGCCCTGCCAATCGCGCGAATGGCGGCGGAAGTTCTTCTGCTCCATCAGGAATGCGAGCGGCACTTCAAATGTGTCGTCCACCTCGCTTGGATTGAGGCTCAGCGCAAAGCCCGGCTTCACGCGCGCCACAACAGGCACGATCCGGTAGCCCAGCGTCGTCATGTAGACGTCGAGATAGCCAATCGGGTCGACGTGGCCGCGATCGAGCCCTATCTCCTCGTCGGCTTCGCGCAGCGCGGAAGCAAGCGGATGCTCGTCGTTTGCCTCGATCTTGCCGCCGGGAAAGGAAATCTGTCCCGGATGATCCGGCAGATGCTGCGCGCGTTGCGTAAGCAGCACGCTCGGCTCCGTGCGCTCGACGATCGGAACCAGCACCGCGGCGGGCCGGATCGGCCTCACCGCGGCGATCTTCAGCATCACCGGATCGACGTCGTGGTCGCCTCTTTTCGGCGTCACAGCGGGGTCGGCAAGCCCTCCCGGCACCTCGAGCGTCAGCCGTGCCCGCGCGCGCGCGAAAAACTTTTCCGCGTCCAACGCCTCGCCCGGGGCCGCGCTTTCCATCATGCGAACTCCCGCAAGGCGTCCGCTTCCGCCATCACGAAAAATTCACCGGCCGATGCAACCCCGAACATTCGCCTGCCCTCAATGTCCCGCTCCTCGCCAAGCTCGACCAGATCGTAAAAAAGGGCGCGCGTCACCTTCGCCCACAAGTCGCGGCGCACGTGCAGGTAAGGCTTGAGGCCGCTCGTGCCCTGCTCAGGCGTGAAGCGAAGCGGATTGTCGGCTCCGCAGGTCACCCAATCGTCAACATTGGTTCGAAATTCGAGGATTTGCTCCGGTTCGCGCGTGACATTGAGTTCGACGGCGAGGAACGGAGCATCTTCAACCATGAGTCCCATCTTCTCGACCGGGGTGACCAGAAAATACCGGCCGCCTTCCCGCTTGAGCACGGAAGCAAACAGCTTGACCAAGGCGGGGCGGCCGATCGGCGTTTTCTGGTAAAACCAGGCGCCGTCGGCGGCAATCCGCATGTCCAGATCGCCGCAAAATGGCGGATTCCACAGGTGGACCGGCGGCAACGATCTGCCGCCATCGCGCGGCAGCGATGCGGCGATGCCTTCGAGCGCCGTCTGCCCTGTCTTCGCCATTGTTTTCCTTGCGTATTTCACTGGGGCCAGGGTCCTGTTCGCATCTTTGTTATTCGACGGACCCGGCCTGGAAGATAGCGTAAGCTTGCGGGGTTGAATGAGCCAGATTCGCCCGTGGGCTGCATCGTAAACCCGCGTGCCTGCGGTGTTCTTTCGGGAACACAAGCGGACCCCACCGCCTTTACGGCGAGGCAATCGCAAAGCGCGCGACCAAAGGAGCTGAAAAGATGGCGGCGGCGAGCGGCGAAAACCTGGAAAAGATCGAGGACATGATCGTCCGCGCGGCCGAGACGACCGCCGCGCACGTACGCGACGCCAAAGCCGCGATCGGTGCGGTCATTTTTGGCCAGGATCGCGTAGTCGAGCACGCACTGGTGACGGTGCTTTCCGGCGGCCATGCGCTGCTGATCGGCGTGCCCGGCCTTGCCAAGACCAAATTGGTCGAAACCATGGGCATAGCGCTCGGGCTCGACGCGCGGCGCGTTCAGTTCACCCCCGATCTGATGCCGTCCGACATCCTCGGCACGGAAGTGCTTGAGGAAACGCCGGGCGGCAAGCGCAATTTCCGCTTCATCGCGGGACCGGTGTTTGCACAATTGCTGATGGCTGACGAGATCAACCGCGCCTCGCCGCGTACGCAGTCGGCCTTGTTGCAGGCAATGCAGGAGCAGCACGTAACGGTCGCCGGTGCGCGTTATGATCTGCCGAAGCCGTTTCACGTGCTAGCCACGCAGAACCCGCTCGAGCAGGAAGGAACCTATCCGCTGCCGGAAGCGCAACTCGACCGCTTTCTCATGGAGATCGACGTCGACTATCCGGATCAGGAGGCGGAGCGCAAAATCCTGTTCGACACCACCGGTGCCGAAGAAACACGCGCAAAGGCGGCAATGACAGCCGACGATTTGATTGCCGCTCAGCGGCTGGTGCGCCGCATTCCCGTAGGCGAGTCCGTCGTCGAGGCGATCCTGCAGCTCGTGCGCTCGGCGCGGCCGGGCGCCGATGCCGGCGACGCCGGCAGGCTGATCTCCTGGGGTCCCGGTCCGCGCGCGAGTCAGGCGCTGATGCTGGCGGTGCGCGCGCGCGCCTTGCTCGACGGCCGCTTTGCGCCGTCGGTCGACGACGTGATCGAGCTCGCCGAGCCTGTGCTCAAGCATCGCATGGCGCTCACCTTCGCCGCGCGCGCGGAAGGCGAGACCATCCAGAACGTCATCGGGCGGCTGAAAGCGCGCATCGGATAACCTGAAATGGCTGAGCAGAAGCTCACCGCGATCGAGGCGCGTGCCGTCCGGCAGGCGACCGGAGGGGGACGCACGCTGGCTGCGTCCATGCCGCGGCTCATTCTGGAGGCGCGCCGCGTTGCCGCAACCGTGATCCACGGGCTGCACGGCCGCCGCCGCGCCGGGCGCGGCGAAAACTTCTGGCAGTACCGGCGCTTCGTTTCGGGCGAGCCGGCGCAGAACGTCGATTGGCGCCGTTCGGCGCGCGACGATCATCTCTATGTGCGCGAGCGCGAATGGGAGGCATCGCACACGATCTGGATCTGGCCGGACCGGTCGCCGTCGATGGCGTTCGCCTCGAACCTGGTCACCGAGAGCAAGCTCGACCGCACGCTCGTGATCGCCTTCGCGCTCGCCGAAATCCTGGTGCAAGGCGGCGAGCGCGTCGGCGTGCCGGGGCTGATGCTGCCGACGGCAAGCCGCAACGTGATCGAGAAGATGGCCGAAGCGATCATCCACGATCCAGCCGAGCGCGCGAGCCTGCCGCCGCTCTTTGCACCGGCGCCGCTTTCGGAAGTCGTCGTCCTCTCCGACCTGTGGAGCGAGGAAACCGCCATCCGCCACACGCTCGGGCAGCTTTCCGGCAGCGGCGCACACGGCCATGTGATGCAGATCGTGGATCCGGTCGAGGAGACGTTCCCGTTCTCCGGGCGCATCGAGTTCATTGATCCGGAGGACGGCCACAGCGTCACGGTCGGCCGCGCCGAAGCCTTGCGCGCCGACTACGTGGCCGAGATCGCGCGTTTCCGCGCCGAAATCCGGGCGGAGACCGACCGGCTCGGCTGGAGCTTTGTCATTCACCGTACCGATCGGCCGTCCAGCGAACTGCTGCTCGCGTTGCATGCGCGCATGGGCGTCGCCTCGCAGACGCTTGCGCTCGCCAATCGCTATGCGGTCGCGCAACCGGGGAGCGCCGCGTGATTCCCGGCCTGCCTCTCGCGTTCGCGCAGCCGCTGGTGCTGCTGGGGCTGCTGACGCTGCCGGTGCTGTGGTGGCTGCTGCGGCTCATCCCTCCCCGCCCCCGCCGCCTTGACTACGGCCCCGAGAGGCGGGTGGCGCGCATCATCCGCGAAGAGCAGACGCCTGCGCGCACGCCGTGGTGGCTGACGCTGCTGCGGCTGACACTCGCCGCGCTCGTCATTCTGGCCGCGGCCGGGCCGCTGTGGAATCCGCCGCTCGCAACAACAACAAAAGCAGCACCGCTGCTGATCATGATCGATGACGGCTGGTCGGCCGCGGCCTCATGGGATGCGCGGCTGCGCGCGGCTGACGACCTGATGGCGCGCGCCGATGCCGACAACCGCGGCGTCGCCCTGATGCCGCTGTCCGACACCGGGCGCGAGATTTCCTTGCAGACCGCCGCGGCCGCGCGCGTGCAGGCAAAGCAGCTCAAGCCCAAGCCCTACACGCTCGACCGGACCGAGGCTCTGCCGGCGCTGTCGCGCTTTCTCGCCAAAGCCTCCGATGTCGAAATCGTCTGGCTCTCGGATGGCGTCGATCTCGGCAAAGGCAACGAATTCGTCGAAGGACTAAAGCGGATAGCAGCCAACCGGCCGCTGACGGTGATCGACTCCGGCCTGCCGCCCGCTCATGCGCTTGCCGCCGCCGATAACGCCGCCGGCGCGCTGACCGTCAAGGTCTTGCGCGCGCAGGGCGGCGGCGCGGCAAACGGAATTGTACGCGCGCTCGACCTCAAGGGCCTGCCGCTCGGCGAGGCACCGTTCGCGTTCAAGGCAGGCGAGCGCGAAACCGACGCCAACATCGATCTGCCGGTCGAAATCCGCAACGACGTGGCGCGGCTGGAAATCGCCGGCGAGCGCTCGGCGGGTGCTGTGCAATTGCTCGACAAGCGCTGGCGGCGCCGGACGATTGGGGTCGTTTCCGGTTCCTCAGCCGATCGCTCGCAGCCGCTGATCGGCGCAAACTATTATCTCGCGCGCGCGCTCAATCCGTTCGCCGACGTGCGTCTCATCGAAGGCGAGGCGCCGGCCAAGGCCGTCGCGCATTTCCTCGACCAGCACGTGCCGATGATGATTTTTGCCGATGTCGGCAACGTCGCGGAATCGCGCGGTCGGCTGGAGCAATGGATCGACAACGGCGGCGTGCTGGTGCGTTTCGCCGGCCCTCACCTCGCCGGGGCGACCGACGATGACCTTGTCCCGGTCAAGCTGCGCCGCGGCGGCCGCATTCTCGGCGGCAGCCTGAGCTGGGACAAGCCGCAGCCATTGGCCGCGTTTTCGCCCGACAGTCCGTTCAGCGGAATGACGGTGCCGAACGATGTCACGGTCACCCGTCAGGTATTGGCGGAGCCGGATGCCGACCTCACCCAGCACACGTGGGCGACGCTCGGCGACGGCACGCCGTTGGTCACCGCCCAGAAGCGCGGCAAGGGCATGATCGTGCTGTTCCACGTCACGGCGGATACCCGCTGGTCCGATCTGCCCCTGTCCGGCGCGTTCGTAGAAATGCTCAAGCGAATCGTTGCGCTGGCGGGCTCCGCCGCAGCCAGCGAGGAAGACGCCACGAGCACCACCGCCACCAAATCGCAGGCCGGCCAGCCGGTGCCGCCGACCCGCATTCTCGACGGCTTCGGCGCGTTTTCAGTGCCCCCGCCGACTGCTCGCCCCATTCCGTCCAGCTTCAACGGGCGCGGCACTGCCGATCACCCACCCGGCTTCTACGGGCCGCCTGAAGGCCTGGTCGCCGTCAACACGCTCGCGCCGACCGACCGCCCCGCCACGCTCGATGTTTCTGCGTTAAGCGCCCGCCATGAGGCTTATCGGCAAGGCGAACCGCTCGATCTGCGCGGACCGATTTTCCTCGCCGCTTTGGCGCTGCTGCTGACCGACGCGCTGGTCGTATTCTGGTTGTCGGGTGGGCTTACGATGCTTTCATGGCGGCGGCGCGTGGCGGCTGGCATCGTTGCAATCGTTGCAGCCGCCTCCCTGCTTGCGCCGACGCCCAGCCGCGCGCAGAACCCGGCGCTGTCGGCGGCGGATCAATTCGCCATGAACGCGACGCTGCAAACGCATCTTGCCTACATCATCACCGGCGATCCCGAGGTCGACGAGATCAGCAAGGCCGGCCTGCAAGGCCTGACGCTCTTTCTCGCGCAACGCACGGCGCTCGAAGCCGGCGAGCCGATCGGCCTTGATCCGGCGCGCGACGAACTCGCGTTCTTTCCGCTCATCTACTGGCCGATCCTTCCGAACCAGGCCAAACCATCGCAACAGGCGCTCGACCGCATCGACACTTACATGAAAAACGGCGGCACCGTCCTGTTCGACACGCGCGATGAGTTGTCAGCGTCGCCGTTTCCGGGCGAAGCGAGCCAAAGCCCCGGCATGACCGGCCTGCGCACGATCCTTTCCTCGCTCGACATTCCCGAGCTCGAGCCGGTGCCGCGCGACCACGTGTTGACGAAAACTTTTTTCCTGCTGCAGGATTTTCCGGGACGCTACACCGGTGGCAAGCTCTGGGTCGAGGCGCTGCCGACTGAAAACAATGGAGATGAGCCTGCGCGGCCAGCGCGCGCCGGCGACGGCGTTTCCTCGATCCTGATCACCTCCAACGATTTCGCGGGCGCCTGGGCGATGCGCCCCGACGGGCAGCCGATGCTTCCGATGGTGCCGGGCGAGCCGCGCCAGCGTGAGATGGCGTTCCGCGCCGGCGTGAACATCGTGATGTATGCGCTCACCGGCAATTACAAGACGGACCAGGTGCACGTCCCGGCATTGCTTGAGCGGTTAGGACAGTAATGAATCTCGGCGTCTCATTTGCCCCGCTTGTCCCGGCCTATATCCTGTGGGCCGCGCTGGCGCTCGCCACCGTGCTCTGCGCGATGCTGCTGTTCGCGCGGAGCCGCGGCGCACTGGTGCGCGCCGTGGCGCTCGGGCTGATGATCCTTGCGCTCGCCAATCCGTCGCTAACGCGCGAAGACCGCGATCCGATTCCTTCTGTCGCAGCGGTCATCGTCGACAAGAGCCCGAGTCAGAAATTCGGCGACCGCACGCAACAGACGGAGGCGGCGCGGGCCGCCATTGTCGACCGGCTGCACCATATTCCCGGCCTCGAAGTGCGCGTGGCCGACGCCAGTGAGGCGGACGGCGAGCACGACGGCACGCGGCTTTTTTCCGCGCTTTCCTCGACGCTCGCGGACGTTCCGCCGGACCGCATTGCCGGCGCTATCATGATCACCGACGGACGCGTGCATGACGTACCGGCTGACGCCGCGGCGCTCGGCTTTGCCGCGCCGCTGCATGCGCTCGTCACCGGGCATGCGAACGAGATCGACCGCCGCGTCGTCCTGACCTCGGCGCCGCGTTTCGGCATCGTCAATCAATCGCAGACGATCGGCTTCCGCATCGAGGATCAGGGCGCGAATGCCGGAAGCGCGGAGGTGACGGTGCGGCGCGACGGCGATGTGCTGGAAAAGCGCACCGTTGCCGTGCACAGCGACACGACCGTCAACGTGCCGATCCCGCATGCCGGTCCGAACATCGTCGAAATCGAAGCCTCGCCGATCCAGGGCGAGCTGACGCAGGTCAACAATCGCGCCGTCGTGTCGATCGACGGCGTGCGCGACAAGCTGCGCGTGCTGCTGGTGTCGGGCGAGCCTCATGCCGGCGAGCGGACCTGGCGCAACCTGCTCAAGTCCGATGCCAGCGTCGATCTCGTGCATTTCACCATTCTGCGCCCGCCGGAAAAGCAGGACGGCACGCCCATCAATGAGCTGTCGCTGATCGCTTTCCCGACGCGCGAGCTGTTCCAGCAAAAAATCTCGACCTTCCAGCTCATCATCTTCGATCGCTATGCGCGGCAAGGCGTGCTGCCGTTGAGCTATTTCGACAATATCGCGAAATATGTGCGTGACGGCGGCGCCGTCATGATCGCGGCGGGCCCCGACTATGCGAGTTCGACCAGTCTCTGGCGCACGCCGCTCGATGTGATCCTGCCGGCCGAGCCGAGCGGCAATGTCACCGAAGAGCCCTATCGCGCGACGCTGACCGATGCCGGCAAGAAGCATCCGGTGACGCGCGGGCTCGAAGGATCGGACACCAGCCCGCCGCACTGGAGCCGCTGGTTCCGCCTCATCGATGCGCGGCCGACCAACGGCTCCGCGGTCATGCAAGGCCCCGATGGCAAGCCGCTGCTGGTGCTGGCGCACGAAGGCAAAGGTCGCGTTGCGCTTCTGCTGTCGGATCACATCTGGCTTTGGGCGCGCGGCTATGAAGGCGGCGGGCCGCATCTCGATCTGCTGCGGCGGCTGTCGCATTGGCTGATGAAGCAGCCGGAGCTTGACGAGGAAGCGTTACGCCTGAGCGTGCAGGGACACGATCTCTCCGTGCAGCGGCAGACGATGGCCGACAGCGTCAATCAAGTGACGCTGACTTCGCCGTCAGGCGCGACGCGCGCCCTGACGCTGAAAGCGGTCGAGCCCGGGCTGTGGCGCGCGACGATTTCCGCCAATGAACTCGGCCTCTGGCGCGCCACCGACGGCAAGCTCACCGCGCTGGTCAATGTCGGGCCGGCGAACCCGCGCGAGTTCGCCGAAGTGACCTCCACGACCGACGTGCTGCAAAAAATCGCCAACGCAACGGGTGGCGACGTCCGCCGCCTCGACAACGGCAAGGGACTTGACGTTCCGCGCATCGTGCCGGTGCACACCAGCACGACGTTTCAGGGCGACGACTGGATCGGCCTGAAGATGCGGGAGGCCAGCGTCGTGCGCGGCATCGGCGTGCTGCCGATCTTTGCCGGGCTGATCGGATTGCTGCTGCTGGTCGGCTCGCTCGCCGTCACGTGGGCGCGGGAGGGACGCTGAATCGTCCCCACCGCACGAACGCTTCAATTGAGAATAGGACCCCCACCCGGCTGGCCTTCGGCCAGCCACCCTCCCCTTGCAGGGGAGGGATTTTCATTCCCAATCCGGCCTGATCAGCCCTGACACGTCCTCGAACGCGCCGGGCACAAGCTCGGCCACCAGCAGCCGATGGGGATCGACCGGGCCAGGCATCTTTGCGCGGCCCTTCGGAATTTTCCTGAAGCCGTGCTTGCCGTAATACGGCTCATCGCCGACCAGCAGGACAAGCTTGTGACCTTTGGCCTTCGCCTCTTTCAGCGCGCGCTGGATCAGCGCGGCACCGATGCCGCGCTCGCGAAAAGGAGGCTCCACCGTCAAAGGCCCGAGCAGAAGCGCCGGCGTCTCCCCGATGCAGACCGGCGTCAGCCGCACCGATCCGACCAGCAGCGTGCCGATGCGGGCCGTGAACGAGAGCGCGAGCGCATGTCCCCGCCCCTCGCGGATGCGGAACGCGCTGCGCGCGAAACGCCCGGGACCGAAGGTACGCTCGTGCAGCCGCTCGATGGCCAGAGCATCGTCGGCGGTTTCGGGCAGAATGGTCAGCGACAGTTCGCTCATGGACCTGGAGGGTTCGAAGCTCGCGCGGCGTGCCAGCGCAGCACGCCGATTAGCACTTGAGCCGATTCCGGTCCATCGCGGGTGGCGATGGCGGCGAAGGACGTTTACATGATGGTTATCGGCAAGCGGAGTAAACGACATGGGACAACTGGTTGACGGCGTCTGGCAGGAAGACGGCTTGCGCACCAAGGACGGCCGCTTCATCCGGCCCGCGCCGCGCTTTCGCAATTGGGTGACCCCGGACGGCGCCGCCGGGCCGAGCGGCGAAGGCGGCTTTGCCGCCGAACCCGGGCGTTATCACCTTTATGTCTCGCTCGCCTGCCCCTGGGCGCACCGCACGATCATCTTCCGCAAGCTCAAGGGACTCGAAAACGCGATCTCCATGTCGGTCGTCTCGTATCACATGGGACGCGATGGCTGGACCTTCGACACGAGCGAAGGCTCGACCGGCGATACGCTCAATGGAAAGACCAAGCTGTCGGAAATCTATCTCGCCGCCGATCCGCGCTATACGGGCCGCGTCAGCGTGCCGGTGCTGTGGGACAAGAAGCGCAAGACAATCGTCAACAACGAATCGTCCGAAATCATCCGCATGCTCAATTCGGCGTTCGACGCGTTCACGAACGTGCGCACGGACTACTATCCGCAGAAGCTGCGCAAGGAAATCGATG
>DASSRW010000236.1:0-6696 GCA_035701545.1 Pseudolabrys sp.
GCCGGCGTGAAAGGCGTGGCGGTAGTTCAAGGCGCAAGACCTGCGTTGCGCCGCATGCGTACCGCGCAATTCGCGCCGGCGCCAGAGCGGCGCGACGACTTCGCAATCAGGCGGGCAGCAATCAAAGCGTGCGCCGCGCGATGCGAACATTGCAACGGCGCGCGCGTACACGCCGTTGCAGCGATGCAATGCGTCCAGCGCGGAGCCGCTACTGCTGAACCGCGACTTCCGCCTGGCGTCCGCCGCGCATCGGCGGCATCACGATGCTCGCGCGCCGGCAGCTCGCACGCGCAACTTCCGCGCATGCGTGAAAGGTAAAGTCCTTGCCGAGACACACGCGCACCTCGCGCAAGCGCCTGGTGTCGCAGACGACCGCCATCCCGCTCGCGGACAGGCCGGGATTGGCTTTGGCAAACGCATCCTCGACTTCGGCGGGCGTCACCGTGCGCGCGGCCGTCAGCGCCGTAAATTCCGCCGGAATGTTCACCGCCGCGCGCGCCTTGTGCACGGCTTCAAAGTAGTCGTGCGCATTCAGGCCCGAGCAGGTGCCGTGCATGTCCCATTCGTGAAAGACGAGACGCGGGCTCGGCATTACATCGAGCGCCGACGACACCGTGGCGCGATCGAGCCGCGGCGCCGGCACCTGGCAATACTGCGGATAGCCGTGCTCGTATTGCGGCCATAGCCCATGCACCACGAAGGCGTAGGGCCGCGCGCCGCATTGCGGGTCGGGCCGGCGGTTGCCGGCGCGTTGACGCTGCCCGTCACAGAACGTTGGCGACCAGGAAAGCGCTAGCACATAGAAGTCGAACTTTCCCGGTTGATTGCGGTCGTCGGCCTGAGCGAACGCACCCGAGTGGCTGGACAAAAAGAGAACAGAGAGAACGACGGCGAAAAGCGATCCAATACGGCTGGTCATGGTACGCCTCCAAAACACTATAGACGCGGGAACTTTACCGCCGGAAAAGAATATATCAAGAACAAAAAGGATACAAATGGAGGTCGAATTGAGCCGGCGTCAGGGCCGCGCCATCTTGCAACCCGGATTGTAGGCCCAGTTGCGGTCAAGCCCGACAACGCACCATTCCACGCCCCAATCGGCGCCGATGATGCCGGTGTCCTCGCCGATCCAGTAATCGACCCGGCGCTTGCGGCCGTCGCTCACAAGCGCCGTCGCCCGGCAGAACCGCCGCGGGATGGTGTCCGGCGCCCAGGGCCGGAATGCGGTCTGGCGCACGTGCTCGAAGCCAACGATGCGGAGATCCGAATTCCAGAACCGGCTTTCCTTCTCGGCAAAACGCCAGGTGATGGTCTCGAGCGCGGCTTCGCAGGCAGGCAGCACCCCGTCATAGCGGGGGCCGCTCAGGTAAAAGTTCTTCTCCAGCCAGCTCGCGGCAGACGCCGGCGTCACCATTGCAACGAAGCCCAGAGCGCCGGCGAGGACAACGCGGTGTGCCACCGACGACAACCGACCAGACCAGCCCGACATGTTCTCCTCCCTGACGGTTCACCGACTTTACCACAGGTTTATGACCGGCGCGCCCACTTGACCACAGCTTTGGGACCGGCCGGCCTCGTGACGCAAGCTTCGGCACGGCATCATTCCCGGCGCGAATCGGCATGGCAAGACGGTTATCATGCCGGAAGTCGTTTGGCGGGAACGCGGTCGTTCCTGGCGCATTGCTGTGGTCGGGGGGTAGCGGCATGGGCCGACGTGTCATGATTTATGCAGCGGCGTTTTGCGGGGTTTTGCTGGGCGGGTGCGCGGGGCCGGGCCCCGGCGTGACAGGCAATGACACCGGCGGCATCTTCCCCTGGTCCCATGAAAACCGAATCCACGCGCGCGCGATCGCGGCGGAGCACTGCGCACGCTATTTCAAGCGCGCGCACATCACCGCCGTGGTGCCGGGATACGGCAACTACATCAGCTTCTCCTGCCGTTTCGACCGGCGCTACAGCCACTGAGATCAGCCGCTCGCGTCGCCTGCTGCCCTGCTCCAATCGCCAAGCACCGCCTGCACCAAGGCGAGCGCCGCGACCGCGGCGGTATCGGCGCGCAAAATTCGCGGGCCGAGCGAGATGCGCACGACGTTCGGCTGCTTGAGCAGCGCGGCGCGCTCTTTTTCGGCAAATCCGCCCTCCGGCCCGGTCAGCACGGCCAAGGGAAAAACGGCGCGGCCTGTTTGCAGGCGCGACCTCTCCAGCGCGGCGACCGGATCGGCGATATCGGCGTCTTCGTCGCAAAAGACCAACAGGCGCTCCGGCGCGCGCTCATTCATCATGGCATCGAATTCGACCGGCTCGCCGATTTCCGGCAATGCCAGAATTCCGCACTGCTGCGCGGCCTCGATCGCATTGGCGCGCATGCGCGCGAGATTGACGCGCGTCACTTGCGTGTGTTGCGTGATGACCGGCTGCAGGCGCGAGACGCCCATCTCGACCGCCTTTTGCACCATGTAGTCGAGGCGCGCATGCTTCAGCGGCGCAAACAGAAAATGCAGGTCGGGCGCCCCGGTTTGCGCCCGCACCCGGGTTCCAACCGTCAGCCCTGCGCGTTTGCCCGCGCCCACCAGCGTGCTGTTCCATTCGCCGTCGCGCCCGTTGAACAGCAGGACCTTATCGCCCTGCCGGAGCCGGAGCACGTTGCGGAGGTAATTCGCCTGGTTTGAGTCCGGCGCGACCTGCACGCCCGGCCCGAGGGTCGTTTCGACATAAAGACGGGGGCTGCGGAAGTCGTAGCGGTCCATGGGGCCCAATCGGATCGGTCGGACTCTGGCGCGACCTTTGGCAGCAGGGCGAAAATGCGCCCGTCCGCCCAGGCTTCAATTTTGCTACCTTGCCGCCTTCCCGACGCATTCGGGCGGCTGTTAGTAGCCCACATTGAAGATTCTGCCTGTATAATGCACACCGGTTTCGGAGAGCATAGAGCTATGACCTTGCGACAGAAGCTTGCTGTCGTCCTTGTCGCGGCGTCGTGCGTCGCCGCACCGGCGGCGGCCCAGTTTCAGCCCGCGATGCCGCAGCAACAGCCGCCGTGCTTCAAGGAATTTTCGGCGCTGCGTGACGACGCCGTCAGGAAAGCCGACGCCATCCGGGCGGCGCAGAAGAAGAAAGTGCCACCCGCCGAGGCCTGCAAGCTGTTGACGGCGCTCGCCGCCGCGCAGGCCAAGATGCTGAAATACGCGGAAGCGAACGCGACCTGGTGCGGAATTCCGCAGCAGATCGTCAGCGAGATCGCAACCGGTCACAAGCAGGCCGACGGCATTCGCGCGCGCGTCTGCAAGGTCGCCGCCGCTCCGCCGGCGCCTCGCGGGCCGACTTTGAGCGACTCCCTCGGCGTCTCGACCATTCCCGACGCCGGCAACATCAAGAAGGGACACGGCACCTTCGACACCCTGACCGGAACGCCGCTCGGGGAAAAATGAGCGCGAGTGGCGGACGCGTTGCCGACGCGACCGGCAATTGGGTCGACAGCCTCGCTCCTGCCTTCACACGCCCCTACCTGCGACTCGCCCGTCTCGACCGGCCAATCGGCTCGTGGCTTTTGTTGATGCCATGCTGGTGGTCGGCCGGGCTCGCCGGCGTACGCACGGACCATTTGCCGAGCTTCTGGCACATCGCGTTGTTCTTCGTCGGGGCGTTCGCGATGCGCGGCGCCGGCTGCACGTGGAACGACCTTGTCGATCGCGAGCTGGACGCGAAGGTGGAGCGCACGCGTTCGCGGCCGATCCCCTCCGGACAAGTGACCGCGACGCAAGCGGCGCTATTCCTCGTGTTGCAAGCTTTGATCGGCTTGCTCGTGCTCATCCAGTTTAACGGCTTCACCATCGTGACCGGCCTCGTCTCGCTGCTGGTGGTCGTGATCTATCCATTCATGAAACGCATCACCTATTGGCCGCAGATCGTGCTCGGGCTTGCCTTCTCGTGGGGCGCATTAATGGGCTGGCCGGCCGTATTCGGACGCCTCGACTGGCCGGCGCTGGTGCTTTATGCCGGATCGATCGCCTGGGTGATCGGCTACGACACCATCTATGCGCATCAGGACCGCGAGGACGACGCCCTCATCGGCATCAAATCGACGGCGCTCCTGTTCGGTGAGCGCACGCGCCCGATGCTGGCGCTTTTCTACACGACCGCGGTGGTGCTGATCGGCGCCGCCGGATTCATGGCGGGCGGCGAATTGATCTTCGCGCTTGGCATGATTGCCTTCGCGGCGCATCTGGCCTGGCAGGTTCTGCGCCTCGACATCAACGATCCGGCGCACTGTCTGAGGCTGTTCAAGTCGAATCGCGACGCCGGCTTGATTCTGTTTCTGGCACTGCTGCTCGAAGCGGTGTTCTAGAGCGCGAAACTCTTGAACATCGCGCAGCGAACGCCCCAATTGGCAAACGAACACGACGTGGAAGCGGCATCGGCATGAACCGACGCAAAATCCTCATTTCGGGCGGCGGCATCGCGGGACTGACCCTCGCGATCGAGCTCAAGCGGAACGGCTTCGAGCCGCTGGTGATCGAGCGCGAGCCGGGCCTTCGCACCGAAGGCTACATGATGGACTTCTTCGGCAGCGGCTGGGACGTGGCCGAGCGCCTGGGACTTACCGACCGCCTGCGCGCCATCCGCTACCCGATCGACGCGCTGGAGTTCGTCGATACGGCTGGCAAGGCGTGGCTGCATGTCCCGATCAAGCGCGTTCGCGATGCATTGGACGGCAAATACGTCTATCTGCGTCGGCAGGACCTCGAGCGCATTCTCGCCGAGCGGGCCACCGAAGCCGGCATTCCCATCCACTATGGCGCGTCGATCGCAACGATCGAGAATCGTGACGAAAGCGTCGCCGTGCAGTTCGAGGACCGCAGCAGCGATGCGTTCTCACTGGTGATCGGAGCGGACGGCGTGCACTCGCGCGTGCGCCATTTGGTGTTTGGACCGGAAGAGAAGTTCGCGCGTTTCCTCGGCCTCTATGTCGCCGCGTTCCACATCAGCGGCGATGGGGCCGCGCTTGGCCGCACGGTCAAGATCCATGAGGACGTCGGCCACATGGTGATGGCCTATCCACTCGATGGCGAGCGGCTGGACGCAACCTACGTATTGCGTCATTCCGAAACCGGGATTGCCAAAGAGGAGCGGCTGGCATTCGTCCGTCGGCATTTTCGCGATGCCGGCTGGATCGCCGGGGACTTGCTGCGCGCCTATGACGAGCGGCAACCGATGTTCTTCGATAGCGTAACGCAAATCGTGATGCCGGAATGGCATCGCGCCCGCGTCGCGCTCGTGGGCGATGCCTGCGGCTGTCTCACATTGCTCGCAGGACAAGGGTCGCACATGGCCATGGCGGGCGCCTATGTCATCGCGCAGGAATTGGCGCGTCATGACGACCATCGCGCGGCTTTTGCCGCCTACCAGGCTTTTCTTCGTCCGCATGTCGAGAGAAGGCAACGCGACGCCGCGCGGTTTGCCGGCATATTCGTCCCGTCGCAACGCTCGCATCCGTCGCTGCGGCGGCTCGCGCTGCGCGTCTTTTTCAGCAATTTCCTACTGGCTGCGGGCCTCTCGCTGTTTGGCACCAGAAGCGTGCTTGCCGGCCGCGCGTGATCGGGAAGAAAGCGAGCCGGTGACGTCGTCCTCGCTGTCCACGACATACCCGTCCTGTCCGGGCACCGCGACCGGCGCCTTGTCGGCGCGCCTGCGAATCGATCCGGTGTAAGCCGGACCGCGATGCGTTGCCGCGTACCGCGCGCGTGCGCGCTCCGCGGCAACGTAGCCCGGAATTGCGGTCGGGCGGCACGGCCGATAGCCCGGCCTCCGCCGCATCAGATCAACGTGGATGTGATTGTAGTGATAGATGTTGTAGCCCGGCGCGAGCACCGTGGTGAACAGATCGCACGCCGAAAGCTGCACGTCGTGCAGGAAGCCCTGCTCTTCCGGCGTGCCGTGCCAGCCATCTTTCACCGTGATCTTGCGGCCATCGGCCAGCGTGAAGCCGGCGACGTCGAGCGCATTGCCGAACGCGTGCTCGGAAACGGTCGAGGTGCCGGAGCCGACCATCTCGCGGCATGCATAGGACGAAATCTGCTTGATCTCGACCACCGGCGAGCCGAACCAGCGCATCGCTGCCGGCTGCACGCCTTGGGCAACCCAGTGGTCGAGGGCGGACACCAGCGGACAGGCGAGTGTCGCCGGCGGCGTTACCTGCGCCACTGCATCGGATGCAATCGGCGTGCGCTGCGGGCCGAGCGCGGGCGGCGCCGAATAGTTTGGCGCGCTATAGGCCGGGCGCGTTTGCGGATATGCGGGCTGCCGCTCGCGGCCGGACGGCAGAATGGCATCGTCCGGAATGTCGTCGGCGCGCCGGGGCGGCTGGTATTGCGGCTGCGGCTGATAGCGCTGCGAATTGTAGGCGGGCTGCGTCTGCGGATAGCCGCGCATGTCGCGCGCATCGGGCTCATCGGCAACGTCTTCGGGCTCTCCCTCGACACCGGGCGGCTCGATCGACAGCGGCGCGCCGGCCGGCGCGTAATTCGCCGGCACCTGCGGTGTATAGGCCGGGGCCGGCGCATAGCGGGGTTCCTGCACCGGCCAGCGCGGCATCCTGTCGTACGAGGCGCCGTTCGGAATGGAAGCCGGCGGACGCAGGTCGTCGTTGTAGCTCATCGCCGGCGACTCCTCGCCCAGCGCGCTGACCTTCAGTGGAAAATC
>DASSRW010000237.1:0-3495 GCA_035701545.1 Pseudolabrys sp.
TATTCGACGCTGATCGAGACGCGGCGCGATCTGGTCGAGAAGAAGCCCGATCTCGTGCAACGCTTCGTGAACGCCTCGATCGTCGGCTGGTATCATTATCTTTACGGCGACAGCAAACACGGCAACGATCTCATCAAGAAACAAAATCCGGAAATGACCGACGCGCTGCTCGCGAATTCGATCGCGAAGATGAAGGAGTACGGCATCGTCGACTCGGGCGACAGCCTCAAGCTCGGGATCGGTGCCATGACCGACGCCACCATGAAAAGCTTTTACGAGAAGATGGTGCGGGCCGGGGTGGTGAAGGCCGGCATCGATTACCGCAAGGCCTATACGCTGCAGTTCGTCGACAAAGGCGTGGGGCTCAATCTGCGGCCGAAGTGAGATTTACGCTTGTCACTACGCTATCCGTCATGGCCGGGCTTGTCCCGGCCATCTCGTTTAGGAAGGCAGGAAGTCTGTGATAGTTGTGGCAGCTGGAGTGCCTCGTGAATCGGGATCGCCGGGACAAGCCCGGCGATGACAGGTTGAGAACGCCGCTTGAACAGTACCTCTACGTCCTCGTCCATCATTTCCCTCCGCAATGTCGGCAAAACGTTCGACAGCGGCACGGTTGCGCTCGACGGATTTGACCTCGACGTGCGCGAAGGCGAGTTTGTCTCGCTGCTCGGGCCTTCCGGCTGCGGCAAGTCGACGGCGCTGCGCATCATTGCCGGCCTGAGCGCGCCGTCACGCGGCGCTGTGCGATGGGCTGTGGGCGAGGATACCAGCGCCGGGCGTCTCGGCTTCGTCTTTCAGGAGCCGACGCTCATGCCGTGGGCGACGGTCGCAGCCAATGTCGGATTGCCGTTCAAGCTCGCGCACACCAAGGAATCCTATGCGCGCGAATGCGTCGGGCGCGCGCTTGAGCGCGTCGGACTGTCCGGCTTCGCGCAAAACTATCCGCGCGAACTGTCCGGCGGCATGAAGATGCGGGTATCGATTGCGCGCGCGCTGGTGACCGAGCCGCAAGTATTATTGATGGACGAGCCGTTTGCCGCGCTCGACGAGATCACGCGCTTCAAGCTCAACAATGATCTGCTTGCGCTTTGGCAGATGCTCAAGCGCACGGTGGTCTTCGTCACGCATTCGGTCTTCGAGTCGGTCTACCTCTCGCAACGCATTGTGGTGATGACACCGCGTCCGGGGCGGGTGTTCACCGAAATTGCGATCGGCGCGCCTTATCCGCGCGACGAGCGCTTCCGCACTTCGGCCGAATACGGCGCCTTTTGCCGCACGGTATCGAAAGCACTCGGCCAAGCGACAGCGGAGGCCGCGTGACGGACCGTATTCTCCGCGTCGCCTTGCCCGTCGCCGTGCTCGCACTGGGCGTTCTGGCGTGGGGGCTGGTAGTCTATTTGAAAAAGATTCCGTCATTCGTCCTGCCGAGCCCCGGTCTGGTGTTTGCGACGCTGGTGAAGGATTGGGCCCTGCTTGGCAATTCATTGCTCGTGACGTTGCTCACGACCCTCGAAGGCTTCGTCCTCGCGGCTGCCGGTGGCATCGGTCTCGCCGTTCTGTTCAACCAGTCGCGGCTGCTCGAGTATTCGTTTTATCCATACGCGGTGATCCTCCAGGTCACGCCGGTGGTCGCCATTGCGCCGCTGCTGTTGATCTATCTGCCGCAGCCCGCGGCCGTTCTGGCCTGTGCGTGGATCGTTGCGTTCTTTCCGGTGCTCGCCAACACCACGCTGGGCTTGAACTCGGTCGATCACAATCTGCTCGCCCTGTTCAATCTTTACGGCGCCTCGCGCGCACAGGCGCTGTGGCGTCTCAAGCTGCCGTCGGCCTTGCCGCAAATTCTGACCGGCCTGCGCATCGCCGGCGGGCTGTCGCTGATCGGCGCGGTGGTGGCCGAGATTGCCGCGGGCTCCGCCGGTGCCGGCTCGGGACTGGCCTATCGAATTGCCGAGTCGGGCTACCGGCTGAATATCCCGCGCATGTTCGCCGCCCTGCTGCTGCTTTCCGTGGCCGGGATCGCGATCTATTTCGCGCTGTCTTATGTCACCTATCTCGCGCTGCGGCGCTGGCATGAAAGCGCGATTGCGCGCGAGCGCTAGCGCTAGCGGTTGCTTCCGGCGCATTGCCCTTGCGCGTTTTCGCGTCTCGCCAGCCAAGCGCCTCTTCGATAGTTTGGCGGCAGGAGGCGACTCATGGCGAACAAGATCGATCTCGGCGGCCGCAATGCGGTGGTGACTGGCGGTGCGCAAGGCATCGGCCGCGCGATTGTTGAGCGTTTCCTCGATTCCGGCGCGTCGGTGGCGATCTGGGACCGCGACGCGACGCTCGCGCAAAAGACCGCCAGGGAACTCGAAAAGCGCGGCAAGACGATCGTCGCCCCGGTTGACGTGACGGATTGCGCGGATGTCGAGCGCGCGCGTGACGCGACGCTGGAGGCTTTCCGGCGCATCGACATTCTCGTAAACAACGCCGGCGTTGCCGGCCCGAACGTGAAGACGTGGGAATATCCGCTCGACGCCTGGCGCGACGTGATGGCGGTCAACGTCGATGGCGTCTTCAACTGCTGCGGCGCCGTTGCGCCGGCAATGATCGCGCAGAACTATGGGCGCATCGTCAACATTGCCTCCATCGCCGGCAAGGAAGGAAATCCGAACGCGTCGGCCTATTCGGCGTCGAAAGCCGCCGTCATCGCATTGACCAAATCACTCGGCAAGGAGCTTGCGTCGCATGATATCTCGGTCAACTGCATCACGCCCGCGGCGGCGAAAACCGCGATCTTCGATCAGATGACGCAGCAGCACATCGACTTCATGCTGTCGAAAATTCCGCGCGGGCGTTTCGTCACGGTTGAAGAGATTGCGAGTCTCGCCGCCTTCTGCGCGTCCGCGGACTGCTCATTCACGACCGGCGCGGTGTTCGACATCTCCGGCGGGCGGGCGACGTATTGACCGATCCGGCGAAACAACGCCGCCAGCGGCTAGCTGGCGTCGCGTTCATCTGTGCGACCGTGGTGTTCTTCGCCGCCCTCGATACCACTGCGAAGTATCTCAATCATTCCATGGACACCGTGCAGGTGGTGTGGGCCCGCTATACCGGCGGTTTCCTGCTGGCGCTGATCCTGTCCAATCCGGTCTCGCGCCCGGCGCTGATGCGCACGTCGCGGCCGTGGCTGCAAATCGGCCGCTCGGTTCTGCTGCTCGGCTCGACCGCGTTCAATTTTCTGGCGCTGCGCTGGCTGCAACTCGATCAGACGACGACGATCATGTTCTCGACGCCTTTCCTTGTCGCCGTTCTGTCAGGGCCGATGCTCGGCGAATGGGTCGGCTGGCGGCGCTGGAGCGCCATCATTGCCGGCTTTGCCGGCGTGCTGCTGGTAGCCCGTCCTGGATTCGGCGGCATTCATCCGGCCGCGCTGCTCTCGGTCCTGTCTGTCTTCTGCTACGGCTTTTACATGATCGCGACACGCATTCTCGCCCGCACGGATTCGAACGAAAC
>DASSRW010000238.1:0-2724 GCA_035701545.1 Pseudolabrys sp.
CATCACGCACGCTCATCCCGACCACGTCGGCGGCCTCGTCGATTCCGCAATGGCGCCCGTCTTCCGCAAAGCCATTGTCAGAATGTCGGACAAGGAATGGACATTCATGAAGAATGAAGCCGGCGCGAAGGCCATCGCGGCGGCGGTCAAGACGCAGGTCAAGACCTTCGAGCCGGGCCGGCCCGTTTTGCCCGGCATCACGCCCATCCCGCTTCCCGGCCATACGCCGGGCCATGTCGGCTACGTGATCGTTTCGCAAGGACACGAGCTGATCGACATCGGCGACATCGTGCATAGCGCCATCGTCTCGCTTGCGCGGCCGGCGTGGACGATCAAGTGGGATTCCGACAAGGACGAGGCGGTCGTGACGCGCCGTCACGAACTGCAAAAGCTCGCTTCGTCACATCGGCTGATGTTCGCGCCGCACTTTCCTTTCCCGGGCGTGGGGCGGATCGAGCCGGCCGGCAAGGGGTTTCGCTTCCGCCCGGAAATCCCGGCAAGCAGGTAGGATTTGGCAACAGGTCTCGGGCCCGGTTGAGCGCCCTACCCGCGTCGCCTGCAACAGCGTGAGGAGGGCTGCACGTCAGTCGCCCTGCTAGGCTTTTCCAGCCTTGAACGCGACGGCGCGCGCGGCGTAGGTGATGCTTCCGTCGCTCGCGATGGGCAGCGTGGCGCGCAATTCATGGCGCAGTCTGGCGCGCTGGGCGCCGTCGAGCTTTGCGACGGATTTGCCCGGCGGCGAGATCGGAAGCGTCTGGATCTGCCAGTATTCCTCGAAGTCGCGATAGCTCTGGCTGGCTTCGATCCTGGTCACCGCGATGCCGCCGAACCCGGTCGATTCGATTGCCGCTTGCAGGCCTTCCAGATGTGCTTCCGGAACGATCGGCGAGCGCATGACGTCGCCGCCGATGCTCTCGATGGCGCGCAGCATCGCGGAATAGGGAGCGAACTCGGCCTGCCGGGTGCGCTCCCACGTGTAGCCGGCGACGAGGCCGCCGCTGCGCACGACGCGCTTCATTTCACGCAACGCCTTGGCGCGGTCGGGAATGAAATGAAGAACGAGCGCCGACGCCACCACGTCGAATTCGTCAGCGTCGAACGGCATCGCCATGGCATCGGCCACACGCAGGTCGGCCTGCGCAAGTTTCGCGCGCGCGTAGTCGAGTTGCGCCGCCGACGGATCGATGCCGCTCAGCGATTTTGGCGCGCAGCGCTGGACGATCAATTCGCTGAAGGCGCCCGTGCCGCAACCCACGTCGAGCCAGCGCGCGTTTGGCGGCGGGGCGGCCCAGGCCAGAAATTTCTCGCCGATGGCGCGGCTCCATCGGCCCATGTAGTGCTCATAGGCCTCGGCATTGTCGAAGGCGACTTTGATTTCGGGCATGGTTGCGGCCGCGGAATTGAACCCGAACGGAGTCATAGCACAGGCGCGTGGAGATGATGCCGGACGGAATGGCGGGTGCAAGTCGCCGTACGCCATCACCTGTCGTCAGCTGCCGCTGTTAGTCGCGGGTCGCCCGCGCAGCGTGAGCCGGATGCGGGGATCGCCGTTGAGAAAGAATGTAAAAGCTAGGTCGTCGGGTGTCTCTTCGCCATCCCGGACATGAAGCCGCTCGACCACTTCGGCGTCGATGCGCGCACCCTCGGCAAGCAGCGCCGCGATCGGCTCATTGGCATAGCGCGGCATATAGCCGAGCATCAGCCCGTCGCGGCGGTGCACGGCGATCGCATTGGCGTCGTATGGATTTTCCGGCTCGGCCCGCAACAGCAACCGCTCGCCGAGCGCGAGCGTATCCCGCGCCCGATCCAGATACAGCCCGTGGTGAGCGCCGCCGGCAATCGCGAAGTCGAACAGTGGCGTGTCGGTCTCGGACGCAATCGCACGCGCGCCCGGCGTCAGCAGCGCGAAAGCGGTGACGAGCAGCGCGCGATTGACCTCGCGGCGGGAGAATCCGTCAGTCGTCACCGTCGCCTTCTTCATCACCCAATCCCCCTCTCCCCTCATCTCCAGAGTGCCAAGGCGAATGATGGTGCGGCTATCCTATCAACCCCAGGAACACTCTGATCGCTTCATTGACGCGGGCCATGTCGCGATCGCTCAGCTGCCCTACCGGGCGGCGAAGTTTGTCTTTCCGAACGGTCATGATCTTGTCAGCCATCACGCGTGACGGCTCTTCGAGGCCGTTCGTCGCCGTCGGCTCGATCGCAACGCGAAACAAAGGCAGGTCGGATGGGTCGGTGGTGAATCCACAGATGGTGACGGACTCGAACAGCGCGAAATATTCGTGCTGGAGAACCAGAACCGGGCGCGGCTTGCCGGCATAGTCGGAGCGCGCGGAGCTTGTCCAGATTTCGCCGCGCTTCACGCCGGGTTCCAATCGGACATCGCGTCGACCCACGCCTGGTCGTCAGCCGCGTGAGAGCTTTTGTTGGCCAATCTTGATTGGCGCCGCGCCTCGGCGGCAAATCGCGGCGAACGCATGTCCGGCACCCAGATTGTGATCGGCCGCATTCCCTTGGCTCGCAAACGCGCGCGGTGCGCGCGCACCTTTTCGCGTGATGAGGGCTTTTGGGCCGCCTTTGCGCCCTTGCGCGGCGTGGTCTTGCGCGCGGCCTTGTTCCGCGTGAGTGCGAGGGACGGGCGCTTCCTGCTTTTTCTCGATCTGGCCATGCGGTGTCCTTGGTTACATGTAACCTAAGCCGGTTGCTCTGCTTTCGCAATCG
>DASSRW010000239.1:0-24514 GCA_035701545.1 Pseudolabrys sp.
ACCAACGACGCCCCCCGCCCTGCAACTGACCGGCGCGTACACGCTGGATCAATTCACCACACACGACTACGGCGCGTGGGTAGAGCAAAACGACGACGGTTTTGGCGCGCGGAACGGCAGTCCGACGCAGGGCGATTTCCAGATTGCCCACGACGCGGCGACCGCGCCCGGAGATTTGCAAATCAGGCTCACCGACCTCGACGCCGAGGTCGGCGTCCCGGACCTGCTATCGCGGACCGTGGATCTCAGCGGCGCCACGTCGGCTATGCTGACGTTCGATTATCGCCGTGACATTCCGTACGGAGACGCGGATGACAATTTTTTCGTGCTTGCGTCGAAAGACGGCGTGAACTTCACGGAAATCGGGCAGATCGGCGCAACCGGAATCGGCGGCTTTATCGACGATGCATATCATGCCTTCACGTTCGATCTCACTCCTTATATTTCCGCGGACACCACAATCCGGTTCGCCGTCGGAGATGGCGTCGACGACGGCGACATCGTTTATGTCGACAACTTTCAAATCTCGTATACGGCCGCCGCTCCCTCGGATGATTTTGTGGTCAATTACACCGAGAACAGCGCGGTGGGCGTGGCCGGCCAGATCACCGATGTCGACGGCAAGACAATCTATTCGGCAACGATCACGCTGGTGAATCATCAGGACAGCGATCTGCTGGCTATCGCCGGAAAATTGCCGGACGGAATTGTTTCATCGGACTACGATGCCGCTCACGGCGTGCTGACGCTGACCGGCTCTGCATCGCTGAGCGCCTATGAGACGGCATTGCAGCAGGTCATTTTCAGCAACAGCAGCGACAATCCCGATTCGACGGACCGGACGCTCACGATTACCGTAAACGACGGGCATGACGACAGCAATGTCGCCACGACCACGATCCATGTCAGGCCCATCGACGATGCGCCGGTCACGACGGATGATCACGTCATCACCAATGTCGATTTTTATACGCAACTCGAGATCCCTGACTCTGCCTTGATCGCGAATGACAGCGATCCCGACAACTCGCTCGACCAACTCAGCGTCACGAGTGTCGGCAATGACCTCGGCGGCTCTGCCGTGCTGCAGAGCGGCACTGTCAGCTTTACGGATACCGGGTTCCACGGCGCTTCGTTCGACTACACCGTGTCCGATGGCACGCTTGACGCGACCGGGCACGTCACAGTCTCGGAAGACTGTTTCGGAGCTCTCGATGGGACGGACCAGTCCGATATTCTTATCGGCAAGCCGGGGGGGTCGACCATCAACGGAAAGGGCGGCAACGACGTTCTGATCGGCAACACCGGCGCTGACACGATGACCGGGGGTGGCGGGAACGATTCGTTCGTCTACAAAGTCATTACTGATTCGCTGCCCGGCAGCGGTCACTTCGATACGATTACCGATTTCATTGACGGCTCCGATCTCATCGATCTTCGGGCCATCCCCGGCATCAACGGCGTGCAAGGTCAGGTTTCCGTGCCGAATACTGTGGACCCCCACCAGGTCAGCTGGTTTGTCGACGAAACTCACGAGGAAACGATCTTGTACGTCGATACAGGCGACACGCCCAATCACGTGGATATGGAAATCCACCTCACAGGCGCCAATCTTCACGTCAGCAACACGGACATCTTGATTCATGTCTGAGGGAGTTGTCGCGGCTTGAGAGTGCTGGCACTGTCTGGAAGGGCCGCAAAAACGCGGCCGATGTGCCGAAAATGAAGAACCTCTTTGGCCAGCCTGCGATCGCAATTTTCCATGAAGTGGCTGTCCCGTAAGGCGCAAGGATTCGGGATTGCCCGGAGTTTTGCGTTTCTGCTGCTGCTCATGTTTGCGGCGCTGCGCGTTGCCGACCCTTCGCCATTGCAGGAGCTTCGTCTTCGCACCTTTGATTTTTTTCAGGTTCTGCGTCCGCGCAATGCCGCGCAACAGCCCGTCGTCATCGTCGACATCGACGAGAAAAGCCTCAAGGCAATCGGGCAGTGGCCGTGGCCGAGAACGCGCGTCGCCGATCTCGTTTCCCGCCTCACCGACATGGGCGCGCTCGTTATCGCATTCGACATCGTTTTTGCCGAACCCGATCGGATGTCGCCTGCCGTGGCCGCGGACACCTTCCGCGGCCTTGACGATCCAACGCGCGAGAAGCTGCGCGCGCTCAAAAGCAATGACTCCGCGCTGGCCGAGGCGATGCGGCGCTCGCGTGTCGTAGTCGGCCAGTCCGGGCTTCCTTTTGCGGGCGCCCAAACCGAGGGGGCACAGCCTTCGGTCGGCATCGCGACGCTCGGTGGGGATCCGCGGCCTTACCTCGTGAATTTTCCCGGGTTGCTGGGAAACGTGCCCGTCCTGGAGCAATCGGCGAGCGGACGAGGCCTTTTCACCATCCGGGCGGAGAATGATGGGATTGTGCGGCGGCTGCCGCTCGTGATGCTGGCTGCCGGGAAGATCGTACCCTCGCTCGGCATGGAGATGCTGCGTGTAGCCAGCGGCGCAAGCACCATCCTGATCCGGTCGAATCGCGCGGGCATTCAGAACGTCGCGATTCCCGGACTGACGGTACCGACCGATCGCAATGCACAGCTCTGGATTCATTTCGCACCTCACGACGCGGCGCGATATGTGTCGGCGGCCGATGTGCTCGGCGGGCAGGTGCCGGCTGCGCGGATCGCCCATCGGCTTGTCTTGATCGGGACTTCGGCGGTCGGGCTGCTCGACGCCAAGACCACGCCTCTCGACCCCGTCATGCCGGGCGTCGAGGTGCACGCCCAGGTGCTGGAAAGCATTCTTGGCAACGCGGTGCTGTCCGAGCCCGGTTACGCCATCGGGGCCGAGCTTTGCACTGCGCTTCTGGTCGGGCTGGCGATCATCCTGCTGGCGCCGTTTTTGAATGCGTTCCTTCTGCTGGTCTTCGGCGCGATCATTGCCGCGGCGACAGCCGGCGCGTCATGGTACCTCTACGCGCGGCACGGACTGCTGATCGACGCCACCTATCCGCTGCTTTCCAGCGCCCTCGTCTATTTCACGCTGGTGTTCGGAAACTATATCGGCGAGCAAGCGCAGAGACTCCGCATCCGCTCGGCGTTCGGCCAATACCTTTCGCCCGCTCTGGTCGAGCAGCTTGCGAAGTCCTCGGACAAGCTGGTGCTCGGCGGCGAAGAGCGCGAGATGACCATCCTGTTCAGCGACGTGCGCGGTTTCACCGCCATCTCGGAGCTGTACAAGGATGATCCGCAAGGCCTGACGGCGCTGATGAACGGCTTCCTGACGCCGTTGACCAACGCCATCATCGAGCGGAACGGCACCATCGACAAATACATCGGCGATGCCGTCATGGCGTTCTGGAACGCGCCGCTGCATGACGCCCGTCATGAGCTGAATGCCTGCGAGGCGGCGCTCGAAATGCTCCGCCGTCTCGAGTTGCTCAATGAAAAGCGGGAGCAGCAGGCGCGGGAGGCGGGCCACCGGTTCATCCCGATGAAAATCGGCGTTGGCATCAATACCGGCCGATGCGTGGTCGGCAACATGGGGTCCGACCTCAGGTTCAACTATTCGGTTCTCGGCGACCCCGTCAATTTGGCGTCCCGCCTGGAAGGTCAGTCGAAGACGTATGGCGTTCCGATCGTCATCGGTTCGAAAACCGCCGCGAAAGTCGGCGGCGCATTCGCACTGCTGGAGCTCGACCGGATTGCGGTCAAGGGAAAGACCGAGCCGGAATTCGTCTACACGGTCATTGGCGACACGGACACCGCCCGCAGCGCCGAATTCCAGAGGCTGCGTGAGGATGTCGACGGTATGCTGGCATGCTATCGCCGGCGCGACTTCTCGCGCGCCGGCCAATCGCTTGAGGCGTGCCGGAAAGTCGGGAGCAAGTTTGGCCTTGAGCGTCTTTTTGATTTGTATGCCGGACGCATTCGTTCTTTTCAGGAAAAGCCTCCGCCCGACAACTGGGATGCCGTTGTCATGCTGGAAACCAAATAGCCTGTCCGCCGGATCAGCGACCTCGGTAGATCAGACTGAGACAGGCAATGTCGTCGTAGGCGGGCGCGCCGTTCGTGAATTGATCGACCTTGCCGATGATGCCGGTCACAAGCTCGCGCGCCGGCGCGCGCGCATGGCCGAGCACCGCTTCCCTTATTCGTTCGTCGCCGAAAAAGTTGCCCTGCGGATTGCTCGCCTCCGGCAGCCCGTCGCTGAACAGGATCAGGCGCTCGCCCGCGGCCAGCCGGCGCGCATCTGCTTTGAACGAGGCGTTCATTCGGGCGGCGAGCGGCGGACCGGTCGGCGCCAGTTCCTCGAGCCTTCCGTCGTTGCGCAGCAGCAGGGGCGCGTTGTGTCCGCAATTGCAATAGACGAGGTCTCCGGACGCGACATTGACAACGCCGCAAAAGGCGGTCGCAAACATCGATTCACGATTGTTGGCGGCAAGCAGCGCGTTGACTCGCCCGATCTCGACAGCGAGGTCGTCGGTGTTTCGCACGACGACCCTGATCACCGACTGCACAATGGCCATGAACAGCGAGGCCGGCACCCCCTTGCCCGACACATCGCCGATCGTGACCACAAGATGCCGGTCGCCGGCTGCGAAGTAGTCGAAGAAATCGCCGCCGACTTCGCGGGCGGGGCGCAGCTCGCCGTAGAGCTCGACCGCGGCGAAGGCCTTCTCCGCTTTGAACGGGGGTGGGAGCATCGAGCGCTGCATTGCGGCCGCGTTCGCCATTTCCTCGAACCGCTGCCGTTTGATCGTGATCTGCTCCGCAAGCCGCAAAAATGAATGGGAGAAATCGACGAGTTCCGGCATCGGGTTGAGCAGGTCGTCCAGCAACCTCGTATCGAATGTGTTGCTTTCCAGCGCGCTCAGTGCATTTGTATAGAAACCGATGGCGCGGTTGAGGCGCGACAGCCGCTCGCCGAGTTGCCCGACAATGGAAAGCAGCAGCGTCGGATTCGTTCGTCCACATTCGAGCAGTTGCTCGCGGCCGATCTTCAGCGCATCGACCGCGGTGCGGGCGCGGACCGTCGCGGTTCGCGCAAGGCCGGTGAAAGCGCCGATCTCTCCGATCAGCGTGTCCGGAACGCAGCGCGCCACCTGAATGTCGCCGTAGGAGGTTTCCACCAGGACATCGGCCTCACCGACGAGGATGAAGAGCGCCGAGTCGCTCGATTCACTTTGCCGAAGCATTACGGTGTCCGGCACGAAATGAATCGGCGTGCTGGCAATGGCGAGCGCATTGAGCGCGGCATCGCCGAGTTGGCCGAGCATGGCGTGCTTGCGCAACCCCGCGATCACCCGTGTCAGATCCAGTTGAGCTGAGTCCATGGGAGACCCTGGCCAAACGGCCTTTGCCGGCGGGCCGACTGCACCCATGCAGTTTCGGCCGCGCCACCCGAACGATTTTATCCGATTGATTCCCGGTCGGTTTCAATCTCTACTGCGAAATTGCAGTTATCTGTAAATCCGTCGTTTGACGCCATCATTGCCGGACAGCGATCGTGGACGCCCATCGGGTCAAAACGCGAATTCTAAATCAGATTTCGGAAGTCGGGTCGGTGGCCGACCTCGTCAGCCGATTTTGTGCGACGCACAATCTCTCCAATCAGCTGCTGGTCGCGCTGAGCGTGTCGCTCGATGAGGCGCTCAGCAATATCATCAAATATGCCTACAGCGATCAGCGAAAGCACTCGATATTTGTCGAGCTCGCCTACGAGGCGGACGGCGTGGCGGCAACCGTCGTGGACGATGGCCGCCCGTTCGATCCATTGTCGGTGCCGGAAGCCGATCTTCTTTCGCGCAATCGGACCAGTGGATTCGGCATTCACTTCATCAAGAATCTCATGGATGACGTAAAATACTTTCGGGAAGACGGGCTCAACCGTCTCGTGATGCGCAAGCGCCTGGCGTGAGTTTGTATTTCGGGGGAACTAATGGACGTCATCGAACAAGTGGCCGGGCAAGTGACGATTATCGAGCCGAGGGGGCGGATCGATAGCGTGACTGCCAAGGAGTTCGGAGAGCGCCTTGCCGGCCTGCTGAATACCGGGCGGCATCGACTCGTGATCGATTTGAAGAGCATCAGCTACATCAGTAGCGCCGGTTTCAGGCAGTTGCTGATCGCGAACAAGTCGACCGAGGAGAAGAACGGCAAGCTTGCGCTGTGCGGCATTGCGGGTGAGGTCAAACGGCTCTTTGACATCGGCGCCTTTGGCGATCTGTTTCTGATCTATCCGACTCGGGAAGACGGCATTGCGAGCGTGCAATGAGCGAGGCCGCAATTGGGAAGGCGCTGCGGCCCCGTTCGCCCGAAGAAGGAGACGAATCCGGAGGCGCCGCACCGCGGCAGCGCCGGAGCGATAGCCCGGTCGTTCGCTTTCTTCGGCGCGCTTACGGCGAGCCGATCCTCGCGCCGGACGCCAAGAAGCCGGCCAGTCTCCTGTACAATGCCGACGAGCGCCCGAAGCCTGTCATTGCATTATCGAACGGCCTGCAACATGTCGGCTTGATCGCGATCAATCTTGTCTATCCTCTGCTGGTGTGCCGTGCCGTCGGAGTACCCGTCACGGTGACGGAGGGCATGCTGTCCCTTGGAATGATGGTGCTCGCGGCCGGAACCATCATCCAGGTCTTCAGGCTCGGACCGATCGGGTCCGGCTTCATGTTGCCTTCGACCTTCACTGCGACCTATTTCGCTCCTTCGTTGCTGGCGGCACGTCTGGGAGGATTGCCGCTGGTGTTCGGCATGACGATTTTCGCCGGCGCATTCGAGGCCGCGCTTGCGCCGCTGCTGAACCGCTTGCGCACCTACCTTCCGGTCGAAGTATCCGGACTTGTCATCTTCATGATCGGCGCTGCCGCGGGCCTCGCCGGGCTTCGCGCGCTGATCGGGCCTTCGGCGCCTCCCGTTACATCGGCGGAATGGATCGTCGCCGCCATTACACTCGGCAGCATGACGGCGCTCAACATTTGGGGCAAAGGCATGGGGCGCATGCTTTGTGCCCTCATCGGGCTCGCCATTGGCTATTTGGCGGCCATCCCGGCCGGTCTTTTGACCTCTACGCGGCTCGCGCCGGTGTTCGATGCCGCCTGGCTCGGCGTTCCTCGTTTCGACTACATCAGCTGGTCGTTCGACCCGATCCTTGTTGCGCCATTTGCGATCGCGAGCGTTGCAGCCGCGATGAAGGCGGCCGGCACGATCACGATCTGCCAGAAAATGAATGACGCAAATTGGGTCAGGCCCGACATGCGTTCGGTGACGCGCGGCGTGCTGACGGACGGCGTGTCGACGATGCTGGCGGGGCTGGCCGGCGGCGTCGGCACGAACACGTCGACGCCAAGCGCAGGTCTTGCAGCCGCCACCGGCGTTGCGAGCCGCAACGTCGCGGTGGCCGCGGCTGGAATATTCTTCGTGCTGGGCTTCTCTCCGAAGATCACGGCGGCGCTGGCGGTCACGCCGCGCGCGGTGGTGGTTGCCGCGCTCGTTTTTACGGTGACGTTCATCATGATCAACGGCCTGCAAGTCATGATGTCGCGGCTGCTCGATGCGCGGCGCACGCTCGTGCTCGGGCTCGGCATCCTGGCGGGAATGGCGGTCGAGGTGTTTCCGCAAGCCGTGAAGCTGTTGCCGGGTTCGATCGCCAACGTTTTCGGCTCATCGCTGGTTTCCGCGACCGTCGTCGCGCTGGCGCTGAATCTTGTCTTCCGCATGGGCGTGCGCAAGACGGCTTTGCTTCAGATCGAACGCGATCACGTCAACGCGCAAAAAATCGAGGACTTCTTTTCCCGCCAAAGCGCCACCTGGGGCGCGCGGCCGGACGTTGCCAAGCGGGCCGCGTTCGGCGTGGTGCAGTTGGTCGACGCCATCGCGGAGACCTGCTGGGAAAGCGGGACGATGTCGGTGCGGGCAAGCTTTGATGAATTCAATTTCGATATCGATGTCAGCTATCCCGGTGAGCGCATCGATTTCCCGGAAGAACGGCCCTCGCTCGAGCAGATTCGCGACAGCGAGGATGGCGCGCGCCTGCTGGCGGGCTTCATGCTGCGACGCAATGCCGATCGCATCCGCTCGGGCGCAAAGGATGGAAACTGCACGGTGAATTTTCATTTCGAGCATTGACGCGCCGGCAGGGTCTTCCGCGCTCGGCCGTTTCGCCTGGCAAGGCAAAGATTTTGCGTAAAGAGTTTCGCTCGCCCGCCGGTGCGATTTGAATTAATCGCGCCGAATTCCGGCCCGTGGTCAAAATCGCCAATGAAAACGCGTGGTCCCGGCACGCCGGCCGCAGGTTAACGGAGCGTGAGCAAGGGGCGCAAACTCGCGTCTCGTTTTAATTAAAGCCGCTTCGTTTGATTGAATAGTTTCAAACAAACCAGCCATATCAAGGCGACCAGTCGTTTCTCCGGCTGGAGCATCCAGATGGTTTCGCACCATTCGTCGGTCATCGAAGTTCTGCCCTTTCCAAAGATTTCCAGGAAAGATGAGCAGTTGCTGCAAACCGTTCTCAACAATATGTCGCAAGGCGTATTGATGTTCGATTCCGAAACGCGCCTGGTGTTTTGCAATCGCCGTTATATCGAGATGTACCGCCTGTCGAGCGAAGCCGCCCGCCCCGGATGCCTGCTTCGCGATCTTCTGATGCAGCGTATCGAGGCAGGAACGTTCTCCGGCGATGCGGAGGATTATGTCGCCAAGCTGATCGAGGCGATGTCCGAGGGCCGCGTCTACAGCACCACCGTCACCCTGGCCGACGGGCGATCCTTTCTGATCGAAAGCAAGCCGCTCGCGGCCGGCGGCTGGATTGCCACCCACGAAGACGTCACCGAGCGGCTTCGCTCGGAAGAGCGGATCGCGCACATGGCGCGGCACGACGCCCTGACGGATCTTCCCAACCGCGTCTTGTTGCGCGACCACCTCGAGCATGAGGTCAAGCGCGTCAAGCGCGGCGAGTGTCTGGCCGTTCTCTGCCTCGACCTCGACCAGTTCAAAGGCATCAACGACGCGCTCGGCCACCCGATCGGCGACGACCTGCTCAAGATCGTTGCCGGCCGCCTGCGAGGCTGCACGCGAGAGCCGGACACCGTCGCCCGTCTGGGCGGCGACGAGTTTGCGATCATCATGACGCAGATGCAGGAGCCCGATGACGCCGCGGCGCTTGCGCGCCGTATCCGTGAGTCGATCATCAAGCCCTACCAGATCGACGGCCACCAGATCGTCACCGACATCAGCATCGGCATTTCGGTGGCGCCGTTCGACGGCACCGAGCCGGACCAGCTGCTGAAGAACGCCGACATGGCGCTGTACGGCGCCAAGGCCGACGGGCGCGGCACGTTCCGCTTCTTCGAGCCGGAAATGGACACGCGCATGAAGGCCCGCCGCGAGCTCGAGATGGACCTGCGCAACGCCATCACCAACAAGGAATTCGAGCTGTACTATCAGCCGCTCGTCAACCTGCAAAAGAATGAAATTACGGCGTTCGAGGCGCTGTTGCGCTGGAATCACCCCACGCGCGGCGTGACATCGCCCGCCGATTTCATTCCGGTGGCGGAGGAGACCGGCCTTATCGTTCCGCTGGGAGAATGGGTGTTGAAGACGGCGTGCGCCGAGGCGATCAATTGGCCCGGCCATGTCAAGGTTGCCGTGAACCTGTCGGCCGCACAGCTTAACAGCCGCAATCTGCTGAGCATGGTAACAACGGCTCTCACCGACTCGGGCCTGCCTCCATCCAAGCTCCAGCTTGAGATTACCGAAACCGTCCTTCTGCAAAATACGTTCTCGACCCTGGCGACGCTGCACGAGCTGCAGAAGATCGGCGTGCAGATCGCCCTGGACGATTTCGGCACCGGCTATTCATCGCTGAGCTACCTGCGCAGCTTCCCGTTCGACAAGATCAAGATCGACAAATCCTTTGTGCAGGACCTTGCCAACGGAACGGAGCCGCTGGCGATCGTGAATGCCGTCGCCAACTTGGCCAAGTGTCTCAACATGACCTCGACCGCCGAAGGCGTCGAAACGAAGCAGCAACTCGAGACACTCCAGTCGGTCGGATGTACGGAAATGCAGGGCTATCTCTTCAGCAAGGCGCGGCCGGCGCGAGAGATAAACGAGATCTTTGCGAGACATACGGCGGGCACGCTGGGCGCCGGGCAGATCCCGGAGCTCGCGGCGATTGACGGCGGCCAGATCGCGAAGTCCGCTTAGCGCCGCGCCAGCAACGCCGCCCGGATCACGACCGCATTGTTGTGCAACTCGTCATGGGCGGAATAGACGAGCGTCACGGGCCCCTCGCGCGCGAGCGTGCGGATTTCCTTGAGTTCTTCGCCGTGCCGGCGAAGCTCGGTCTTGTAGCGCCGGCGAAATTCACTCCAGCGCTCCGGGTCGTGTCCGAACCATTTCCGCAGCGCCGTGCTGGGCGCGATCTCCTTCATCCAGCGATCGATCCTGGCTGCTTCCTTCTTCAGGCCGCGCGGCCATAAGCGATCGACCAGGATGCGCGTGCCGTCCATGCGCGAGGGCTTCTCATAGGCCCGCTTCAACTGAATTTTTCTAGATGCCCGTTTTGCCATGGCGCTCCGCCTTTCGAAGCCCCCATCAATGATAACCAACGTCGCTTCGCACCTTGCCGCGAAAGACCCAGTATGACCAGGCCGTGTACATCAGGATGATCGGCAAGAGAAACAAGGTGCCGATCAGAAGAAAGGCTTGCGTACTCCCCGACGAAGCCGCTTCCCAGAGTGAATAATGAAACGGCACGACCATCGGCCAGAGGCTGATCGCGATGCCGACAAACGACATGAGGAACAGGCCGATGGCGCCGAGGAACGGCGTCAGCTCGTGACGGCGAACGAGCGCGTACCATTCACCCGCTGCAATCGCCGCCGTGATGATCGGGACAGGTGAGAGGAGTCCGATGTTCGGCCAGCTGAACCAGCGCCGCGCGATGTCGGCGTTGACAAGCGGCGTCCAGATGCTCACCGCCACGATCGCGATCAGCACGGCGATCAGGCAGATTCGCCCGCTGCGCCGCGCCCAATCCTGCAAGGCGCCTTCTGTCTTGAGCACCAGCCAGCCGGCGCCGAGCAGCGCATAGCCGAAGATCAACGCGACGCCGGTGAGCAGCGCAAACGGCGTGATCCAGTCGAACGACGTGCCGGTGAAGTGCCGCCCGTCGACCTTGAAGCCCTGAATGAAGCTGCCAAGCACGACACCTTGCGCGAAGGTCGCCAGCATCGAGCCGCCCGCGAAAGCGCGATCCCAAAAGCGGCGAAGGCCCCTGTGCTTGAAACGAAATTCAAAAGCGACGCCGCGGAAGACCAACGCTAGCAGCATGATCAGGATGGGGAAATAGACCGCCGGAATGATGATCGCGAACGCGAGAGGAAACGCGGCGAGCAGGCCGAGACCGCCGAAGATGAGCCATGTTTCGTTGCCGTCCCAGATCGGTGCGATCGAATTCATGACGATGCCTCGCGCGTCATCGTCGGGTGCGAATCCGTAGAGAATGCCGACGCCAAGATCGAAGCCGTCGAATACCACGTAGTAAAACACCGCCAGCGCGAGCAGGGCTGTCCACAGCGGCACCAGGTCGAGCACCACGGCGCGGCTCCTCAATCGGTTTCCGGCATGACGCGCGCGGCATTTTCGAACGGCCGGTTCGGCCGCCCGCTTTCCACCCGCTCAGGCTCGGATTCCTGCTGCGGCCCGCGCCGGACCAGGCCGGCCATGAACGCGATTCCGGTCGGAAACATGATCAGATAAACGACAATGTAGAACGCCAGCGATATCGCCACGTCCGTGCCTGTGAGCGAGGGCGAAACGGAATCGGCCGTGCGCAGCAGCCCATAGACCGTCCACGGCTGTCGGCCCACCTCGGTGGTGGTCCAGCCTGCGACCACGGCAACGAACCCGAGCGGCGCCACCCATTGGCACAAACGCAGGAACCAGACCGAATCCCAAAGACGTTCGCGCCACCGCAAGATTTGTCCGGCGATCGCCACGAACAGCATGATGAAGCCGATGCCGACCATAACGCGAAAGGCAAAGAATGGCGCTCCGACGGGCGGCCGCTCGTCGGCCGGCCACTCCTTCAGCCCTTTGACTTCGCCGTTCCACGAGTGGGTCAGGATCAGGCTGCCGAGATCGGGAATTTGGATGCGGTCATGCATGACGGCATTTTTGTCATCCGGGATTCCGAACAGCGTCAGCGCCGCCGGCTTCTCGGTGTCGTATAGCCCCTCGATCGCCGCGAGCTTTGCGGGCTGATACTCCAGGGTGTTGAGTCCGTGCTGGTCGCCGAGAAAGATCTGCAACGGAACGATGACGATCAGCAGATCGAGCGCCATGCGGATCATCATGCGCGAATCTTCGACCGCGCGGCCGCGGCGCGAGAGCCAGGCGCCCACGCCCATCACCACGAAAGCCGTCGTGATGTAGAAAGCGGTGACGTTGTGGGCCAGTCGGTAGGGAAACGAGGGATTGAAAATGATGGCGAACCAGTCGACCGGCTCGAAGCGTCCATTGACGATTTTATAGCCCTGCGGCGTCTGCATCCACGAATTCGTCGACAGAATCCAGAACGACGAAAGCAGCGTGCCGAAAGCAACCATGATCGCTGCAAAGAAATGCGCCCAGGTCGGCACCAGCCGGCGCCCGAACAGCAGCACGCCGAGAAACGAGGACTCCAGGAAAAACGCCATCAGCCCTTCGTAGGCCATCATCGGAGAAAGCACGTCGGCCGTCGCGTCGGTAAATCGGCTCCAATTGGTACCGAACTGGAACGGCATGATGATCCCGGAGACCACGCCCATCCCGAACGACACCGCAAAAATGCGGGTCCAGAACCCGGAGATGCGAAACCAGATGTCGCGGCCGGTAAGGAAATAAAGGCCTTCGAGTACGGCGATGTAGGAGGCGAGGCCGACGGTAAAGGCCGGCAGCAAAATGTGCCACGCGATCACCCAGGCCCATTGCAATCGCGAGAGCAGAACGGGATCAAGCGTCATGGGGTCTCCGGCTCAACGCGTCGTCACTATTCCCTTGTCCACATGGGGCAAACGTCAGGCGTGCCGATGATGGCGCGATAACCGTCAGTGGATGTAGAATTCGGCGGCGTAGTCAGGTCTGGCTTCGGCTGCACGTTAACGCTGGGGCTACCGACCGGTTCAACGCATCTCATTTGCGTCCTCACGCGTAACTTTGTCCCCGAAAGGCAGCAGCGTCAAACCCGGCGAGGAGGGACGAGCCATGCGTGTGCTGATTGTCGGCGCGACAGGGTTGATCGGCTCGGCGGCTTGCGCGCGGCTCTGCGCCGGTGGCCATGAGGTGATCGCCGCCGTGCGGGGCAGGGGCGCGGCGGCCCGGCGCTTGCCTGCGGCGGGATACGTGACCGCGGACTTGCGGCGCGCGGTCGTGCCGGATTTTTGGCGGCCGCATCTGAATGAGATTGACGCGGTGGTGAATTGCGCGGGCGTGCTGCAGGACAGCGCGCGCGACAGCACGCGGCAGGTGCATGTGGATGCTGCCGCGGCGCTGTTTCGGGCTTGCGAGCGCGCAGGCGTTCGGCGGGTCGTCCAGCTTTCCGCGATCGGCGTGGACCGCGAGACACCGACGGAATTTTCCCGCAGCAAGCTTGCCGGCGACAGGCTGCTTATGACGCTCGATCTCGATTGGGTCATCCTGCGCCCCTCGGTCGTCGTTGGCAGGGCCGCGTACGGCGGCAGCGCGCTCTTTCGCGGCCTGGCGGCGCTGCCGGTTATTCCGACAATTTCAGGCACAGGCCCCTTGCAGATCGTGCAGCTGGACGAGGTGACGCAAACCATTGAATTGATGATCAAACCGGGCGCGCCGGCGCGCATCGTGCTGGAGCTTGCAGGGCCGGAGCGGCTCGGATTTGCAGAGGTCGTGCAGAAATATCGCCGCTGGCTGGGCTGGCCGCCGGCACGGCCCGTGAAAATGCCGGCATTTGCGGCCAATCTGATGTTCGCAGCCGGCGACGCAATCGGCGCACTCGGCTGGCGCCCGCCCGTTCGACGCACGGCGCAACGCGAGATCGCGCGTGGAGCAACTGGTGATCCGGCGGAGTGGATGCGGATCACGGGCGTCAGACCCCTTGCTCTCGACGCCGCGCTTGCGCGAGAGCCGGCCTCCGTCCAGGAGCGCTGGTTCGCGCGACTTTACCTGCTGAAGCCCGCCGTTCTCGTCGTGCTTTCGCTGTTCTGGATCGTGACCGGCATTCTGTCGCTGGGGCCGGCGCGCGAGGCGGGCGGCGCGCTGGCAAAGGCGGCCGGCGCGGCCGGTCTTGCACCGTCCGTCGTTCTCGCCGGCGGGATCGTGGATGTTCTGGTCGGGCTCGCCATCGCATTCAGGCGGACCGCGCGCAGCGGACTCTACGCCGCCCTCGCGGTTTCGATCCTCTATCTCGTTTGCGGAACGTTGCTTGTGCCCGGCCTCTGGGCCGATCCGCTCGGTCCGCTGCTCAAGATATTTCCGATCCTCGCGTTGAATGTCGTTGCCCTTGCCATTCTCGATGACCGCTGATGCTCTATCTCGGCCTTAAATACCTGCACGTGATCGGCGCGGCGGTTCTGCTCGGGACCGGTGCCGGCATTGCGTTCTTCATGCTGCTCGCGCACCGCACCGGCAACGCGCTCGTCGTAGCGCACGTGGCCCGCATCGTCGTGATTGCCGACGCGCTCTTTACGGCGACGGCGGTGGTGGTGCAGCCGGTCACCGGCGGATTGCTGGCGTGGCAGCTCGGCTATTCGCTGCATGACGGATGGATCGTGCTGTCGATCCTGCTTTACCTTTTCACCGGCGCGTTCTGGCTGCCCGTGGTCTGGATGCAGATCCGCATGCGCGAGCTCGCCGCCGCGGCGGCCAAATCGAACGAAGCCCTGCCGCCGGAATATTACCGGCTGTTCCGCTGGTGGTTCGCTTTCGGCGTTCCCGCCTTCGGTGCGGTGATGCTGATCTTCTGGCTGATGATCGCCAAGCCGTCGTTTGCTCTATGAGGACGCAATCGGCTCAAGCGAACCGCGCGAGGGCGCAGGCGCAGAGGACTCGCGCTCACGATTTGCATTCAGGTTCAGGGGCATTGCGAGACCGGCGCCGATCAGGAACCAGAAGGTGCGCTGATAAAACATGTCGGCGGGCGTTGCCATCACGGCAAACGCGAGAAAGCACAGAATGAGCAATTGTGCCGCGCCGTCCCGCTGTTCGCGCCGAAATTCGGAGAACAGCACATAGATCGCCGGACAGGCGAAGACGATCAGCCCGACAATTCCCATCTCGGCCATGATCCAGAGCGGCGTTGAGTGGATCAACATGGGAATTCCGCTCGATCCGGGAATATGAAGATTTCGGAACGCGCCCAGGCCGGCGCCAAAGATCGGGCTGGCGAAAAACATTTCCCACCCGCGGCTGATTGAAAGCAGCCGTTCCGCGGTATCCTCGTGCCCAGGAAGCAAGGCCGGCAAGCTGATGCCTGCTCCAAACGGCAGCAGGCCTAAAATTACCGGAAGAACAGAGGCGAGCACCGCCCAGAAAATCGCGCGCGCGATTTCGTCTATGCTTGAGGCCCGTAGATAGAGGGCCGCCAAAACAACGACAAGCGTGGCAGCCCACCCCGACCGTGACCCGCAAAACCAGAGTCCGGTAAGGAACGCGGCAATAAACAAGACCCGCATTCTCTGAGCAGGCATGATCGCAATCACGGCGCACAGCGCCATGAGCATTTGAAACGCGAAAAAATTGTGATTTTGAGAAAATCCCTGGATGCCGTTTTCGATAACCGGCAATGACAAGTGAAGCCCTGTCGATTTGATCACGACCAAGGCGAACTCGATTCCGACGATGGCGGCCGTCGCCGCCACGAAGGTCAGAAGGATGGTCCGAAAACCGTCCTGCTTCGCCACCTTGACGACCAACGCCGCCGTTGCCGCGTATCCGAGCAACACAAACCATCCCAGGAACCGGTTGACGACGGCCCATTCCGTATAACCGAAGCGGGTTGCTCCGGCGATCATGGATATGGCGAGCACGGCCGTCATTGCGCCAAGCGCGAGGTTCAGCTTCGGCGCCCGCCATTGCGGCGCCGTCTGCTGCGTGAGCGATTGCAGGAGGAAAATCGATCCCCCGAGGATGGCAACCGGATCGGCCAGATTCACGTTCAGCAGCGTGCCCGACGACATGGGGACATAGATCTGGAACAGGATCAAAACCGCGGCAGCGACCGGCAGTGACCACATGAGCAGCGCCATGTAGTCGATCGGCGGAGACTTCCGCTCGATCGTCGTTGCTTCCGAGCGCGTCCACGACGTGATCGACGGCACGGCGAGCGCCGCCATCGCCGCGAGCGATCCGGCGCCGATCAGCACCGCGGTCAGGAATGCGTTCGCCGTGCCGATGCCGATCGCGCCCAGGGCAAAGACCGCGCTCATTTCGCGGATGCCCCAGCCGGCGAGGCTGACCGGGACGCTCGCGGCGAACATCACCAGCGATGCTGCCGCCGCAAGATCGTTGATCGGCGTTTTCGGCGACAGGGCGTGAGCGATAACAACATAGGCCGCCATCATCGGCAGTTGAACGATGAGGCTCAATGCGATGGCGCGCGCCAGCCTGCGGGCGAAATGCCCCGTCATGATCGGCGAAATCGCGTTCGCTGCGCGGCGCCCATAGCCCAGCAGCGCTCCGGCGGTGGCCGCGGCAAGCAGGCCGACGATGATCTTGATGAAATTGTCGCCGCCGTTCTGCTGGTCGACGACGATCCGCCCGAACAGGTAGTAGGCGCCCCCGATAGCGAGCAATCCCGAAATGATCGCCGCGACGGCCCGCTCATAAAGCGTCATGACGACAACGGAGGCAAAAGGGATGCCCCCGCGGCTCATCATCACGCCGCGTGCCATGAGTTGTCCGGCCAACTGGAAGAACGCACTCCCTGCCAGTGTGCCGACGCTGACAGCAGCGACAGCCTTCCGAAGTCCGATCGGATGACCGATGTCGCCGGCGATGATCTTGAGTCGCAAGGCAGCAGCAATGGCGTTCACGAGAAGAGCGACAAAGGCCGTTGCGAAAGCGACCAAAGACAGCTGCTGCAACGCGCCGAAGGTCGGAGCGAGGCCGAAATTCCATGTGACGAATACAATGATGCCCGCGAGCAACAAGAAGGAAATTGCCGACTTGATGATCATGATGCCGTTTGCGTGAGATGGACGCTCTGAGCGAGCGACGCGGGACTGACGCGACTGTCTAGTCTACCGGCGACGGTGCTTCAAATACTTGATTCTCGGCTCAAAGGAGAGGCCTTCGCGCATAAATACGAGATAGCGGCTCGTTATCGAAGCGTCTCTTCGGAACCTGTGGTTCCATGCTACCAGCCGCCACCGATCGCTTACGCCTTTCGGATTCGGAATGTGAGGAGTCCTTCCGTTTCCGTTCGTTCTTCCAGCGTGTCTCCCGTCTGCCGCAGCAGATTGGGAATGTCGATCGCCGCTAGCGGATCGGTGCACTCGGCCACGATCAGGTCGCCGCTTTTCAGGCTCGACAGCATTTTGCGGACGCGCAAGGCGGGCAGGGGGCATTTGAGGCCGCGCAGATTCATCGTCTTTTCTTGCATGGTCCTTCCATTGGCTGCCGGCGCGAGCGCGTTAATACCACGGAGCGAAAGGGCCGCCAGCGTAGGGACCGTTGAGCTAGACTGCGCCGGTGGAGCTCTGCGTCGGAATGGCCGAAATGCCGGAACCGTTTCAAAGGATCGTGCGGCTGACGCCGCTGGTGGAGGCACTGGCCGCCATCGATGCCGTGGCGAAACCGGTCCAGGCCTATACGGTCGAATTGGCCGCTGCCCGCGGCCGTATCCTCGCGACCGACGTCGCGCCCGAGGGGCCGCTGCCCCCTGCGCCGGTCGCATTGCAGGATGGGTGGGCTCTCGCCGCCGAGGCGACCGGCGACGCCGGTGCATATGCGCCCGCGCCGCTGCCCCGGCTGCCGCAATGGACCGAGGCCGGACAGCCGATGCCGCCGGACACCGACGCCGTGGCGCCGCGCGGGATGGTCCGCGTGAGCGGCGGGCGGGCGGAGGCGGTGGCGGCGGTTGCGCCGGGCGAGGGTGTGCTGGCGGCGGACGGCGACTGCCCTGCGGGCGCTGTTCTGCGCCACGCTGGCGCGCGCGTGCGTGATGGTGACATCGCGATCTTCTCCGCCGCGGGGATCAAGGCCGTGAGCGTTCGTGAGCCGCGCTTGCGCATTGTGAAGGTGCGTGACGATCCGATCCTCGCGGCGGCGGCACAGTTCATCGTGAACGCGGCCAATCGGTTTGGCTGCGCCGCTGCTCTCGGCCAGGCGGATGGCGATCTCGATAGCGTCCTGCGCGACCGAGGCGCCGACGCGATCATCGTCATCGGCGGAACGGGCGGCGGGCGGAATGATGGCGCCGTGCAGGCGCTCGCGCGTGCCGGGCAGGTCGGCGCGCATGGCATTGCGCTCAGTCCCGGCGAAAGCGCCGCATTCGGCGCAGTCGACTCGCGCCCGGTGCTGCTGGTGCCGGGAAGACTCGATGCGGCGGTCAGTGTCTGGTCGACACTCGGCCGCCGCCTGCTTGCGCGGCTCACCGGCGCAAGCGAAGACGATGCCGGCTGCACGGCCAGCCTGACGCGCAAGATTTCATCGACCGTAAGCGTGGCCGAGTTCGTGCCGGTGCGGCGCGACGGCGACAAGGCCGAGCCGCTGGCGACCAGATATCTGCCGCTGTCGGCGCTGGCGAAAGCGAACGGATTTGTTCTTGTTCCGGCCGAAAGCGAGGGTTATCAGGCCGGCAGCACCGTGCTCGTGAGGTCATGGCCGTGAACGATCCGCGCAAGCCCCGTCAGCAGACGAGCGACGAGCTGCTCGCGCGCGTGCGCGCGGCGGCGCGGCAGGAACAATTCCTCGAAGTCGTCTCCGCGGAGGAAGCGCACGCCAGGTTTGAAAAGCATCTCGATCTGTCGCCGTTGGCGGCCGAAACGGTGCCGATTTCCGCTGCGCTCACGCGCGTGCTGGCGCACGACGTGGTTGCGGCCGTCGATGCGCCGCCGTTCGACCGCTCGAACGTCGACGGCTTTGCCGTGCGGGCCGCCGACACGGCGGGCGCGAGCGATACCGCGCCCAGGATTTTGACGCTCAATAGCGAGGTCATCGCCAGCGGTCATGCGCCCGTCATCGAGATCGGGCCCGGCACCGCGACGGCAATCGCGACAGGCGGCGTCATTCCGCGCGGCGCCGACGCCGTGATCATGATCGAGCACACGGAACTGGTGGATCGGCAGGAGCCGGCCATCGAGGTCCGGCGCGCCGTTGTGCCCGGACAATTCATTTCCTATGCCGGTTCCGACATCGCGCGCGGCGAGACGCTTCTGCGGCGCGGCGTGCGCATCGGCTCGCGCGAGATCGGCATGCTCGCGGCCTGCGGACTTGCCTCGGTCGACGTTTTCCGCAAGCCGAAGGTGGCCGTGCTGTCGACAGGCGACGAATTGGTTGCGCCGGGCGCCGCGTTGCGGCCTGCCGGCGTCTATGACAGCAACGGCGCGATCATCGCGGCCGCTGTTGCCGAAGCCGGCGGTGATGCCATCGCCTGTGGCGCCTTTCCCGACAACGAAGCGGCGCTGGAAAACGCCGTGCGCAAGGCGCTCGCCGAATGCGACATGGTGGTGCTCTCCGGCGGCACGTCGAAAGGCGCAGGCGACCTGTCGCACCGCATCGTCTCCCGGCTCGGCAAGCCCGGCATTCTGGTGCACGGCGTCGCGCTGAAACCCGGCAAGCCGCTTTGTCTGGCCGTCGCTGGCGGCAAGCCGATCGCCGTTCTGCCCGGCTTTCCCACCTCGGCCATTTTCACGTTTCACACGTTCGTTGCGCCGGTGATCCGCGCGCGCGCCGGCCTGCCGACGGAATCAGTGGAAAAAATCTCCGCGCAGGTGCCGGTGCGCATAGCGTCCGAGCTCGGCCGCAAGGAATTCGTGCTGGTCGCCCTGGCGCAAGGAGGGGATGGAGCGGCCGCGTTTCCGATCGCCAAGGGATCCGGCGCAGTGACGAGCTTCTCGCAAGCGGACGGCTTTCTCGAAATCGACGCGCTTTCGTCCGCGCTCGACGCGGGCACGCAGGCGGAGGTGACGCTGATCGGCAGCGCGGCGCGTGCGCCCGATCTCGTCATCATGGGAAGCCAGGACGTCGCGCTCGACGTGGTGGTCGGCGCGCTCTCCGGGCAGGGGTTTTTCGTTCGCACGCTCGCCGTCGGCAGCCTGGGCGGAGTCGCGGCTGCAAGACGCGGCGAGTGCGACATTGCGCCGGTGCACATCGTCGATCCGGCGACGGGAAAATACAACGAGCATCTCGTTGCGCCCGACCTGACGCTTGTGCCCGGCTGGCGGCGTTTGCAGGGGATCGTGTTTCGTCCAGGCGACAAGCGCTTCGAGGGAAAAAGCGTCGATGCCGTGCGCGCGTCGGTAATTGGCGATCCGGATTGCCTGATGGTCAACCGGAACGCCGGGGCCGGCACGCGCGTGCTGATCGACAGGCTGCTCAACGGCGCCCGGCCGTCCGGCTACGCCAACCAGCCCAAATCGCATAACGCGGTCGCAGCCGCGGTTGCGCAACGCCGCGCCGACTGGGGCGTTGCGATCGAGCCGGTGGCCGGCCTCTACGGCCTCGGCTTCATTCCGCTCGCGCCGGAGCAATACGATTTTCTGCTTGTCGACGCCCGCCGGGAACGCCCGGCGGTCAAGGCGTTTCTCGCGGCGCTGCGCGACCCGCAGGTGCGCGCGGGCATTGCCGCGCAGGGCATGCAGCCCGTGGCCTGACCCCAGGCTCGAGCACGAACTTCTTGGTATAAGAGCCTCATATGGAAGCAAAGACGCCAGTCAGCGGTCCTATGCGCATCATCGGCCTTGCCGGCTGGAGCGGATCGGGAAAGACCACGCTGATCAAGAAAGTGATCCCGCGCCTGATCGCGCGCGGCGTGCGCGTGTCGACCTTGAAGCACGCCCATCACGGATTCGATCTCGACCAGCCGGGCAAGGATTCGTTTTTTCATCGGGCCGCTGGCGCGACCGAAGTGATCATCTCGTCCGCGAAGCGCTGGGCAATCCTGCATGAGCTGCGCGCGGAGCCGGAATGGAATCTGCCGGCCCTGCTTGCAAAAATTTCGCCGGTCGATCTCGTGCTGGTCGAAGGCTTCAAGCGCGATCCGTTCCCCAAGCTCGAAATTTACCGCGCGGCGAACGACAAGCCGCTGCTGCATCCGGAGGACCCGCACATTGTCGCGATTGCCTGCGACACGCCGCTGCCGCAGGCGAAGGTGCCGGTCGTCCATCTCGACGACGTCGAGGCGATTGTCGATCTGCTGCTGGCGCGCGCCGTTCCGGTCTCGGCGCTGAAAGCGAGCGTCTGATGGCGCAGCTTACCGACGACTGTTTCGCGTTCTCCGGCCCGCTGATGCCGATCGAGGAGATGGAGGAGCTGATCGCCGCGCGCGTTGCGCCCGTGAAGGAGACCGAGCGCGTCGGGCTGCACGCGGCGCGGATGCGCGTCACCGCAAAGGATGTGAAAGCGCCGGTCGATCTGCCGCCGTTCGACAATTCCGCGGTGGACGGTTACGCCGTTCGCCATGCCGACCTTTCGCGCGACGGCGAGACACGGCTGAAAATTTCCGGGCGCCTGACGGCGGGGAAGGGTGCCGGGGCGGCGCTCGGTAGCGGCGAGGCGATCCGCATTTTCACCGGCGCGCCGATGCCGCCCGGCGCGGATACCGTTTTCATGCAGGAAGACGTGACGGCCGAAGGCGACAGCGTCAGCGTGCCGAGCGGGTTGAAGAAAGGTGCCAACCGCCGCCTTGCCGGTGAAGACCTGCGCGTGGGCGGCGTCGCCATTGCGGCCGGCACGGTCATCGAAGCGCGCCACATTGCGCTTGCCGCCGCGCTCGGGCTTGCGGAGTTCGACGTGCGGCGCCGTCTCAGAGTTGCGATCTTCTCGACCGGCGACGAAGTGGTGGAGCCGGGCGTGAAGCGCGGCGCCGCGGCGATCTACGACGCCAACCGTTATCTGCTGTCCGAACTGCTGGAGCGGCTCGGCGTGCTCGTGACCGATCTGGGCATTCTCGCCGACAGGCCGGAAGAGCTTGCGCGTGCTCTGCAAGCCGCGGCAAGCAACCACGACCTCATCATCACGTCCGGCGGCGTTTCCACCGGCGAGGCGGACTATGTGCGCGAGGCGGTCGAGCGCGTCGGCAAGCTGGTGTTCTGGCGCGTGGCCATCAAGCCGGGACGGCCGGTGGCCATGGGCGTCATTCGCGGCAAGGATGTTGAGAGCGGCGCGGCCTTCGTCGGCCTGCCGGGGAATCCGGTCGCTGTGTTCGTGACCTTCGTGCGCGTCGTGCGGCCGTTGCTGTCGCAGCTTGCGGGGGCCAAGCCGCGGAAATTGATCGCGCTGCCGGTGCGCGCCGCCTTCGCCTACAAAAAGAAGAAAGGCCGCCGCGAATACGTGCGCGTCGCGCTGCGGCGGGCGGCGGATGGCGAGATCGAGGCGGTGAAGCACCCGCAGGACGGCGCGGGCATCATCACGTCGCTGACGGAAACCGACGGTTTGCTGGAATTTCCGGACGATATGACCGAGATCGAGCCTGGCGCGCGGGTCGGGTTTCTGTCGTACGCGCAACTTACAAGTTGACGATCAAACTGCGGCTGCAATTTCGGCCGCGCGCTTGGCATCTTCCGGCGTGTTCACGTTGAAGAACGGATCGACCGGCTCGGCCGGCCAGTCGGCGACCGCGACGCCGTGACGCGAAGTCCACACTTCGATCTTGCGCAGCTCTTCGTCCACCAGCACGCGGCGCAGATCGGCGCGCAGCGCCAGCGGCCACAGGCCGACCACCGGATGCCGCCATTCGCCGGAGCGCGCGCAGGCGAGCGGCACGCCGGCACCCATCCTGCGGCGCGCCCGGTGCAGCTTTTCGACGAGGTCGTCCGGCAGGAACGGGCAGTCGCCGGGCACGCTCAGCATCCATTCGATGCCGCTGTTCTGCGCGGCGAGCCAGTCGAGACCGGCAAGAATGCCGGCGAGCGGGCCGGGACGTCCCGCGACATTGTCCGCGACGACCGTCAGACCTGTATCGGCGAAGCGTTTCGGGTCGCCGTTGGCGTTGATGATGATGCCGGTGCATTGCGCGGACAGAGCCGCCAATACGCGGTCGAGAATGGTCACGCCGCCGATCTCGAGCCGCGCCTTGTCGCCGCCGCCCATGCGCCGCGCCAATCCGCCGGCGAGCACCACGCCGAGGGTGGGAGGGACGGGATTGCTCATGCGGTGTATGTGATGATGCGCGAAAATTGTCGCGAACACGCTTTCCCTCTCCCCTGGGGGGAGAGGGTGGCGAGCGCGGAGCGATAGCGAGCGCGAGCCGGGTGAGGGGGAAAGTGAATCTCGTTAGGCACCTTGCCCCCTCACCCGCCCTCGCTTCGCTCGGGCACCCTCTCCCCCAAGGGGAGAGGGAAAGGAAGCCTGCGGCACGCGCCCACTCCAAAAGGCGAGCAATAAATTATTCCTCATGCACAGCCGCCTTGCGCCGGTGCCTGGCGCTTTCCTCTTCGACAAAAGCCAGATCCTGATCGAAGACGATGCGCTCTTCGCCCGCGAGCGCGACAAAGCGCTTTCCGCGCGCGCGGCCGACCAGGGTCAGGTTCGCCTTGCGCGCCAACTCGACGCCCCAGGCCGTGAAGCCCGAGCGCGAGATCAGAATCGGAATACCCATGCGCACGGTCTTGATCACCATTTCCGACGTCAGGCGACCGGTGGTGTAGAAGATCTTGTCGGCAGGGGAGACCTTCTCCTTGAACATCCAGCCGGCAATCTTGTCGACCGCGTTGTGGCGGCCCACGTCTTCCATGTAGACGAGCGGCTGATCCTGCCTTGCCAGCACGCAGCCGTGGATCGCGCCCGCTTCGAGATAGAGCGACGGCGTGGTGTTGATCTCGTGCGTCAGCCGGTAAAGCCACGACGTGCGCAGCTCCGCCTTCGGCAGCTTGATCTCCTCCAGCGCCTCCATCAGGTCGCCGAACACGGTGCCCTGCGCGCAGCCGGAGGTTTGCACTTTCTTTTTCAGCTTTTTCTCGTAGTTGGTTTTGCGTTTTGTGCGCACGACGACAACGGCAAGCTCCTCGTCGTAGTCGACGCCGGTGACCACATCGTCCGGCAGCAGCATGTTCTGGTTGAGCAGATAGCCGATCGCCAGATAGTCGGGGTAATCGCCGATCGTCATCGCCGTGACGATCTCCTGCGAATTGAGAAAGATGGTCAACGCGCGCTCGACCGTGACCCGCGTCTCGATCGCCGCGCCGGCCTGGTCCACGCCGGTGACGCGCTCGGTCAGTCGTGGATCGGCCGGGTTTGGCTTGATGACGTAAGACATGCCGGCAATATAACGATGGCGGCCGGGCTTTGCGACCCGGCCGCCATTTGTTCAAACGGGATCGTTACTTTGCGCCGATGCCGGCCGCCTTGAGCAACT
>DASSRW010000240.1:0-2363 GCA_035701545.1 Pseudolabrys sp.
AACGTATGAAACCGTGTCCCCGCAGGTTTCCCGGCGCAAGGCATCGGCGGCGGCACATACAACCGCGAAATCATCGCCGCGGGCCTGAAACAGACGCACGACGTCATTTTCCGCCAGTGCATGTCCCGCAGCGGCGCGCTCGATGATGTTCGACAACTCGCCCGTCGCGATCGCCGGCGCCACCGCGCGCTGCGCATCGCGCGGCAGCGGCGTCATGGCGCCGGGCGACCAGTCGTCCTCGCGCGGCCGGCCCTCGCCATCGATCCGCTGAAGCACCGCGGCGTGCAGAGCGGGATCGGTCCATTTGCGGTGATCGGCGGCGAAAGCGGGATAGATAGCGAGCCGCTCGTGCAGTTGCTTCCCGGCGGCCACGGTGGCGCGCTCCAGCACCTGCAAATGCGGCCAGGGCGCTTCCGGATTCACATGGTCGGGAGTGACCGGCGACACCCCTCCCCAATCGTTGATGCCGGCCTCGATCAGCCTGCGCAACGCGCCGGGCGACAAATTCGGCGGCGCCTGGATATTCATCGAGGGCGGGAAAATGAGCCGCGCCATCGCGATCGTCCAGAGATGCTCCTCGAGGGAGGGTGCCGGCACATCCGCCATGCGCGTGCCCGGCTTGGGCCGGAAATTCTGGATGATGATTTCCTGAATGTGCCCGTATCGCTCATGCAGGTTGCGCAAGGCCAGCAACGCATCGATCCGCTCGCGGCGCGTTTCGCCGATGCCGATCAGAATGCCGGTGGTGAACGGGATGCTCTGCTCGCCGGCCGTGCGGATGGTGGCGAGGCGCAGCGCCGGTTCCTTGTCCGGCGAGCCGTGGTGCGGGCCGCCTTTATCCATGAGCCGCCCCGACGCGCTTTCCAGCATGATGCCTTGCGAAACCGAGACCTTTCGCAGGGCCGCCAGATCGTCTTTCGCCAGCACGCCGGGATTAAGGTGCGGCAGCAATCCTGTCTCCTTGAACACCAGCGCCGCCATCTCGGCGAGATAAGACAGCGTCGTCGCATGACCGAGCTGCCCGAGTTCGTCGCGCACCGCCCGATAGCGCAGCTCCGGCTTGTCTCCGAGCGTGAACAGCGCCTCCTTGCATCCGGCCGCGCGCCCCGCGCGCGCAATCGCCAGCACCTCTTCGCGCGTGAGGAACGCCCGTTCGCCCGGGCGCGGCGGGTGCGCGAACGTGCAATAGTGGCAAACGTCGCGGCACAACTGGGTGAGCGGGATGAAAACCTTTCGCGAATAGGAGATGATCCGGCCGTGCGCGTGATCGCGCCGCGCCGCGCCCTGCTGCATCAACGGCGCAATGTCGCGCAAGTCGACAAGCCCGTACGCTTCCTCACAGGTCAGTCCACCCTCGTGCGGCCCTTTCTTCAGCGCCGCGCTTTCGGCGCAGGCCCGTTGAGACGCCAGAAGGCCATGCGTTCGCGTCGCTGACTTGAGCGCGAGAAAATCGTCGAGGTTTTTGGGCCGGTCGAGATCGAGCCCCAGACTGTCGATCGGCAGCACGCGCACCGCCATCCCCTGCGCCCGCGCCGCTTCGCAGTGGCTGTCGAAGCTGCCGGGGCCAAAGCACAGCGGCAGAGCGCCGGCCGGACGGCAGCCAAGCAAATTGGTGCCGCGGTCGTCGGCCGCCGGAACGGCAGCGAGCGTATTCGGCGCCTGGATCGCATCGACAGCGCGTGCGACCATCTGCGGCAACAAATGCGGAACGTCGGAGGGGACGATCAGCACGCCTTCGCCGCCATTGTCCGCAACGCAATCGAGGCCCAGCCGGATTGCGGCGTTGAGGCCCTCGCGGCCTTCGTCAGACACAACGCTGGCGTCATATTTTTCCGCCAGCGCCGCCGCCTCGGCGTCGGAGGTGACAACGACAACGCCGCCGATATGCGTTTTGCTGCGCGCAAGCGCCTCGAGCACGTCGGCCAGCATCACACGCGCCAGTTCGGCCCGCTTGCTTGCGTCGAGCACCGCAGCGAGCCGCTGCTTGGCAAGCGCAAAGCGCTTGACCGGCACAACAGCCCACACATTGCTTTGTTCACGCATCGGCAGATGCCCGCTCAATTTCCAATTCCATCTGCCGGAGATCGTCGGCAAAATCGAGTACGGAGCGCGCCAGCCGCTCGCGGTCGGCGAGGTTCTGCATGAACGTCCGGGTGACCAGCACCGGCATGCCTGCAGCTTCGGCGTCATCGCGGTCGGCCGTGTCCACAACCAGCGCGTCGATCAAGCCGCGGTAGTGCTCCGCGATGCTCTGCGTCGTCACCGAGACGTCCAATTCGCGCATGATTTTCGCCGTGGGTCCCTTCACGGCCTGGCCGCCAATAATGGGCGACACGGCAATCACCGGCGCCTCACTCTGCGTT
>DASSRW010000241.1:0-18875 GCA_035701545.1 Pseudolabrys sp.
CTTGTCGAAGTAGGCGCCGACCGTCGGCGGCGAAACGTTGTAGGAGGCCTGCGCGGTGATGGCGCGGGCCGCTTCGTTGATGACCTTGTAGTGAACGGTCGTCACCTCGCCGATATGGATCTTGATCTCGTTCTGCTCGGGCGTGAAGCGCCAGGGCAGGCCCGCCGCCACGTTCGAATCGAAGCGCACCGTCACCGTGCGCGCGATCTCGTGGCTCGGCGCCCGTTTGGAGACCAGCGGCGTGCCGGCAAAGCCGGTGGTGCGGCAGAACCAGTTGTAAAACGGCACGGCCGCGTAGGCGGCGCCGACCATCGACGCGACGAACGCGCCGCAGCAGGCCGCAATGATAACGTCGCGGCGCGTGTTCGGCTTCTTCTGGCTTTCAGGCAATTCGTTCATGGCGTCACATCGGCCGCACCAGGACCATCGGGCCTTTCACCAGCGTGACGATGTAGAAGAGAATGACCAGCGCGCCCAGCGCCAGCGCAATGGCGATCGAGCGCGATCGACGGGCGCGCTTCTGCGCTTCGGTAAGCACGACGCCCTCGTCTTGCCGCTTCTCGTCCATGACTCGTCCCTGCACGGCGTTCACGCAACAAACCGGCCGATCAGGCCGCCCCAGCCGCGCTCGATCAGAAGCACCGCAAACAAGAGAAATAGGTAGAGAATGGAGAAAGCGAAGAGATGCCTGCTCGCGCGATCCGCCGGGCGGCGTTCCGCGCGCACCTGCCAGGCCAGGATCAGCATGACGGCGCCGGTCACCACGGCGGTCGCGCCATAAAGGACGCCGGCGTATCCGAGCGCCCAGGGCGCAATGCCGAGCGGCACAAGAACAAGCGTGTAGAACAGAATCTGCTGCCGCGTTTCCGTATCGCCGGCAACCACCGGAAGCATCGGCACGCCGGCGCGGGCATAGTCCTCGGTGCGGTAAAGCGCCAGCGCCCAGAAATGCGGCGGCGTCCAGAAGAAGATGATGAGGAACAAGATGACCGGCTCAAGCGAAAGCGAGCCGGTCGCGGCCGCCCAGCCGATCATCGGCGGAAACGCGCCGGCGGCACCGCCGATGACGATGTTCTGCGGCGTCGCGCGCTTCAGCCACATCGTGTAGATCGCGACGTAAAAGAAGATCGTGAAGGCGAGCAGCAGTGCCGCCAGAACGTTGGCCACCAGGCCGAGCACCACGACCGAAAAGCCGGCGAGCATCACGCCAAAGAACAGCGCCTCGCCCGGCCGCACGCGGCCGAGCGGAATCGGGCGCCGCATCGTGCGCACCATGGCTGCGTCGATATCGGCGTCGTACCACATGTTGAGGGCGCCGGCGGCGCCGGCGCCTACCGCAATGCAGAGCAAGGCCGCAAAGGCGATCACCGGATGGACGTGCGTGGGAGCAACCGCGAGTCCGACCAGCGCCGTGAATACGACGAGCGACATCACCCGCGGCTTCATCAGCGCGATGTAATCGCCGACCTCGGCAAGGCTCGGCTCGGCGTCGAACCGAGCCGTTACGGCCGCCTTCGGGCGGCTGAGGTCTGTGGCTGCTGCACTGGCGAGCGACATGATCGTGGCCGGAAACGTCCTACTTGATGCGCGGCAGAACCTCGAACTGATGGAACGGCGGCGGCGACGGCAACGTCCACTCGAGCGTGGTCGCGGCCGCGCCCCACGGATTGTTGCCCGCCACCCGCTTGCGGATGAACGCCTCGGCCAGGCCGATGAAGAAAACGATCAGCCCTGTGAAGGCGATGTAGGAGCCGTAGGACGAAATCTCGTTCCAGCCGTGGAACGCGCTGGGATAATCGACCGTCCGCCGCGGCATGCCGGCAAGGCCGAGGAAATGCTGCGGGAAGAAGACGATGTTCACGCCGATGAACATCAGCCAGAAATGAATCTTGGCGATGGTCTCGTTGTACATGTAGCCGCTCATCTTCGGGAACCAGTAGTACCAGCCGCCGAAAATCGCGAACACCGCCGCAACGCCCATCACGTAATGAAAGTGGGCGATCACGTAATAGGTGTCGTGCAGCACGCGGTCGACGCCGGCATTCGCCAGCACCACGCCGGTCACGCCGCCGACCGTGAACAGGAAGATGAAGCCGATCGCAAACAGCATCGGGGAGCGGAATTCAATCGAGCCGCCCCACATCGTTGCAATCCACGAGAAGATCTTCACGCCGGTCGGCACCGCGATCACCATAGTGGCGGCGACAAAGTAGGCTTGCGCGCCGGTCGAAAGGCCGACGGTGTACATGTGGTGCGCCCACACGACGAAGCCGATGCCGCCGATCGCGACCATCGCGTAGGCCATGCCGAGATAGCCGAACACCGGCTTTTTCGAGAAGGTCGCGACGATCTGGCTGATCATGCCGAAGCCCGGAAGGATGAGAATGTAGACCTCCGGATGGCCGAAGAACCAGAACAGGTGCTGGAACAGCAGCGGATCGCCGCCGCCGGCCGGATTGAAGAACGTCGTGCCGAAGTTGCGGTCGGTGAGCAGCATCGTGATGGCGCCCGCAAGAACCGGCAGCGCGAGCAGCAGCAGAAACACGGTCACCAGGATCGACCACACGAACAGCGGCATCTTGTGCATGGTCATGCCGGGTGCGCGCATGTTGAAGATCGTCGTGATGAAGTTGATCGCGCCGAGAATCGACGAGGCGCCCGCGAGATGGATCGACAGGATGACGAAATCCATCGCGGGGCCCGGATGCCCGCTGGTCGACAGCGGCGCGTAGATCGTCCAGCCGGTGCCCGGCCCCAGCGAGCCCGGTTCGCCTTCGAAAAACATCGAGCTGAGCAGCAGCGCGTAGGACGCCGGCAGGAGCCAGAACGAGATGTTGTTCATGCGCGGGAACGCCATGTCGGGCGCGCCGATCATCAGCGGCACCAGCCAGTTGCCGAAGCCGCCGATCATCGCCGGCATGACCATGAAGAAGATCATGGTGAGGCCGTGCACGGTCGCGAACACGTTGTACTCGTGCGGTCCGGGGAAAATCTCGATCCCCGGATTTTGCAGCTCCATGCGGATCGCAATCGACATCGACGCGCCGATGACGCCGGCCACGATCGCGAACACCAGGTACATGGTCCCGATGTCCTTGTGGTTCGTCGAGTAGACGTAGCGCCGCCATCCGGTCGGATGACCGTGCGCCTCGTGATCGTCGTGCCCGTGTGCTACCGCCGTGTCAGCCATTGGAGTATTCCTTCGACTTCTCTTCGTCACCCGAAACAGGTCAGTTCTTCGCTGGTTTGCTGGTCTGGAGCGCCACCGCATTGGGATTGGGCTTCACGTCATCGTCCTCGGCGAATTTCTTCTTCGCGTCGGCGAGCCATGCCGAATATTCCTTGTCGCTCACCACATGGACGGCGATCGGCATGAACGCATGATCGCGGCCGCAGAGCTGCGAGCATTGCCCGTAGTACATGCCTTCGCGCTCCGCCTTGAACCACGTCTCGTTGATGCGACCAGGAATGGCGTCGATCTTGATGCCGAACGAGGGCACCGAGAACGAATGAATGACGTCGGCGCCGGTGACCAGCACGTGCACCACCTTGTTGACCGGCACGACCAACTCGTTGTCGACGGCCAGCAGACGCGGCTGGCCGGCCTTGCGGTCCTTGTCCTGAAGCATCAGCGAATCGAATTCGATCTTCGAATCGGGATAGCTATAGCTCCAGAACCATTGCTTGCCGGTCACCTTCACCGTCAGGTCGGCCTTCGGCACCTTCAATTCGTAGAACAGCAGCCGGAACGACGGCACCGCGATCGTCACCAGAATGAGCACCGGCACGATCGTCCAGATCACCTCGATTGCCGTGTTGTGGGTGGTGCGGGAGGGCACCGGATGGGCGCGCGCGTTGAAGCGCACCATGACGATCACCAGCAGGACGAGGACCAACAGCGCGATCGCGGCGGTGATCCAGAGCAGGAAATCGTTGAACCAAACGATGTCGTCCATCACCGGCGTGCCGGACTGTTGCAGGCCGAGTTCCCATTCGGTGGGCTGGCCGAGGCCGGCCTGTGCCAATCCGCCGCTTGCAAGGATGGCCACGCCGGCGGCCAAAAAGGCGATCAACCGCTTGAGCATTTCGAATGCGCTCCTCGACGAAATTCTGCCGCGCTGTTTGCCGCACACCTTACATGCGATGTTCGGCTCAACCCGCTGTGCACGGCGCTTTAGCCACGGGCGTGGCGTTTTGTCGGACGTGCGGCGGGACAAGGGGAAATCCCGGCCTCTCAAACCATAATTCGGGGTCTGCCGCAATGCGCCTTCTTGCGCATCTGCTGCGGCAAACCGGTTACCCCCAAGGCTCGTAAGGCGCGCTGATCACCAATGGTTCCGGGCCCACCAACACGTTGCCATAATGCCGCTGTTGTTGACTTGCTTGACATGACAATCCGGGCATGACCCAACCTGAACCGATAAGCTGCTTGGCGGCGCGGCGATTCGGCCTGTTTGCCGGACGAAAGGCATGCGCGGGCTTATCCCACGGGTCTGTACGATGAGCATTTTCGGCCGGAGAAAACAGGGGCGCGCGGTGCGGGCGGCAACCAGGGTTCTCCTGGCGCTCGGCATTGCCCTTAGCCTGGCCGGCCTGAGCAGCACCGGCGCGCGCGCGCAAGGCGCCGTCAAATCGGTGCATCAGGACTGGCAAATCCGCTGCGATACGCCGCCCGGCGCGCACGGCGAGCAATGCGCGCTCATCCAGAGCGTCACATCGGCGGACCGCGCCAATGTCGGGCTCACCGTCATCGTGCTCAAAACGGCCGACCAGAAAAGCCGCCTGATGCGCGTGGTTGCGCCGCTCGGCGTGCTGTTGCCGTCGGGACTAGGGCTCAAGATCGACAATGCCGACGTCGGACGCGCCGGTTTCGTGCGCTGCCTGCCCAACGGCTGCATCGCCGAGGTCGTGATGGATGACGAGCTGATCAAGAAGCTGCGCAACGGCAAGACGGCGACCTTCATCATCTTCCAGACTCCGGAAGAAGGGATCGGCTTTCCGATGAGCCTGAAGGGTTTCGGCGAAGGCTACGATCAGCTGCCGTAGCACTCCGCGCTGCAAAGACGCGGTGTCCTCTGGACGAGCCACGCGCGTTTATCGCGCGCTGATCGCAATCACTGAACCGGCGCGTGAATTAGCCTGGTCGCCAGCCGCTTCCATCGCGTCGCGAAAAGCGGCACTCGCGTCGCCTCCGTCAGAATAGTCGGCCTTGTGCCGCTCATCCGCACCTTTACTGTTATCGATCCGGAGAACAAAAGCTCGCTACTTGGCGGATTGGGAGAACCAGCTTGAAGCTCGGTTTTGTAGGTCTTGGGGCGATGGGCCAGCTCATCGTTCCGCGTCTCCTGGCAGCGCGTCACACCGTCACCGGCTGGAATCGCTCGCGCGAAAAGGCGACCGCGCTCATCCAGCAGGGCATGCGCTTCGCTGAGACGCCACGCGAGGTGGCGCAGGAATCGGAGATCGTCTTTTCCATCGTCACCGATTCGATTGCGGTGAAGGCGGTCGCGCTCGGCGCCAACGGCATTGTTTCCGGCCTGCACAAAGGCGGCATCTACGTCGACATGAGCACGATTGAACCGGACGCAAGCCGCGAGATCGCCGCGGAATTCGTCAAGGCCGGATCGATCATGCTCGACGGTCCGCTGTCCGGCAGCCCCGTCACCGTCGTACAGGGCAATGCCTCAATCATGATCGGCGGCGACGAAGCCGCCTTCGAGCGGGCCAAGCCGGTCCTGCTTGCAATTGGGCCGAAGGTCACGCGCATCGGCGGCAACGGTCTTGCCTGCCAGATGAAAATCGCAATCAACCTGTTGCTGATGGTAGAAGTCATCGCGTTCGGCGAAGCCGTAGCGCTAGCGGAAAAAGGCGGCGTTGCCCGCGAGGTTGCGCTCGACGCAATCTTGAAGAGCGTCGCCGCTTCGCCGGTGCTCGGCTATCGAGGCTCATTCATTCTGGAGGGTCAAATGCCGGAGGTTCCGCTCGCCGATGTCACCCTGCAGCAGAAGGATATGCTGCTCGCGCTCAATCTCGGCCGGCGGCTCGGAAGTCCAGTGCCGCTCGCAGCCGCGGCCAATGAAATGATGAATGCCTGCCGCGGGCTTGGCATCGATCACAAGGACTTTGTCGCAGCACATGAAGTCTATCGCCGCCTTGGAGGTCAAACATGACATCAAACGTCGAAAAGCTCGGCGCCGCGCTTGGCAAGGCGGTAAAGAAAACCGCCGAGAAAATGGCGGCCGAGCGGCCTGCGACCAGAATGTACCGCACGAATCTGCGCGACGTACCCAAGGTCGAAGGTCTTAAGCGCGACGACGGCTGGGTCGATATGCAGGTGCAATTCCTGGTCGATAAAAAATCCGCCGGCGCCGATAACGTCGTGGGCTGGACCGTGCTCAAACCTGGCGCCCGGCACGAAAACCATCGGCATCATAACTGCGACGAGTTCTTCATTGTGCTGAAAGGCAAGGGTCACATCTACACGGACGAGGGTCAGGAGCCGTCGGGCGAAGGCGACGTCGTCTATTCGCCGCGCGGGTGCTGGCACGGTTTCAACAATACGTCCGACGAAGACGTCGTGCTGGTCTGGGGCTGGATGGGAGCAGGCTCGATCGCAGATTCCGGTTATGAGAGCCACCCGGATGGTCACAAGTGACAAACGCCTGGGACGATCCGCGCATCGCCAAAGGAATGCCTGCGCAACTCGCGTCGCGACGCGCGCGCATTGCGGCGGGCGAGAAGCCGATTGGCTGGAAAGTCGGCCTCGGCGCGCCACTGGCCATGAAAAATCTCGCGCTGGCCGGCCCCTGTGTCGGATTCCTGATGCAAACCGCGGAAGTTCCTTCCGGAGGACGCGTGTCATTCAAGGGATGGACCAAGCCAGTCGCCGAGTGTGAGATCGCCGTGCGGATGGGCCGCGACCTGCGAGGGCCGTCAAGCGCGGAGGCGGCGCGCGATGCCGTAAAAGAGATTTTCCCGGCCATCGAGCTCGCAGATTTCGATCCGCCCCCGACGAAGGATTCAATCGACGAGGTGCTGACGATCAATATCTATCAGCGGCATGTAATCTTCGGCAGCGCAACACGCGCAGGCGCCAGCCTCGACGGCATCGCCTCGCGCCTCATCCGCCGCAACGCAGAGGCAGCGTCCACGGCTGATCCGGAAGCGCTGACCGGCAGGCTCGCCGAGATCGTCGCGCACGTTGCCGGTACGCTTTCCGCCTATGGCGAGAAACTCGCGGCTGGAGACATTGTCATCACCGGTTCGATAACGCCGCCGATCATGCTGGAGGCGGACGAAACAAGTCTTACGCATGCCCTCGATCCCATCGGCGAAGTTTCCATATCTTTTCAGTGGTAAGCCGGGCCTCGCAGAATCGCCACATCGCCCATATTTGATGGGATGACGGAGCTGTTCATGAACACATCTACCGCTTCCCTCCTCGATCGCGCCGGGCTCGACCGCGACAAGGTCCGGCAACTAATCGGCCGCGGTCTTGAAGGCGCCGACGATGGCGAGCTGTTTCTCGAGTACAAGCAATCCGAAATGCTGCTGTTCGACAACGGACGGCTCAAGCAGGCGACCTACGACACGGGACAGGGGTTTGGCTTGCGCGCGGTCAAAGACGAGGCTGTCGGTTATGCCCATGCATCCGATGTTTCCGAGGCGGCAATCGCCCGGGCCGCAGAAGCCGTGCGCGCGGTCAAGGGCGGGCATTCGGGCAGCTACGCCGATGCCCCTGCCCGCACCAATCGCAAGCTCTATGGCGACGACAATCCGCTGGGCGCGCCGGCCTTCGAATCGAAGGTGAAGTTGCTGGAGACGATCGACGGCTACGCGCGCGCGAAGGACCCGCGCGTGCGGCAGGTCACCGCCAGTCTCGGCGCATCGTGGCAGGTCGTCGAGATCGTGCGCGCGGACGGCGAAAGCTACCGCGACGTGCGCCCGATGGTGCGGGTCAATGTCTCGGTCGTGGTCGGCGACGGCGCGCGGCAGGAATCCGGCAGCTACGGTTTCGGCGGCCGCGAAGTATTTGACCGCTTCATCGAAACGACGGCCTGGCAGGGCGCAGTTGACGAAGCGGTTCGCCAGGCTCTCGTCAATCTTGAGGCAGTGCCGGCGCCGGCGGGCGAGATGGACGTCGTGCTCGGCTCCGGCTGGCCGGGCGTGATGCTGCACGAAGCGGTCGGCCACGGCCTCGAAGGCGATTTCAACCGCAAGAAGACATCCGCCTTCGCCGGCCTGATGGGCCAGCGGGTCGCTGCCAGAGGTGTCACCGTTGTCGACGATGGCACCATGCAGCAGCGCCGCGGCTCGCTTTCCATTGACGACGAAGGCACGCCCTCGAACCGCACCGTGCTGATCGAGGACGGCATTTTGGTTGGCTATATGCAGGACCGCCAGAATGCGCGGCTGATGAGCATGAAGCCGACCGGCAACGGCCGGCGCGAAAGCCATGCGCACGTGCCGATGCCGCGCATGACCAACACCTACATGCTCGCCGGGTCGCACGACCCGCAGGAGATCATCGCGTCGGTGAAGAACGGCCTCTACGCTGTAAGCTTTGGCGGCGGGCAGGTCGACATCACGTCCGGCAAATACGTTTTCCAGTGCACCGAGGCGTACAAGATCGAGAACGGCAAAGTCGCCGCGCCGGTCAAGGGTGCGATGCTGATCGGCAACGGCCCGACCGATCTGCACCGCATCAGCATGATCGGCAACGACTTCGCCCTCGATCCGGGCATCGGCACCTGCGGCAAGAACGGCCAGGGCGTGCCGGTCGGCGTGGGACAGCCGAGCCTGCGCATGGACCGCATCACCGTGGGAGGGACGGCATGAAAGCTCCGGATGACAAGGCCGTGCACTCGGCCAAGCCGCGCGGACAAAGCTGGGCGAAGTCGATTGCCGACATCGTCGTCATCGTGCTCGTCGTGATCGTCGCCAAGACCGCGATCGCCGAGCCGTATTACGTGCCGTCCGGCTCGATGGAGCCGACCTTGATGATCGGCGACGAGTTGCTGGCGACCAAATATCCTTACGGCTACGGCTCCGCCTCGCTGCCGAATTTCATCGTGCTGCCCGACACGCCGCACGTGCTTGGTTCGCTGCCGAAACGCGGCGACGTGGTCGTGTTCCGCTGGCCGGGCGACCGCTCGCAAATCTGGGTCAAGCGCGTCATCGGCCTTCCCGGCGACCACATTTCACTGCGCGACGGCCGCGTGTCCATCAACGGCACGCCGGTCGGCCTGCGTCCCGACGGCACCGGCGAGGCCGAAAATGAAAACGGCGCGCTGATGCCGGCCGCGCGTTTCATCGAAACCTTGCCGGGCAACCGGCAGCATACGATCTTCAAGCTTTCCGGCGTCGATCCGCTCGACAACATGCCCGACGTGGTCGTGCCGCCCGGCCATCTGTTCGTGATGGGCGACAACCGCGACAACTCCGCAGACAGCCGCGTTCCCGTGCGCGCCGGCGGCGTCGGAATGCTGCCGGTCAACAATCTGGTCGGGCGCGTCGAGGCCATCGTCGGCTCGTGGGATCTCGGCATGATGCACAAGCCGATCTGGACCTGGCCGTCGGGCTTCCGCCTGTCGCGGTTTTTCACCGCCGTGCATTGAAGCAAGGCCCTACCGCACCACGCCGGAGATGCAGCACGGCGCGCGCCGCGGCCGCTTGATCCGGTTCTTGAGATAGCAGCGCGCCGCCGCCGTGCCGTAGCCGGGCCGCCGGTAGGTCCACGCGCGGCAATGATTGTCGGATTCGCAGGCCGCCTTGCAGGCCGATCCGGAAGCATCGGCCGACGTCTCGAAATTTCGAAAATCGCCGCCGGGGCGGTCGATGGAATATTCGGCCGCGCCCAGCCGCGGCTCGATGACGCCGGCGCCACGCACGCCGGACACGCAGCATTTGTCCTCGACCCGCGGCGGCACCTGATTCTTGAGCCAGCATGTGGCCGCGGCATGCGCGGTGCGCGGATAGGAAAAGCTCCACGCCTTGCACTTCTGGTCGCGCTCGCAGCGGGCGGCGCAAACCGCCGGATCGCCCGAGCGGATCGGAAAACTGGCGTAATCGCCGCCGCGCCGGTCGAAGCCGTTCTGAGCCGCCGCCACGTTGCAGGACAGCGTTGCGAGCGCCAACGCGCCAAAAAATACCATAAAACAACGCATTTCGTGCCTTGCGGCCCCGATTGCCTATGTCCGGATGTTAACGCAGCCGCCAACAAATGTGCAGATGCGGCATGACATGGGCCCACCCGACGGGCCATTATGGCCTTCCGGGGTGGGAGGAAGCGTTGTTTTTCGGGTTTGCGCGTGTGCGCTCGGTGCCTGCAGTCATGCATGAAATGAGGCCAAACCGCCGAGCCTGAGGATGCGCGTTGTCTTTCGTGGATTGCGTCGGCTGGAACGCTGCGACGGCTATGACCTCGCGGCCGCCGTTCTTTTTGTCGGTCTGGTCGCCCTCGCGCTGGCAACATTCCATTCTTACGCGATTTCAAACGACGAAGAGGTGCAGCAGCACTACGGCGAATTGATCGTCGCCTATTACCGCAGCGGCTTCGTCGATCAGGCGCTGTTTCATTATGTGAATCTGTATTTGTACGGCGGCCTGTTCGACATAGCGGCGGTTCTGTTGCAGCACGTCGTGACGTTTATCGACGCTTACGATCTCCGCCATATCCTTTGCGCATTGACCGGCATTGCCGGCATCGGCGCGACGTGGGCGGCTGCACGGATGATCGGCGGCCCGCGCGCCGGTCTGCTTGCGGCGATCGCGCTTGCCATCTGCGGCGTGTGGTACGGCGCGATGTTCAATCACACCAAGGATATTCCGTTCGCCGCCGCGATGATGGGCGCAACCTTTTTCCTGATCCGCGCAGCGCGCGATCTGCCGCGGCCGCAATGGCGCGATCTCATCGGCTTCGGGCTGCTGCTCGGCGCCGCGCTCGGCATTCGCGTGCTCGGCCTCTTGCTCATCGGCTACGTCGCGCTCGCAATCCTGATCGCGGTCGCTCGCAACGGTTATTGGGCGGCAGGCGCGCGGCGCGAAGGCCTGCGTTTCTTTGCGCAATCGGCCGTCTCGTTCGCCCCCGCCTTCGCCATCGGCTATCTCGTCATGATTGCCGCGTGGCCGTGGTCGGCGCTTTCGCCGCTCAATCCAATTCGCGGCCTCATCGACTTCGGCCACTTTCACTATCAGATCCAGACGATCCTCGACGGCAAGGTCTACGAAATGGGCGACGTGCCGCGCTGGTACGTGCCGGTTTACCTCACCATCAAGCTGCCGCTGGTGATGCTCCTCGGCGCCGCCCTTTCAATGCTTTTTGCCGCCTGGCCCGGTTCGCGCGGCGACAAGCTGCGCGTGCGGCGCGCCGAAATCGGCTTGCTGGGTTTCATCGCGCTTTTTCCGGTCGCATGCGAAGTCATCGACCGCGGCCCCGCCTTCACCGGCATGCGGCATTTTCTTTTTGTCGTGCCGGTCGTTGCGGCGCTTGCCGGCATCGGATTCGACCTGCTTCTACGACGACTCGCCACTCGTTGGCGCGCGCTTGCGGCAGGCGCATTCGCCACTTTATCGGCGGCGCTGGCGTGGAATGCCGTAACGCTGGCCCGCCTGCATCCGGACGAATACCTCTATTACAATCCGCTCGTCGGCGGGCTCAAAGGCGCGCAGGGACTCTACGCGACCGACTACTGGGTCAACATCATGCCGGAGGCTGTCGGCGACCTCGAAGCGTTTGTCACCGGATTGGACAAGAACGGCGGAAGCGGCCGCCGCTACACGGTCGCTGTCTGCGGCGAGCGCCTGCCGTTCGAGAAGCGCGCCGACCGGCGCCTCGAATGGGTCGAGGACTGGCGCAAGGCCGATTTCTTTATTGCGCCGACGCACATGAATTGCGACCGCGCGCTCGACGGCAAGGTGATCGCAACCATTCAGCGGCTCGGCGCGCCGATCGGCGTCGTCAAGGACCGCCGCGCGCTGGTGATGCCGAAGCTCGCAAGCCACCACTAGGAAATGACGGCGCCCGCCGGGATCGCCGGCGGGCGCAGGATCCGGCCGCGAGAGGGGATGATCGCGGTTTCGGATCGGGCGGCCGATGAGAGGGGTCGGCCGTTTTCAAATCTGCGTCGCCAGCCACGTCCTCACATCGCGCGGCGCGCCGGCCGGTCGGTGCGCGGACGCGTGAAGCCGTCCGCACTCCGGTCCGGCTCGCGGCCTCGCCACGTGAGCACCGCGACGTTGCGCGCGCGATTCGCGCGCCGCTCGTTCAGCCGCTCGCTCAGCAAGGTGGTCGGGTCTTCCCAGAACCGCGAGGCGAAGGCATCGCGCAGGTCGGCCTCGGTAAGGCCGATATCGCGCAGCATGTGCTGGTCGAGACTGACGAGGGTGACCGCGTCGCGCCGGTGCCGGCGCGCACGGACAACAGCCTTGATCAGGCGCAGCGCGCCCGTTGCCGCAATGGCAGATGCGCGGGTCAGGGCACCCAAGGCGATCGGCACAACCGGAATATTCGTGGGCATAGCAGTCTCCATTCATTCACGTTCCGGGCCCTAGATCGCCCCGAACCGCTCCTGAAACCACCCGAATTGCCCACCCGAATCCTCAGGAGCCTCGGTACCCTGGACCCGGTCGATTGATTAGTAAAACGAATGTTTGTAATCCGATCGATCAGCAATTATGATATAATTCGTCAGGCCAAAGCCCGCAGGAAAACCGCATGACCGCGCTCATCGACATCGATCAGCTCCGCACGTTTATCGCCATCGCCGAAACCGGCAGCTTCACCAAGGCGGCGGAGGTGGTGAACAAGACGCAATCGGCGGTGTCGATGCAGATGAAGCGGCTGGAGGAGCGGCTCGAGCGGCCGATCTTCGCGCGCGACGGCCGCGCCTCGAAGCTCACCGACGACGGGGCGCGCCTGCTCGACTACGCGCGGCGCATCGTCAAGCTCAATATCGAGACGCTGGCGGCGTTTTCGGAGACCGGACTCTCCGGCCGCGTGCGGCTCGGCGTGCCGGACGATTACGCAGACCGCTATCTGCCGGAAATCATGGCGCGCTTCTCGCGCGCCTATCCGGGCGTCGAGCTCACCGTCATCTGCGAGCCGTCGGTCGATCTGCTCGAGCGCATCGACGCCAACGAGCTCGACCTCGCGATCGTCACCAATTGCGACATGAAGCGCGCCTCGGAGACGTTTCGCCGCGAGCGCCTGTTGTGGGTGACGTCGAACCGGCACTCGACTCATCTGGAAGAGCGGCTGCCGCTCGCGCTCGGACGGCCGACGTGCAGCTGGCGGCGCACGGCCGTCGAGCGGCTGGAGGCGATCGGGCGTCCGCATCACATCCTCTATTCGAGCTCGAACGCGGGCGCCGTCGCCGCCGCCGTGCTCGCCGGGCTCGCCGTCTCGGTGCTGCCGGAATCCGGCTTGCGTCCCGGCATGCGCGTGCTGAGCGCAGCGGACGGATTTCCCGAATTGCCGAGCTGCCGCATCGGCCTTGTGCGCAGCGCGCACGAAAGCTCGGCGCTCGCCGACGCGCTTGCCGGGCACATCATCTCGTCGCTCGACAATCTGTCGGAACAGCAGGCGGCGGAGTAATTTCACTCTCGACGGTCATGCGCGGGCTTGACCCGCGCATCCATCTTTCTTTGCAAAGCTTTTCTTTTTCGATGGATTGCCGGGACAAGCCCGGCGATGACAACAAAACAATTGCACGCCCATCTAATACGCATACTCGTCGAAGATCGGATCGACCGAGCCGCGCCATTCGTTATCGAACTTCGCCAGCAATTCTTCCGCCGGCGTGATGCCGCGTGCGACCAGTTCTTCCAGCGGCCGCAAGTAGCGCGTCTCGTCGCGCCCGTTGCGATCGAGCCGCTTGCGCCGGGCGAGGCCCTGCGCGGAAAGCTGCAGCGTCTGCCTGGCGAGTGCGAGCACGCTGCGGCCGCCGATCTCGGCCTTGAAGCCGAGCTTCGGCACGTCGTCGCGCAGCTTCTGCCGCTCGGCCGCGCTCCAGCCTTTCACGATGTCCCAGCACGCCGAAAGCGAATCGTCGTCGTAGATCAGGCCGACCCAGTAGGCCGTCAGCGACGGCAGCCGCCGCCAGGGTCCGCCGTCGGCGCCGCGCATTTCGAGATAGCGCTTGAGCCGCACCTCGGGAAAGATCGTGCTCAGGTGATTGGCCCAGTCGGAAATCGTCGGACGCTCGCCGGGCAGTTCGGCGAGCTTGCCGGCGAAAAAATCCCGGAACGATTTGCCGGAGAGGTCGATGTACCTGTCGCCACGCTTGACGAAGTACATCGGCACATCGAGCGCGTAATCGACCCATTTCTCGAAGCCCATGCCGGGCTCGAACGCCCACGGCAGCATGCCGGCGCGCTGATTGTCGGTGTCGGTCCAGATGTGCGAGCGGAACGACAAAAAACCGTTCGGCTTGCCTTCGGTGAACGGCGAATTGGCGAACAGCGCGGTAGCGACGGGCTGGAGCGCCAGCGTCACGCGCAGCTTGCGCACCATGTCGGCTTCGGAGGAAAAGTCGAGGTTCGCCTGCACCGTGCACGTGCGGTACATCATGTCGAGGCCGAGCGTGCCGACCTTGGGCATGTAGTTCGTCATGATGCGGTAGCGGCCTTTCGGCATCATCGGCATGTCGGCGCGCGACCAGCTCGGCGTCATGCCCATGCCGAGAAAGCCGATGCCGAGCGGGCGGGCGACTTCGCGCAATTGCGCCAGATGCGCGAACAATTCCGACGCGGTCTGGTGCACGTTCTCGACCGGAGCGCCCGAGAGTTCGAACTGACCGCCCGGTTCCAGCGAAATCGCGCCGCCCCCGGTCACGTCGAACATGCCGATGATGTTGGCGCCTTCCAGAATCGGCTCCCAGCCGAGGTGATGCTGCATGCCTTCCAGCAGCGCGCGGATGCCGCGCGCGCCGGCGTAGGGCACCGGCCGGTGGCCCTCGACGGTGAAGGCAAATTTCTCGTGCTCGGTGCCGACGCGGAATTGCGCCTTCGGCTTGCAGCCCGCTTCGAGCCAGGCGACGAGCTCGTCGCGCGTCTCGATGGGCGTCATGTCGATCTGGTCGCGGGCCATGCGCACTCAATCGTCGGCAAAAGGGGCGCGACCTAAACACGGGCCGCGGCAAAGGGCAACGTGAAGGCGTGATCCGTCATGCTGAGGTGCGAGGCGCGAAAGCGCCGAGCCTCGAAGCATGGCGGGCACGCTCGGGGCCGATCATCCACCAATATCGGGTTTACCCGACATTGGATTCAAAAGTGCACAAGTCGGCTATAGCCGACTTGTGATGGCTCGCGCGTTCCACGCGCTCGCACCTCGGGATGACGGGGATAGGGTTGCGCGATTGGCTGAAACATTCGGCCGGTCCTCTCTGATCACATTGAGACGCTCTTTCTTATCCCTCCCCGCTTTGCGGGGAGGGAGGACGCGAGCGGTAGCGAGCGGCCGGGTGGGGTGCGTTTCAGTTGCGCGTAAACCCCACCCCGATCCTCGCGCAGCCTGTCATCGGGCCGCGCTTCGCGCGGACCCATTGGCTCGGATCGACCCTCCCCTTGCAGGGGAGGGACAAGGAGTGGGCAAGCGTCATCGCCCGTATTCTTTGCGACGCCGGGTGCGTCGTCTTCCCAATCTCGCCTTCCGTCCCGCCCTCTGAAACGAGGGCGCGCGGAACGCCGGGCCCCGCGCAGCGTGTGAGGCTGCCGGACCCACGGGACCCCGATGCCTCGCAGCATCGAGGCATGCTGAAGTCCGTCCTCCTGCGCTCGCTGGCGCGAGCTCCGGAGGATAAGACCGCAAGTCCGCCGGTTGCCCGGCGTTCCGCGCGCGGTGTTTCTTAGGCTTGCTCCGCGACCACCCCGGTGGGCAAACATTGATATCCACCGCTGCGGGCCGACAGGGAAACCCGGATCGTGGGGTTGCCACGCGCCCGCGACGGCGCGCCCCGCTGCGATCCTCCTCTCGGCCCAGTGACCGGCTGCCGGCCGGCCGGGCAAATCGCGGCTTGGACCGCCGGAGCCTTGGCACCGCATCTCCGGTGCAAGTCATTCCCCGGCCACCGCTCCCCGCCCCCACCATCTGGAGACGCTTGATCAGACGCCCCTCGCTACCCGAGGGCGGGATGAGATGCTTATGGCAGCCGAATGGGGCGGAATTATGATTTTATTCCTAGTAGCGAGGAGCCGCTTGATGCGATAACATCGCCTGGAAACAGGCATGCGGCCGCATTCGAAGCGGCGAATCCGGGCAGGCGGCCCGCGGGCCGCAATTCGGGGCTCGTACTCGTAGGCCCTGAGGCGAAAAATGACGATCCGCGCCCCCGATCTTTCAGCACCGCCGCGGCCCAAGCGGCTGCACTTCGACCGCTACGTGCTGGATCTGCATCGCGGGTGTCTGCTGCTTGACGGAAACGAAATTGTGTTGCGGCCGAAAACGCTGGCCGTGCTGCAATACCTCGTCGAGAATTCAGGCCGGCTCGTATCGAAGGACGAGCTCTTTGCGGCGGCCTGGCCCAATGTTGCGGTGACGGATGATGCCCTGGTGCAAAGCATCGGCGAGCTGCGGCGGACGCTTGGCACCGACGGGCAGCGCCTGATCAAGACCATTCCGCGGCGAGGCTATCGCTTTGAATCGGATGTATCGGCGTCAGACACCCGCACTCAAATTGATGCATCCGATTCGCCGGTCTCCGACAGACCGGCCCGGCCATCGAAAGCCGCTTTCGTTCGGTACATCCTGCCGGCTTCATTCGCTTTGGCCGTCCTGCTCGTTGCGGGAGCGCTATGGAGCGGCGTCGTCCGCAAAAACGCCGCAAGCGAAACAAAGCCTGCGATCGCCGTTCTTCCCCTTGGCAATCAGAACAAGGATCCAGGCAGCGCGTATTTCGCGGATGGATTGACGCAGGACATCATCAACGCGCTCGGCCGTTTTTCGTCCTTGACCGTGATGTCGTGGAACGCCGTTCTTCCCTACAAGGACAAACCCACAGATCCGGCGGAAATCGCAAATCGCCTTGCCGTGCGCTACCAGGTGGAAGGAAATGTGCGGCAGATCGGCGACCGGCTGCGCGTCGATGCGCAGCTTGTCGACACAAACGGGCGGGTGCTTTGGGCGGCAAGCTTCGACGAAGCGCTGACCGATCTCTTTGTCCTGCAGGACAAGATCACGACACAGATCGCAGGAGCCCTGGCCATCCGTGTATCGCAGGCCGAACAGCGACGCGCGGCCAGGAAACCGACAAAAAGCCTTGAAGCTTACGATTATGTGCTTCGCGCGAGACCCGCCTTGCTGCGCCCGGATCGGGCAAAGATCGCGGAGGCGCGCGTTCTTCTGCGGCGCGCGATCGATATCGATCCGAACTACGCCGCCGCCTACGCGGCGCTCGCCGAAACCTACTACGATGCGACGTCGATGGGTTGGGCGGAGTCGCCGATCGAGTTTCTGAAACGCGCGGAAGAAATGGCCAACAAGGCGCTTAGCGTGGACGACTCCAACGTGCGCGCTCACGTCATTCTCGGCCGCATCCATATCTTCTACCACCGCTATGCGCAGGCCGAGACCGAGATCGACCGTGCGCTGGCGATCAATCCGAGCGACGCCAGCGGTATTGCGGGCCACGGCAACATCCTGATGTGGTCGGGGCAGACGGACGCCGCCGTCGGGGAGCTGGAACGGGCGCAGCGAATCGACCCGGAGCTCAACCCGATGGACCGTTTTGCGCTCAGTCTCGCCTACTTTCTGAAGGGGCGATACAACAGCGCGATCGAGCAGGGCGAGCTCAACCTGAGCAGAACGGCGGGCGCGAATTTCAGTCGTATCGTGCTGGCGGCCGCCTATGCCGAGCAGAATCGGACCGACGACACGGCGCGCATGGTGACGATGATCCGTCGTCTTGATCCGACGTTCGATCCGGGGGAATTCGGCACCAAATTTCTGAATCCCGCCGATCTTGAGCGCATGCGCGACGGCTTGCGCAAGGCCGGCCTTCTGACAGCAGATGCCCGCAGCGTGCGCTGACCGCCTACTTTTCTGGAAGGAGCGGGCGGTTGTGGTTCGCCTTCGCGATGTTGTTGGCGAGATCCTTCCGAAAGAGAGCAGGGCCCGCCGGCGCCGGCTTTCCAAACACATACAGCTTGCCGTCGCTGATCAGCCAGTTTTCGGGGTTCGCCACGACCACCTCGTTCAGGGCCAGGGCCATGGCGCAGTAGTTGCCGAATTGCGGTGCGTAACGCACCGGATCGGCCTTGAACAGATCGCGATGCGCGGCGCTGGCAAACCAATAGCGGTGCTCATCCCATACGTATTCGAACGCCGGAGCGCCGGGCGTCGGTTTCCCGTCCGTGAAATAGGCCACCGGATCGTAGCCCTTGATCGCCAGGGGCAGGTCGCCGGCGAGGGAAATCGACGATGCGAGCGGAGAGGCGGCGAGGAGCACGGCGAGAACGGCACTCCGGCGAGAGAGATCGCTCATGACAAACTCCGTTTGAGCAACCGCAAATCGGCAGACCGAATGTTAACGCTTCACCGACACGCGTCATAGGCGGCTGCTGCACGCGACCGCCGCCGGTTCCCGCCGGGCGACTTTCATTCCACGGCAAGCTGAAATTCGAATCTCGGCGGTTTTTCGTCATTTCCTTCGGTTCGTTTCGTTACGCCACTGGCCTGCTCGGCTTAGGTGAGCGATCGAGCTGCCGTCTTTTCACGAGCCAATGGAGAAGAAGAAATGCATAGCGTCGTATTCGCGGGCCGGCGGATTTTTCGTTTCGCTCTTTTGCTTTGCATGATCGGCTTCCTCGCTGCGCCGTCGATCGTGGCTGCGGAAAGCAAGTTCGTTATCAAGGCGCTCGCGGAAAAGAAGCTCAAGGAA
>DASSRW010000242.1:0-7438 GCA_035701545.1 Pseudolabrys sp.
CGCGCAATCATGTCGCCGATGGGATCGTTCACGGACATGCGGATCTCCTCACCAGCTCGACTTGACCAGGCCCGGAATCAGGCCTTTGGACCCGAGATCGCGCAGCGCAATACGGCTCAGGCGATGCTTGCGGAAATAGCCGTGCGGCCGGCCGGTCATCTCGCAGCGATTGTGAATGCGCGTCGCCGACGAGTTGCGCGGGAGCGAGGCGAGCTTGAGCGTCGCCGCAAAGCGCTCCTCCATCGGCAGCTTCTTGTCACGCGCGATCGCCTTGAGCTTCGCGCGGCGGGCGGCGAATTGCTTCGTCATCTTCCGCCGGCGGTTGTTCTTCTCGATCGAACTCTTTTTCGCCATTACCTTCGCTCCTTGCGGTTCCGCGTTTGACGGGACGTCTCGTCCCCTCACTGCCGGAACGGAAAATTGAATGCGCTCAGCAGCGCGCGGGCTTCCTGGTCGTTGCGCGCGCTCGTGCAGACCGTGATGTCCAGGCCCCAGATGTCGGTCGCCTTGTCGAAGTCGATCTCCGGAAAGACGATGTGCTCCTTGATGCCCATGGTGAAGTTGCCGCGCCCGTCGAAGCTCTTCGGGTTGAGGCCGCGGAAGTCGCGAATGCGCGGCAGCGCCACGTTCACCAGGCGATCGATGAAGTCGTACATGCGCGCCTTGCGCAGCGTGACCTTGCAGCCGATCGGCTGGCCATCGCGCAGCTTGTAGGTCGCGATCGACTTGCGCGCCTTGGTGATCACCGCCTTCTGCCCGGCGATCAGCGACAGGTCGGCGGCCGCGGATTCGACCTTCTTGCGGTCGGCGACGCCTTCGCCGATGCCCATGTTGAGCACCACTTTCGTGATCGCCGGCACCTGCATGCGGTTCGAGTAGCCGAATTGCTTGGTCAACTCGCCGCGAACGACCTGCTCGAAATGCGCCTTCAGCCGCGACACGTAGTCGGAGCGCTCGCGCGGCTGTTTTGCCTTCGGCGCGGACGCAGCAGCCTTCGCGGCGGCGGCTTGCGCCTGCTTCTTTTCCGCTTTGGCTTCCGCCTTGGCCTTGGCGGTCTGCTCGGTTTCAGCCATCGATCTCAACTCCCGAACGCTTGGCGAAGCGCACCTTCCTGCGCGCGGCGCCCTCGCCCACGAACTTGAAGCCGACACGGGTCGGCTTGCCGTCCTTGGGATCGGCGAGCGCAAGGTTGGACAGATGGATCGTTCCCTCCTTGGAAATGATCCCGCCCTCCTGCTGCGCGCTCTGCCGCTGATGGCGCTTGACCATGTTGATGCCGCGCACCAGCGCGCGGCTCTCTACCGGACGCACCTCGATCACCTCGCCGGTGCGGCCCTTGTCGCGGCCCGTCAACACGACGACCTTGTCGCCCTTCCGGATCTTGGCGGCCATCACAGCACCTCCGGCGCAAGCGAGATGATCTTCATGTGGTTCTTGGCGCGCAGTTCGCGCGGCACCGGCCCGAAAATGCGGGTGCCGACCGGCTCCATTTGCGGCGTGATCAGCACGGCGGCGTTGCGGTCGAAGCGGATGACCGAGCCGTCGGCGCGCTTGATGTCCTTCGAGATGCGCACGACGACCGCCTTCATCACCTCGCCCTTCTTCACGCGCCCGCGCGGGATCGCCTCCTTCACCGAGACGACGATGACGTCGCCGATGGTGGCGTACTTCCGCTTCGAGCCGCCCAGCACCTTGATGCACATGACGCGACGCGCGCCGGAATTGTCCGCCACGTCGAGGTTGGTTTGCATCTGAATCATGATGCTGCCCTCGTAGTCTCTGCGCGCATTCGCCTACTGCACTTTCTGTTTCTTCTCGCCCTGGATGACCTGCCAGCGCTTGAGCTTTGAAATCGGCCGCCGCTCCTCGATCCACACAATGTCGCCGACCGAGTACGCGTTGGTCTCGTCGTGGGCGTGATACTTCTTCGAGCGGCGAACCGTCTTCTTCATCTCCGGATGGGTGAAACGCCGCTCCACGCGCACGACAACCGTCTTGTCCTGCTTGTCGCTGACGACGACGCCCTGGAGCGTACGCTTCGGCATCTAAGACCTCTTACTTCTTCGACTTCGCACGCGGCTTCGCGGCGGCCTTGGGTTTAGCGGTTCTCGTCTTCTTCGCCGGCGCGGCCTTCGCTTCGGGCTCGGGCACGCCGGCGCGCTTCTGCGCGGCGATCGTCGTCATGCGCGCAATATCGCGCCGGACGACGCGCACGCGCGCGGTGTTCTCGAGCTGCCCGGTCGCGCGCTGGAAGCGCAGGTTGAACTGCTCCTTCTTGAGCTTGAGCACTTCATCGTCCAGTTGATCGAGCGTCAGCTGACGGACATCGGCGGCTTTCATGGCGTCACTCCGCGATGCGTTCGATGAAACGGGTCTTGACCGGCAGCTTGGCGGCGGCGAGCGCGAGCGCCTCGCGCGCAACGGCGATCGGAATGCCGTCGACCTCGAACAGGATGCGGCCCGGCTTCACGCGCACGACCCAGAGCTCGGGCGTGCCCTTGCCTTTGCCCATGCGCACTTCGATCGGCTTCTTCGATACCGGTACGTCGGGAAAGACGCGAATCCATACGCGGCCCGACCGCTTCATGAAGCGGGTGAGCGCACGGCGCGCGGCCTCGATCTGCCGCGCGGTGACGCGCTCGGGCTCGAGCGCCTTCAGACCGTATTGGCCGAAGGCGAGCGTCGCGCCGCTGGTGGCCACGCCGTGAATGCGGCCCTTGTGCGCCTTGCGGAACTTGGTGCGGATCGGTTGCAGCATGACTTAATCCGTTATTCCCTCACGCCGCCGCTTCACGGCGCGGACGGCCGGCGTCGCCCTCGGCGAGCTTCTTGTCCTGCGCCATCGGATCGTGCTCGAGGATTTCGCCCTTGAAGATCCAGACTTTCACGCCGCAGGTGCCGTAGGTGGTGAACGCGGTGGCGACGCCGTAGTCGACGTCGGCGCGCAGCGTGTGCAGCGGCACGCGGCCTTCGCGGTACCACTCCATGCGCGCGATTTCGGCGCCGCCGAGCCGGCCCGAACAGTTGATGCGAATGCCTTCGGCGCCGAGACGCATCGCCGACTGCACGGCGCGCTTCATGGCGCGGCGGAAGGCGACGCGCCGCTCAAGCTGCTGCGCGATCGACTCGGCAACGAGCTGCGCGTCGAGCTCCGGCTTGCGGATTTCGACGATGTTGATGACGACGTCGCTGTCGGTCATCTTCGCCACGGTCCGGCGCAGCTTCTCGATGTCGGCGCCCTTCTTGCCGATGACGACGCCCGGACGCGCCGAGTGGATGGTCACGCGGCACTTCTTATGCGGCCGCTCGATGACGATATGCGAGACCGCCGCCTGCTTGAGCTGTTTCATCAGCTCTTTGCGAATCTTGATGTCCTCGAGCAGGAGCGAGCCGTATTCGCTCTTGCCGGCGTACCAGCGCGAATCCCAGGTGCGGTTGATGCCGACCCGAAGCCCGACCGGATTGACTTTCTGACCCATCGTCTACTCCTCAGGCTTTCGCCGCTGCTTTCGCCTCGACCTCGCGCACCACGATCGTGAGATGCGAGAACGGCTTGAAAATGCCGGCGCTGCGGCCGCGCCCGCGCGCCGCAAAACGCTTGATGACCAGCGCCTTGCCGACGTGCGCCTCGGCGACGACCAGCTCGTCGACGTCGAGGTCGTGATTGTTTTCGGCGTTGGCGATCGCCGACTCCAGGCACTTGCGCACGTCCTGGGCGATCCGCTTGCGCGAAAACTCCAGGTCGGCGAGCGCGCTCGCGACTTTCTTGCCGCGGATCATCTGCGCGACAAGGTTGAGCTTCTGCGGCGAAATCCGCAGCATCCGGCTCACCGCCTTGGCCTCGTTGTCCGAGAGGCTCCGCTCGCGTGCGCGTTTACCCATGTCTCAACTCTTCTTTCTCAGCTCGCCGCCGGCGCCGCAGGAGCGGCAGCCGGAGCAGCCGGCGCGCCAGGCGCTACGCTCGTGCGCTTCGCCTTGCGATCCGACGAGTGCCCGTAGAACATGCGCGTCGGCGCGAACTCGCCGAACTTGTGGCCGACCATTTCCTCGGTGACCATGACGGGGATGTGCTTCTGCCCGTTGTAGACGCCGAAGTTCAGGCCGACGAACTGCGGCAGGATGGTCGAGCGGCGGCTCCAGATCTTGATCATCTCGTGGCGGCCCGACGAGCGCGCGGCTTCCGCCTTCTTCAGCAGATAGCCGTCGACGAACGGGCCTTTCCATACCGAACGCGTCATGTGCTGTTCCTACTTCTGCTTCTTGCGCGCGTGGCGGCTGACGACGATGAACTTCGCCGTGCGCTTGTTCTTGCGCGTCTTCTTGCCTTTGGTCGGGAAGCCCCACGGCGTCGTCCATTGCTTGCCGCCGTTGGTGCGGCCGCCGTGCGGGTGATCGACCGGATTCATGGTGATGCCGCGATTGTGCGGACGGCGCCCCAGCCAGCGTTGGCGGCCGGCCTTGCCGATCGTGGTGTTCATGTTGTCGGGATTCGACACCGCGCCGATCGTCGCCATGCAACGCCCGTTGACCAGGCGCTGCTCGCCGGAATTCAGCCGCAGGATGACGTAAGCGCCGTCGCGGCCGACGATCTGCGCGTAGCTTCCCGCCGAGCGCGCGACCTGCCCGCCCTTGCCGATCTTGAGCTCGATATTGTGCACGATCGTGCCGACCGGAATGTTGGCAATCGGCATCGCATTGCCCGGCTTCACGTCGGCGTTCTCGGCCGCGATGACGGTGTCGCCGGGCGCAAGCCGCTGCGGCGCCAGGATGTAGGCGAGCTCGCCGTCCTGATACTTGATGAGCGCGATAAAGCCGGTGCGGTTCGGATCGTACTCCAGCCGCTCGACGGTCGCCGCCACGTCTTTCTTGGCGCGCTTGAAATCGACGTTGCGATAGGCCTGCTTGTGGCCGCCGCCGCGGAAACGCACGGTCGGGCGGCCGTTGTTGTTGCGGCCGCCGGTCGAGTTCTTGCCTTCGGTCAGCCCCTTGACCGGATCGCCTTTGTAAAGCGCCGTGCGGTCGACGATCACCAGATGGCGCTGGCTCGGCGTGGTCGGATTGTAGGTCTTCAATGCCATGGCCGCGCTTCCTTACAATCCCGTGGTCACGTCGATGGTGTGACCCTCTTCGAGAGTCACGATCGCGCGCTTCACGTCAGACTTTTGCCCCGCGACGCCGCGGAACAGCTTCACCTTGCCGCGCCGGTTGAGCGTGTTGACGCTCTTCACCTTCACGTCGAACAGCTTCTCGACCGCTTCCTTGATCTGCGGCTTGGTGGCGTTCCTCGCGACCTTGAACACGACCTTGCCGTGCTCGGAGGCCATCGTCGCCTTCTCGGTGATCACCGGCGCGATGATCACATCGTAGTGGCGGGGATCGCTGGTGCTCATTTGAACCTCGCCTGCAATGCCTCAACCGCCGCCTTCGTCAGCACGAGTGTCTTGCGCCGCATGATGTCGTAGACGTTGATGCCCTGCACCGGCAGCACGTCGATGTTCGGAATGTTGCGCGCGGCGGAGCGGAAGTTCGCCTCGATCTCGGTGCCGTCGATGATGAGCGCGTTCTCAAGCCCGAGCTTGCCAAACCGCTTGGCGAGCGCCTTGGTCTTTGCATCCTTCGCCGACGCCTTGTCGATGACGATGATGCCGCCGTCCTTGGCCTTGGCGGAGAGCGCATGCTTGAGCGCAAGCGCGCGCACTTTCTTCGGCAGGTCGATCGCATGACTGCGCACCACCGGGCCGAACACCCGGCCGCCGCCGCGGAACTGCGAAACGCTGGCGGGACCGTGGCGCGCCTGGCCGGTGCCCTTCTGGGCGTACATCTTCTTGCCGGTGCGGTTGATCTCGCTGCGGCCCTTGGTCTTGTGCGTGCCGCGCTGGCGCTTGGCAAGCTGCCAGTTGACGCAACGCTGCACGATGTCGGAGCGCGGCTCGAGGCCGAAGATCGCATCCGGCAGATCGACGGAACCTGCTTCCTTGCCGTCGAGCGTGGTGATTTTCAGCTCCATCTCACGCGCCTTCCTTCTCGGCGGGGGCTGCGGCCGCCTCCGGAGCTTGCTCCGCGGCCGGCTTGCTGTCGGACTTCGGTTCGGCGCTTTCGGCGAGCTTGAACTTGCCCGGTTTCGGCGCCTCTTTCGGCAGCTTCTTCTTGACCGCGTCGCGCACGGTGATCCAGCCGCCCTTCGCGCCCGGCACCGCGCCCTCGACCAGAATGAGGCCGCGCTCGACGTCGAGCTGCACGACCTTCAGATTGAGCGTGGTCACCCGGTCGACGCCCATGTGCCCGGCCATCTTCTTGTTCTTGAACGTCTTGCCCGGATCCTGACGCCCGCCGGTCGAGCCGTGCGAGCGATGCGAGATCGAAACGCCGTGCGAGGCGCGCAGGCCGCCGAAATTCCAGCGCTTCATCGGCCCCTGGAAGCCCTTGCCGATCGACGTGCCGCAAACATCCACGAACTGGCCGATGACAAAGTGATCGGCGGTGATCTCGGCGCCGACCGGGATCAGTGCGTCGTCCGACACGCGAAATTCGGCAAGCTTGCGCTTGGGCTCCACCTTCGCCTTGGCGAAATAGCCCCGGTCCGCCTTGATCATGTTGTTGGCGCGGCGGCTGCCGGCGCCGAGCTGCAACGCGACGTAGCCGTTCTTGTCCTTGCTGCGATGGCCGACGACCTGGCACTGCGCAAGGCGCAGCACCGTCACTGGCACGTGCTCACCGGCCTCGGTAAACACCCGGGTCATTCCGACCTTTTGCGCGATCACTCCGGAACGCATTTCCAATTCCCCGCGCGGCTCTAGAGCTTGATCTCGACGTCGACACCGGCGGCGAGGTCGAGCTTCATCAGCGCGTCCACCGTTTGCGGCGTCGGATCGACGATGTCGAGAAGGCGCTTGTGCGTACGCATCTCGAACTGTTCGCGGCTCGTCTTGTCGATGTGGGGCGAGCGGTTCACCGTGAACTTCTCGATGCGCGTCGGCAGCGGAATCGGTCCACGGACCTGCGCACCGGTGCGCTTGGCCGTGTTCACGATCTCGCGCGTCGACGCATCGAGAATGCGGTGATCGAACGCCTTGAGCCGGATCCGGATATTCTGGCCGTTCATCTGTCTTGTCTCTCTGGACTGTCATCGTCCGCGAAAGCGGACGATCCAGTAATCGCTACGCCTCAGTTCAACCGCGACCCTCGCGGAATACTGGGTCCCCCGCTTTCGCGGGGGACGACAGCAACGTTACTCGATGATGCTCGCCACCACGCCGGCACCGACGGTGCGGCCGCCCTCGCGAATGGCGAAGCGAAGCTTCTCTTCCATGGCGATCGGCACGATCAGGTGCACTTCCATCGCCACGTTGTCGCCCGGCATCACCATTTCCGTGCCCTGCGGCAGATGCACGATGCCGGTCACGTCGGTGGTGCGGAAGTAGAACTGCGGGCGGTAGTT
>DASSRW010000243.1:0-2617 GCA_035701545.1 Pseudolabrys sp.
GTCGATGCCGGCGGCAACGTCACGCTGCCGCTGGTCGGAACGATTGCGGCGCGCGGGCGCACCACGCAGGCGCTGGCGAGGACGATCACGGAAAAGCTCAAGCGCGGCTATGTGCGCGAGCCCAACGTCAGCGTCGAGGTCGAGACCTATCGGCCGTTCTTCATCCTCGGCGAGGTGACGACTCCGGGACAGTATCCTTACGTCGCCAACATCACGGCGCAGGCGGCGGTCGCCATTGCCGGCGGCTTCACCCCGCGCGCTTCCAAGCAGACGGTGGAACTTACCCGCAACAGCGCCACCCAGCACCTCCATCAGGACGTGCCGCTCGATTTTCCGATCCGTCCCGGCGACACCATCCTCGTCAAGGAGCGGTGGTTCTGAATTAGGGCCGTCGTCCCGGCCAAGCGACCCCGGACTTTAGTGCGGGGGAGCGCGAGCCGGGACCCATAGCCGCTAATCTATCGAGAACCTGCGAAGTATTGGTCCCCGCCTTCGCGCGGACGACAGCAGAATTCGCGATTATCTCTTCATGTGCTTCGCCAGGAATTCCGTCGTGCGGCTCCAGGCCAGATCGGCGGCCTCCTTGCGGTAGCTGGCGCGCTCATCGCAATGGAAGCCGTGCGGCGCGCCGGGATAAATGTAGACCTCGGCCTCCGGGCGCTTTTTCCTGATTTCCTCGACGGTGCTGAGCGGAATGCCCTCGTCCTTTTCGCCGAAATGCATCTGCGTCGGGCACTTCGGTTTCTCCTCCGCGAACTTGCCAATCATGCCGCCGTAATAGCAGACCGCGGCCGAGAGCCCCGGAACGCGGCAGGCCGCAAGGAATGCCGCCGTGCCGCCCATGCAGAAGCCGATCACGCCGACCGGGCCGACGCCCTTAAGATCAGCGGCCGCTGCCGCCATGTCGGCGACCATGTTGTCCCAGTTGAGATTGCCGAGATAGCTGCGCGCATGCGCGATCTCATCCGGCGTATAGCCGCTTTCGAAATTGCGCACGAAGCGGTCGAACACCGCGGGCGCAACCGCCGCATAACCCATGCCGGCGAGCCGGTCGCAGACGGCGCGGATGTGATGATTGACGCCGAAAATTTCCTGGATCACCACCAGCCCGCCCTTTGGCGCGCCTTGCGGATCGGCGCGATAGGCGCCGAGCGAGTGTTTATCCGACGTGGTGAGTGTGAACTGCTTGCCCAAATGAACCTCCCTTTGAACTCCAAACTGACGGAAACTCTTGGCCACCCTGGCTTCGCTTTAGCACGGAAATTCCCCAGACGTCATTCCGGGGCGGCCTGAAAGGCCGAACCCGGAATCCAGATGCTGTATCTGGAATGTGTTTCTGGATTCCGGGTTCGCGCTGACGCGCGCCCCGGAATGACAAAACTAGATTTTGCGCAAGCCGAACGCCTGCGCCAGCAATTCGTATGAATGCTTCCGGACCTCGTGGCTATGAATCATGGTCGTAACCATTACCTCATCGGCCCTGGTCGCCGCGATCAGTGGCTCGAGCCGTGCCATCACGGTTTTCTGACTGCCGACAAGGAGCCGCGCGCGATTTTGCGCCATGCGCGCGCGGTCGATCGGCGTGTAGTCGTAAGCCGCCGCTTCCTCGGGAGATGCGAGCGGCAGATATTCTCCTTTGGCGCGGTGCACGAAATTGAGATCGACGGTGCTCGCCAGCCGTTCCGCTTCCGCATCGCTGTCTGCACAGACGGCATGCACCGTCAGAATCGCGTACGGCGTCGCATGTGCCAGCGAGGGGCGGAAGTTGTCGCGGTAAAGCCGCATTGCTTCAGCCGCGTCGAAATTCGCAAAGTGGTGAGCGAAGGCAAAGGCGGCGCCGATCTGCGCCGACAGTTGCGCGCTGTAGTTCGACGAGCCGAGCAGATAGATCGGCGGCAACGGCACGTCGGCCGGCATCGCGCGTATCTTGTGAAAGGGGTGGCCCTCGGGAAAGCCGCGCGATTCGAGCAGCATCAGTTCCTGGAAGCGCTCGAGGAAATCGTCTTCCTCGCTGATGCCCTGCCGGCGGCGCAGCGCATAGGACGTCGCAGGGTCGGTGCCAGGCGCACGTCCAAGGCCGAGGTCGATGCGGCCGGGATAGAGCCCCTCCAGAAGCTTGAATCGCTCCGCCACCATCAGCGGCGCGTGGTTCGGCAGCATCACGCCGCCCGAGCCGACGCGGATATTCTTCGTGATCGCGGCGATCTGTCCCATCATCAGGTCGGGCGCGGCGCTCGCGATCGAGGGAAGATTGTGGTGCTCCGCCACCCAGTAGCGCGTGAAGTCGAGGTTGTCGGCAAGGCGCGCGAGGTCGAGCGTATTGCGCAGCGCCGCCGCTCCGGTTGAGCCGGTGACGACAGGCGAGAGGTCGAGAATGGAAAGCGGAAGCATGGTGGGCGAGAAGGTATAGCACGGCTTGGCGCCCGCCTCTCGCGTGCGCCCGCGCGGCTGTGGTAAAGGGAGACGAGAAGGATGTCCCGCATGGTTTCGCTGACCGAGTGGAAAGTTCCGGTCGCCGCGCAGCCGCGGCAGGGCGACTATTCATACGACCTCGACGGCGCCTTGAGCGCGGTGGTCGGCCTGCACGCGATCATTCCGCCCAATGCGTTCACCGCCG
>DASSRW010000244.1:0-5820 GCA_035701545.1 Pseudolabrys sp.
GGCGCCATCGTCGGTGATGCGAATGAGGCGGCGGCCGCCGCCGTCGGTCAGAACATCTATCCGTTTCGCGCCGGCATCGAGCGCATTCTCGACCAGTTCCTTGACCGCGCTCGCCGGCCGCTCGACCACCTCGCCGGCGGCAATGCGGTTGACGATAGCCTCGGAGAGTTGGCGGACGGGCATCTTGGGCGATTCGCGTGAGCGGCGATTTTATCCGCTCGAATGCGGCGATAGGCGGTCAGCCCCCGACTTGCCCCCGCAATTCCGCGGTCAAAGGCAAGCTAGTCGGCGCCTGGCCGTACCCGTCGGAGGCTCTTGATCCCGGAGCGGTGCCGCTTTGCCTCCAGCCGCTTGCGGCGCTCCGCCCGGCTCGGCTTGGTGGCGCGCCGGGGCGTCGGACGCACGGCGGCTTGGCGGATCAGACCGAACAGCCGCTCGCGGGCCTCCGCGCGGTTACGCTCCTGCTCGCGGTGGCGCTGCGCGACGATCACGATTACGCCTTCTTTGGTCAGCCGCTTGCCGGCGAGCCGCATCAGGCGGATCGCCACGTCATTCGGCAGCGAGGGCGAATGGCGCACGTCGAAGCGAAGCTGCACCGCCGAGGAAACCTTGTTGACGTTCTGCCCGCCGGGTCCGGAGGCGCGCACGAAGGATTCCGACAGCTCGGATTCGTCGATAGCGATCTCGTCCGTGATGCGGATCATCGGTCGACTCCAGTATGTCATCGCCGGGCTTGTCCCGGCGATCTCGATAAGGAACGCACGGAATTGCCTCCCTAAGCGGGATGGCCGGGTCAAGCCCGGCCATGACAGCAAAAATCATTCTTCAATGAGATACTTCTTCGCCAGCACCTTGCCCTCTTCCACCGCCGGCTGGTCGAACGCATCGATGCCGAACAAGTGGGCGGCAATGATCGTTTCGAGCATGAAATGCATCAGCAGTTCGCCAAGGCTTGCCTCGTCGAGCCTGTCGAGATGAATCGTTCGCACCGGGCAGCCGTTCTTCGCCAGCGTCTCGGCGGTCGCGCGCGCTTCGGCAGATGCAAGATCGCCGATGGTCTTGCCGCCGAAACCGGGTTCGCCCGCAAGCGTTGCAAGCTCGCCATCCATGCGCGGACCGCGTCCCGCGCTCGCGACATCGACGACCGTGAACAGCTTGTCGCGTGGGCCGCCGATAAAAAGCTGCACCTGACTGTGCTGATCGACGGGCCCGAGCGCCGCGAGCGGCGTCGTGCCCTTGCCGTTCTTGCCGAGGCTTTCGGCCCATAGCTGCACATACCAATGCGTGAAGCGCTCGAGGCGGTCAGCGTAGGCCATCATGACGCTGATCGGCTTGCTCTTGATTCCCGCGAGCGACACCGCGAGCGCGGCGCCGACCGCCGCCGGCACGTCCGTCGTTGATTTTTTTTGCAGAACCGGCGCAAGCGCCGCCGCCGCGCCGGCTCGTATCGCCGCGATGTCGAGGCCCAGTACCGCGGCCGGCAACAGCCCGACATTCGTAAGCGCGGAAAAGCGCCCGCCGACGCCCGGATCGTGGTCGAGCATCAGCACGCCGTGCTTGCTCAGCAAATCGCGCAATCCGTTGCGTTTGCCTGCTCTCGCCGGCTCTGTGATGCCAAGAAAAGACTTAGCCGCGTCAACGCCCGCCTTCTTCACCGCCGACAGCGCGGCAATCGTCTGCATCAGCGTCTCCGCCGTGCCGCCGGACTTCGAGACGGCGACAAAGCGCGTCGTCGATAGCGGCAATGCCGCGAGCATTGCCTCGAACGAGTCCGCATCGAGATTGTCGATGAAATGCACGCGCGGGCCTTTGCGCAGCGCGCCCACGCCCGGCACCGCGTAGCCGGCAAGCTGCGCCAGCGTCTGGCCGCCCAGACTGGAGCCGCCGGTGCCGAGGAAAACGATATCGGTCGCGCCGGCAGTGAGGCGGCCCGCCGCTTCCGTGATGGAAGCGAGGTCGTCGTGCCTCTCCGGAAGCCGCAACAGCGGCAGAGCACCGTCCGCGTGGCGGGCGCGCAGCCAGTCGAGCGCGCCGGCAGCACGGTCGAGTGCAGACCTCAATGCCTCGTCGCCGGCGCCGTGTGGGCCTACGCGGCTCTCGCGCGCATTGTCGATCGATTGCACAAGCGGCATGAAATACTCCGAATCTGGATGGATTTTAGTGTCGGGAAAACGCGCGCGATAGCGAAAGGTTCGCCGAAGGCGCGGCCGGGGCTATTCGCGCGCGCGGGTCGGCGTCAGACCTTTTGGCTCGCCGGCGACCGTCACCAAAAGGCCGGAGCTGTAGAGCCGCTTCGCGACCCGCTTGGCGTCGGCCAGCGTCACCGCATCAATCACGGCTCCGCGCCGCTGAATGTAGTCGGCGCCGAGCCTGTCGAGCTGAATCTGCGTCAATTGCGCCGCGATCTTGGACGAGGTGTCGAGATTGAGCATGTACGACGCCTTGATGAACGCTTTTGCGGCCTTCAGCTCCTCCGCGGTCGGCCCCTCGTCCGCCATGCGCCTGACTTCGCGCTGGATGATCGCAAGCGCTTCGCCGGTCCGGTCGGCGCGCGTGGCGGTGCCGCCGAACATGACCGCCGTGTGCCTGAACCAGATCAGGCCGTCCGAGACGCCGTAGGCAAGCCCACGCTTCTCGCGCACCTCACGGTAGAGGCGGGACGTAAACGTGCCGCCGCCGAGGATGTGATTGACGACATAAGCCGCCATGAAATCGGGATCGTGACGCGCGATGCCCGGACCGCCGAAATCGACGACCGGCTGCGGCACATCGATCCCGACGACGATGGTCTTGCCGAGCCCGCGCGGAACGGTGTCTGGCACGAGATTGAGGTTGTTTTGTGCAGGCAGCGAAGCGAATGCGCGGTCCACAAGCGCGGCCGCAGTTTTCGCGTCGATGTCGCCAACCACGCTGATGGTAAGGCCGTTGCGCGCAAACACGCGACCGACGTAGTCCCGCAGATCCGCGACGGTGATGTTCGGCACAGTGGCGAGGCTGCCTTCCGTGTCGCGCCCATAGGCATGATCCGGGAAGGCCGTTTGCCACCACCGATGGCTGGCCAGCGTCCCGGGGTCGGTGGTTTCGCGCAGGAGACCGGCCGTCACCTGCGAACGCACCCGCTCGACCGCCTCCTTGTCGAAGCGCGGGGCGCTCAAGGCAAGATGGAGCAGCCCGAATGCCTCGTCGCGATGCTCGTTGAGCGTGCGCAGGGTCCCGTGAAAATAGTCCCGCCCGACCCGGAAGCTCATGTCGATGGCGTGGTTTTCGAGCCGCTCGTGGAACGCTCCGCTGTCGAGTTCGCCGGCGCCCTCGTCGAGCAGGTTGGCGGCCAGGTTGGCGGCGCCGGATTTTTCAGCCGAATCCTGGCTCGATCCACCGACAAAGGCATAGTTCAGGACGACCAGCGGCGCCGATTGCTCGCGCACCAGCCACGCATGCAGTCCCGAAGGGGTCGTGATCTGCTCGATTGTCATCGCCCGCGCAAGCGGCGCAAACAGGACGACCGCGGCAATGGCGGCGAGCGCCCTTAGAAATGCGAGCCGCGTCATGAGCGTTTCTCCGCGTGGGGAACCGTCGCCGCACTCTTGACGAGGTAGCCGGTGACGGAGCGGCGCTTGTCCAGCCAATGCCGCGCGGCGTCTTGCACCGCCGTTGCAGTGACAGCGCGGATGCGGTCCGGCCAGTGCTGGACATCGGCGACTTTCTCGCCCGTAGTCAGCGCCACGCCGTACCAGCGCGCCAGCGTCATCTGATTGTCCTGTGCATAAACCGCGTCGGCAATGAGCCGAGTCTTGGCCCGTTCAAGCTCCTCCGACGACACGCCTTTGGCGATCAGTTCGGCGACGACGGAATCGATCTCGGTTTCCAGCGCCTGCAAGCTGACGCCTTTGGCGGGAACGCCAAAGATTCCGAACTTTGTCGCGTCGAGCGCAGCGCTGTCGTAGTAGGCTCCGGCGTTCACCGCGACGTGCTTGTCCACGACCAGCGCACGATAGAGCCGGCTGTTTGAGCCGGCGCCAAGGATGTGGGCGAGCACTTCGAGGGCTTCCGATTCACCGGACTTGGCGGTGTGAAACGACGGCACCAGATACGCGCGCTGAAGGCTCGGCTGCGCGACTCGCGGATCGGCGAATGTGAGCGAGCGCACCGCGACCGGCGGCGGCTCTTTCGGCCGTACGCGCGGACCGAAGACGCCTCGCCGCGGCACCTTGCCGTAGGTGGCTTCGGCATCGGCGCGCGCTTCGGCCGGATCGACATCGCCCGTGACCACCACGACTGCATTATTGGGCGCATAAAAGCGGCGATAGAACGCGATAGCATCATCGCGCGTAAGCTGCTCCATCTCGTGCCGCCAGCCGATCACAGGCTTGCCGTAGGGGCTGTTCAGGTAGAGCGCCGCGTCGACCTGCTCGCCGAGACGCGCGCGCGGATTGTTAGCGACGCGCTGGTTCTGCTCCTCAAGAATGACGTCGCGTTCCGGCAGGACCACCTGATCGGTCAGAACAAGGCCGGTCATGCGGTCGGCCTCGAAGTCCATCATCTCCTTGAGCCGCTCGCGCGGAATGCGCTGGTAGTAGCCGGTGTAATCGTTCGAGGTGAACGCGTTTTCGTGGGCGCCGAGGCTCGCGACAACCTGCGAGAACTTGCCGCCGGGATTTTTCTTCGTGCCCTTGAACATCAGGTGCTCGAGAAAGTGGGCGAGCCCCGACTTGCCCGGCGTCTCGTCGGCGGCGCCCACTTTGTACCAGATCATATGCGTCACGACCGGCGCGCGATGATCGGGAATAACGACGAGCTCAAGACCATTCGCGAGCGTAAAATCGGAAACCTGCGGTCCGCCGATCTGGGCGGACGCAGCCGGCGAGAAGGCGAAGGCCGCCGAGACCGCTGCCGCCAGGCACGCCGATTTTACGAAGCCATGAGGGTCGGGCGCCATTGACGACACGCTTCGGGCGTCGCGCGTGACGAACCCTTTCGCCGGCGTGGCGCCCGCCCGCCGGAATAAGGAAGCGGCCATCAATACTCTTCGGTGCCGTGTTGGGTCTTGTAGTCGTAGGCCTTGGGCCGGCTGATTTCCTTGCCGAGCGCGTAGGGCTGATTCGGCGAGGGCGTCTGGTAGCCCGGCGGCGGCTCGGTCAGGCTCTTCCGCGGCGGCTCGCCGGTGAAGCGCGCGCCCTGCTCGCTTTCGTTTTTGCCGAACAGACTTCCGAAAATCCCGCCCTTGTAGCCGAGGTCAGAAGGCTTGAACGGCCTGGCCGACTCTTCCGGATCCATTGCACCGGCATCGCGCGGGGAATTGACGCGCCGGCCCTTTTCCAGCTCATCCGGGCGCAGCGGATTGGCCTCGCGCTCCATCTCCGCCGTGTCGGACATTCCCTTGGCCTGACGCGCCGCCTTGAGCGCCTTGGCGCGTTTCACCTCCGGATCGATCGGCCAGTTCGGATTGGCTGTCGCCGAGGCGGTTTCCGGCGGCGGCAGCGCGCGATCCGGCGGGATCACAAGCGGCGAGCGCTCCTGATAGTTGATGCCGTTATTGCCAAGGTCTGACCGCTGAAGGCCAAGGCCTTCCAGCAGGTTTTGCAGGAACTTTACATCGGGAGCCGTGTCGTCACCGTCCCCGGCGCGCGCGGACGTCCAAGCCATGACGAGCGCCAAACCCAAGGCACCGCCGACCGCCGCACGCCAGACAACTCTCGCGGCCGCATGTCGAAGCGCAAACACCGGCATTGCACTTCCCTGTTCAAATCGCCGTCGACCCCGCTCGACCACGCGCTTTTCGCCACGGATCAGGGCGCTTTTGCGGCATGGGTCCCGGCCAGC
>DASSRW010000245.1:0-3103 GCA_035701545.1 Pseudolabrys sp.
CCGAATTGTCCCGGCGTGATGACGGCGGGGGAATGCAAGATCGGCATCATGCCCGGCAACATCTTCAAGCCGGGCAAGGTCGGCATCGTCTCGCGTTCCGGCACGCTGACCTACGAAGCCGTGTTTCAGACCTCGCGCGAAGGGCTCGGCCAGACGACGGCGGTCGGCATTGGCGGCGATCCGGTCAAGGGCACCGAATTCATCGACGTGCTGGAAATGTTTCTGGCCGACCCGAAAACCGAGTCGATCGTGATGATCGGCGAGATCGGCGGCTCGGCCGAGGAAGATGCGGCCGATTTCCTCAAGAGCGAGGCAAAGCGCGGCCGCAAGAAGCCGATGGTCGGTTTCATCGCCGGCCGCACCGCGCCCCCCGGCCGCCGGATGGGCCATGCCGGCGCCATCATTTCCGGCGGCAAGGGCGATGCGGAATCCAAGATTGCGGCGATGGAATCCGCCGGGATCAAGGTGTCGCCGTCGCCGGCGCGCATCGGCAAGACGCTGGTCGACGTGCTGAAAGGCTGAGCCGCGAGACGGCACTTTCTTGGGGCCATCCGGGTATTCCTTTGCAAAGCATTGAAGCCAGGTTCATTTTTTAGGTCTTTCGTAGACTTACTGGCGTCATAAATACTGTTAGAACACGACGCACCGCCGGGATCGGCCAAACGGCCCATTTCTCCGGTGGAAAGGGCATTTTTTTGTCAGCCCGAGGACCTAAACGCATGTCCCGCCAGGACGCCAACGCTGCTTTCGCCAGAACTTCCTTCCTTTATGGCGGCAACGCCACCTACATCGACGATCTCTACGCCCGCTTCCAGAACAATCCGGGCTCGGTCGACGCCGAGTGGCAGGCGTTCTTCCAGGGCCTGAAGGACGACGGCGGCGACATTGCGCGCAACGCACGCGGCGCGTCCTGGCAGCAGCCGAACTGGCCGGTGCGCGCCAACGGCGAACTGGTTTCGGCGCTCGACAGCGACTGGGCGCGAACCGGGAAGCAGCTCGGCGAGAAGATCAAGGCGAAGGCGCAGGAGCGCGGCGTCGACATTTCCGCGAGCGACGTGCAGCAGGCGACGCGCGATTCCATTCACGCCTTGATGCTGATCCGCGCCTATCGCATTCGCGGCCATTTCTACGCCAACCTCGATCCGCTCGGCCTCGAGCCGCACAAGGACGAGGAAGAGCTCGATCCCAAGTCCTACGGCTTTGGCGAAGCCGATCTCGACCGCCGCATTTTCCTCGACAAGGTGCTCGGCCTCGAATTCGCGTCGATGCGCGAAATCCTCGCGATCGTGCGCCGCACGTATTGCCAGACGCTCGGCATCGAGTTCATGCACATCTCGAACGCCGCGCAGAAAGCGTGGATCCAGGAGCGCATCGAAGGCCGCGACAAGGAGATCAATTTCACGCGCGAAGGCAAGCGCGCGATCCTCAACAAGCTGGTCGAGGCGGAGGGCTTCGAGAAATTCCTCGATGTCAAATACACCGGCACCAAGCGCTTCGGCCTCGACGGCGCGGAGGCGCTGATCCCGGCGCTCGAGCAGATCATCAAGCGCGGCGGCAATCTCGGCGTCAAAGAGATCGTCATCGGCATGCCGCACCGCGGGCGCCTCAACGTGCTCACGCAGGTGATGGGCAAGCCGCACCGCGCGCTGTTCCATGAGTTCAAGGGCGGCTCGGTCCTGCCGGACGAAATCGAAGGCTCGGGCGACGTGAAGTATCACCTCGGCGCGTCATCCGACCGCGAGTTCGACGGCAACCAGGTGCACCTGTCGCTCACGCCCAATCCGTCGCACCTCGAGATCGTCGACCCGGTCACGCTCGGCAAGGTTCGCGCCAAGCAGGATCAGCATGGGGCGACGCCGGACGACCGCACGATGGTGCTGCCGCTGCTTATTCACGGCGACGCGGCGTTTGCGGGGCAGGGCGTGGTTGCGGAGTGCTTCGGCCTTTCCGGCCTGAAAGGCTATCGCACCGGCGGCTCGCTGCATTTCATCGTCAACAACCAGATCGGCTTCACGACTTATCCGCGCTACTCGCGCTCGTCGCCTTATCCGTCCGACGTCGCGAAGATGATCGAGGCGCTCATCTTCCACGTGAACGGCGACGATCCGGAAGCGGTGGTGTTTGCGGCGAAGGTTGCGACCGAATACCGGCAGAAATTCCAGAAGCCGGTCGTCATTGACATGTTCTGCTACCGGCGCTTCGGCCACAACGAAGGCGACGAGCCCTCGTTCACGCAGCCGCTGATGTACAAGAAAATCCGCTCGCACCCGACGACGCTGGAAATCTATGCCGAAAAGCTCGTCGGCGAGGGCGTGGCCGAGCAAGGCGAAGTCGACAGGATGAAGGCCGATTGGCGCGCGCGGCTCGATGCCGAATTCGATGCCGGCCAGGGCTACAAGCCGAACAAGGCTGATTGGCTGGACGGCCGCTGGTCGGGCCTGAAGGCTGCCCACGATGCCGACGATCCGCGGCGCGGCAATACCGGCGTCGAGATCGCGACTTTGAAAGAGATCGGCAAGAAGATCACCGTGGTTCCCGAAGGTTTCCACCTTCACAGAACCATCCAGCGCTTTCTCGATCATCGCGCGAAAGCGATCGAGACCGGCACCGACATCGACTGGTCCACGGCCGAGGCGCTTGCCTTCTGCTCGTTGTTGCTGGAAGGGCGCCCCGTGCGCCTGTCCGGCCAGGACAGCGAGCGCGGAACGTTTTCGCAGCGCCATTCAGTCTTGTTCGATCAGGACACGGAAGAGCGGCACACGCCGTTCAATCACCTGCGCGAGGGCCAGGCGCGCTTTGAGGTGCTGAACTCGATGCTGTCGGAAGAGGCGGTGCTCGGCTTTGAGTACGGCTACTCGACCTCCGAGCCCAATGCGCTGACATTGTGGGAAGCGCAATTTGGCGACTTCGCCAACGGCGCGCAGGTCGTGATCGACCAGTTCATTTCATGCGGCGAGCGCAAATGGCTGCGCATGTCGGGCCTCGTCTGCCTGCTGCCGCACGGCTACGAAGGGCAGGGGCCGGAGCATTCCTCGGCGCGGCTCGAGCGCTATCTGCAAATGTGCGCCGAAGACAACATGCAGGTCGCCAACTGCACGACGCC
>DASSRW010000246.1:0-15791 GCA_035701545.1 Pseudolabrys sp.
AGAAATGCATGGACGTCACCGACGTCGCCAACTACCTCGGCAAGAAATACGGCGGCTGGGTCGACAGCGCGATCAAGTATGGCAAGGAAGGCAACAAGTGGATTTGCATCCCGGTCTGCTATTCCGGCGCGCTGCTGAACTACCGCATTGAGGCATCGAAAAAAGCCGGCTTCTCGAAATTTCCGGACACGACGGACGCCTTCCTCGAATACGTCACGGCGATGAAGAAAAACAACACGCCGGGCGGCTTTGCCCTGGGGCATGCGTCGGGTGACGGCAATAGCTGGGTGCACTGGTGTCTGTGGGCGCACGGCGGCAACACCGTCGACAAGAACGACAAGGTCATCATCAACACGCCGGAAACCGCGAAGGCGCTCGAATACGCCAAGAAACTCTATGCGCAGGAAATCGCGGGCACCGCGGCCTGGAACGACGCGTCCAACAACAAGGCGTTCCTCGGCGGCGAAATCTACTGGACCAACAACGGCATCTCGATCTACGTCGCGGCCAAGAAGGACGCGACCAAGAAGCAGATCGCCGAGGACATGAATCACGCCTATTGGCCGATCGGACCCATTGGCCATCCGACCGAGCTGCACCTGATGTATCCGGTGCTGGCGATGACCTATACGAAGTATCCGCAGGCCTGTAAGGCGCTGATGGCGTTCATGCTGGAGGCGGACAACTTCAACCCGTGGATCGAGTCGGCGCAGGGTTACCTCACGCATTGCCTCAATGCGTACGACAAGAACCCGGTCTGGACCGCCGATCCGAAGACGACTCCGTTCCGCGACGTGGCGAAGCGCACGCTGACGGCGGGCGGCCTGGGCTCGGTCGGCGAGAAGGCGGCGACGGCGATTGCCGACTTCGTCGTGCTCGATATGTTCGCCAACTACTGCACGGGGCGCGAGAACGTCAAAGGCGCGATCTCGATCGCCGAGCGGCAGTTGAAGCGGATTTATCGGTAAGGAAGCTTGTCCCGGGCGCAACGCAGCGCGAAGCGGTGCGTTGCAGACCCGGGACCGCCAAGACCTCGAAAGGTCCCGGATCAGCATCGCATCACTTCGCTGCGCTTGTGCTGCGCCGCATCCGGGACACGGTGCTGAATGACCGACCTGGCATTGAAATCACCGGCAGGCAGACGCGTCCCCCGCGATGTCACCACGTGGGACCGGCTGAAGACCAACAAGAACTGGCTCGGCTTCTGGTTCATGCTGCCGGCGGCGGCATTCCTCATTCTGTTTCTTGCCTATCCGCTCGGCCTCGGCATCTGGCTGTCATTCACCGACGCGCGGCTAGGACGCGCGGGAATTTTCGTCGGCTTCGAGAACTATGAGTTTCTCTGGGAGGATTCGACGTTCTGGCTGACGGTATTCAACACGATTCTGTATACAACCGTCGCCAGCACCATCAAATTCGCGGTCGGCCTTTATCTTGCGCTGCTGCTCAACGAGCGGCTCCCGTTCAAGGCCATTCTGCGCGCGATCGTGCTCATCCCCTTCATCGTGCCGACGGTGCTGTCGGCCATTGCGTTCTGGTGGCTGTACGATCCGCAGTTTTCGATCATTTCGTGGTCGCTCAGGAAAATGCACCTGATCTCGACCAATATCGATTTTCTCGGCGATCCATGGAACGCGCGCTGGTCGGTGATTTTCGCCAACATCTGGCGCGGCGTGCCGTTCGTCGCCATCACCCTGCTCGCCGGCTTGCAGACGGTGTCGCCCTCGCTTTACGAGGCGGCGACCATCGACGGTGCGACGCCGTGGCAGCGCTTCCGCTATATCACCTATCCATTGCTCACGCCGATCATCGCGGTGGTGATGACGTTTTCGGTGCTGTTCACGTTCACCGACTTCCAGCTCATCTGGGTGATGACGCGCGGCGGCCCGGTCAATGCCACGCACCTGATGGCGACGTTCTCGTATCAGCGCGCGATCATGAGCGGCTATCTGGGCGAGGGGGCCGCGATTTCGACGGCGATGATCCCGTTCCTGCTCGGGGCGATTCTCGTGTCGTGGTTCGGCTTGCAGCGCCGCAAGTGGCAGCAGGGCGAAAGCAATGACTGACGCACTTGCCGGGAAAGCCGCCAATCCGAAGGCCGTGTTGGCCGGCTCGGCGCCGATCACCGATGACACCGAAGGGACAAGTTATCTTCAGTCGCTACCGCGGCGGCTGGTGACGCTCTATTTGCCGCTGTCGGTCATTCTGTTTGTGCTGCTGTTCCCGTTCTATTGGATGGCTCTGACCTCCATCAAACCGGACAACCAGCTGCTCGATCTCGATACCTACAGCCCGTTCTGGACGTGGAATCCGACGCTCAAGCACATCGACAAGCTGCTGTTCCACACCGACTACCCGATCTGGCTCTGGAACACGATGCTGGTGGCGGTTTGCGCCACGATCATCTCGATTATCGCCAGCGTGCTCGCTGCCTATGCCATCGTGCGGCTGCGCTACAAGGGCGCGCAGTGGGTGGGTGGCGCAATCTTTCTTGCCTACCTCGTGCCGCCGTCGATCCTGTTCATTCCGCTGTCGACGGTCGTTTTCCAATACGGCCTGTTCGACACGCCGTTCGCGCTGATCCTGACCTATCCGACCATCTTGATTCCGTTCTCGACCTGGCTGCTGATGGGCTACTTCAAGACCATTCCCTTCGAGCTCGAGGAATGCGCGCTAATGGATGGCGCGAGCCGTTGGCAGATCCTGATCAAGATCGTGCTGCCGCTCGCGGTGCCGGGGCTGATCTCGGCCTTCATTTTCTGCTTTACGCTGTGCTGGAACGAGTTTATCTACGCGCTCACCTTCATCTCCTCGACGCAATACAAAACCGTGCCGGTCGCGATCGTGACCGCGCTGGTCGACGGTGACATCTATCGCTGGGGCTCGCTGATGGCGGGCGCGCTGATCGGTTCGCTGCCGCTCGTCATCCTCTATGCCTTTTTCGTCGAGCACTACGTCTCGGCGATGACCGGCGCCGTAAAGGAATAGCCCTACACCTGCTCGGCGTTGAGGTAGGCGAGCCGCGCGCCGCAAAAGCCGCAGATCAATCCGAGCGCGAGCGCGGTTAGCCCGGCGATCACGTCGAAAGTGCCGCCGACGCTGCCGGTCTTGCTCAGGATGCCGCCGGCGGTCGCGCCGGCGAAGACCAACACGATCAGGAACCACTGCGCCAGGCGAAAGACCAGTTGCCGCTCGCGCGCCGCGGCGATCAGATAGGCGGCGACCGCCCAGCCGGCGATGAATGCCGAGCCTCCGATCGCCCACCAGGCGAGAGCCGAGATGAATTGCCGGCGGCTGTCGCCGGCGCCGCGCAAAACGGCGTCGAGGCCGATGCCGAGCACGGTGAGCACGATGTGCACGACAAGCGCCGCGCAGACGCCGCAGGCGATGGCTGCCGCATAATGGAGCCGGCGCAGGACGTCGGTATCGTTGCCGGTGTCGGGCGGGTACGGGGTCATGGCCGGGCACCATATCCGATCGTCTGTGGTCCGCGAAGCGCGGCAAACGGATGAAAGTCGAACAGAAGCGTCCCCGCCGGCGTTAGACTGCGGCGTGACGTGCAGGGGACATGTGTGGCCGAGCAGATAATCGAAACCGACATTCCCGCGCGGCTCGACCGGCTGCCCTGGGGGCAATTCCACCGGCTCGTCGTCGCCGCGCTCGGCATTACCTGGATTCTGGACGGTCTCGAAGTGACGCTCGCCGGCGCGCTGTCGGGCGCCCTGAAAGCAAGTCCGGTCCTGCGGTTCTCGAACACGGACATCGGCATCGTCAGCAGCGTCTATCTCGTCGGCGCCGTCTCCGGGGCGCTGTTCTTCGGCTGGCTCACCGACCGGCTCGGCCGCAAGAAATTGTTTTTCATCACGCTATCGGTCTACCTCGTCGCGACCGCGGCGACCGCGGCGTCCTGGAATCTGGCGAGCTTCGCGGTCTTTCGTTTCTTTACAGGCGCGGGTATCGGCGGCGAATACGCCGCGATCAATTCCACCATCCAGGAACTGGTGCCCGCCCGTGTCCGTGGCTGGACCGATCTTGTGATCAACGGCAGCTTCTGGGTGGGCGCTGCGCTTGGCTCCCTCGGCTCGCTTGTTCTGCTCGACCCCGCGGTGATCAATCCCGAGCACGGCTGGCGTTTCGCGTTTCTGATCGGCGCGGCGCTGGCGCTGGTGATCTTCTTCATGCGGCTGTGGATTCCGGAAAGTCCGCGCTGGCTCATGACGCACGGCTATGCCGACGAAGCCAGGCGTGTGGTCGCTGGAATAGAGGCGCGTTTCAAGTCGCAGCCCGCGGACGACCTGCCGCGCGTCCGTCTACACGCGCGCCGCTCGACGCCGCTGGCGGAAGTCGCGCGCGCCTTGTTCGTCGTGCATCGGCAGCGCGCATTCGTCGGGCTCGCGCTGATGGCCTCGCAAGCGTTCTTCTATAACGCGATCTTTTTCACCTACGCGCTGGTCCTGACCGACTTCTATTCGATTCCCGCCGACGATGTCGGCTTGTACCTGCTGCCGTTTGCTGCCGGAAATTTTCTCGGACCGGTGCTGATCGGGCGGTTCTTCGACACGCTCGGCCGCCGCATTATGATTGCGTTCACCTACATCGTTTCGGGCGTTTTGCTGGCGCTTGTCGGCTATCTGTTCATGCGCGATATCATCACGGCCGAGACGCAGACCATCGGCTGGATGATCATCTTCTTCTTTGCCTCGGCGGCCGCAAGCTCCGCCTATCTCACCGTGAGCGAAACGTTTCCGCTGGAAACGCGCGCCTTTGCAATTGCGATCTTCTATGCGGTCGGGACTGGAGTAGGAGGCGTCGCGGGACCGATTCTGTTCGGCGCATTGATCGACACGCATTCGCGCGTGAGCGTGTTCGGCGGATACCTGCTCGGCGCGATTTTGATGATCGCCGGCGGGTGCGTGGCGTGGCTGTGGGGCATCAATGCCGAACGCAAATCGCTGGAAGCGGTGGCGAAGCCGCTCACGTTTGTCGATTGACAAGAGGCTCGCGCGCCGGCGCCGAGCCGCTCACCACGATCCGGAGTTCGCGTATTTCTTCGACGAGAAAATCAAAGAAGGCGCGTATGCGCGGTGTCGCCTTCATGTCTTCGTGAATGAGCAGGTAGAAATGCGTCGTCAGTTCCGGCAAAGGTCCAAGCACGCGCACCAGTTCGGCATCGTTGTCGCCGACGATGACCGGCAATGCGCCCAGACCCGCGCCTGATCTGATCGCCGCTATCAGCGCGGCCACGCTGTTGCAGCGCGCGGCGATGCGCGCCCCCGAAGCGGTCGATTGCAGCCATCGATTTGTGAAATGCTGCTTGAGCTCGACATCGAAGAGAACAAGCGCGTGATTGGCGATATCCGCCGCATCTTTAATGGCTCCGTGCCGTGCAACGTAGCCGTTGCTGGCGTAAAGCGCCCAGGGCACGTCGGCAATCTTGCGCCCGAACAGCGCATTGTCGACTGGGTCCGCCGCGCGCAATGCGATATCGGCTTCGCGCTTGCCGAGATCGAGCAGCTTGTCGCTCATGACAAATTCGATCCGTAGCCCCGGAAAGCGCTCGGAAAATTTCGCGAGCAGATTGGATTGCATCAGCCGGATGCCGACCGGCTCTGGGCAAGTCACGCGCACGCTGCCGGTCAGGCTCTTGTCGGCGCCGGCAATACGGCGTTCGAATGCGAGCGCGGCCTCTTCGACGCGCTCCGCGTAGGCCACCAGATCCTCGCCCAACTCGGTCAGCTTGTAGCCGGCTGGGTTGCGTGTGACGAGCTGGCGGCCGACCTGCCTTTCCAGTTCGTCCATGCGGCGATGCACGGTCGACTGGCTTACCGCCAACGCTTTCGCCGCTGCCAGCGTGCTGCCGTGGCGGGCGATCGCCAGAAAATGCCTCAGGTCGTTCCAGTCGAACATGGGCAAATCAAGCACCGTTGTGCGGGGCAACGGTTATGCACTTTTGCGCGCCGGTTTCGCAACCTTGGCGCTCTCCGTTCAACCGCTCACATGGATATAGCTGCAAGGCATCGTCGAATGGTCCCGTCCGATGAGGTGCAGCATGACCGCGTATGCAGACAGCGGATTGCCTGACATGGGCCGTTCACGGCCGCATTTCGGTGTTGGCGGGCTGCCGGGACGTGCGTGGGTGGTACTTGTTACGGCCTTCCGGATGTGGCGTCTCCGGGCGCGCCAGCGCCGCGAACTCATGATGCTCAGCCAGCCGGAGCTCTGCGACATGCGCTTGAACGAGGCCGCTGTCGACTCGGAGGCCCGCAAGGCCTTCTGGCAGCGCGTCGATTTGCCGACGCAGGACTAGATGCCGGCCAAGTCCCGCATGATCTTGTAAAGCGCGGCTTGCCCCTCGAAGCCGATGCCAGGCCGGTCGGAAAGCGAGAGATAGCCGTCCTCGAGCCTGGCGTCATCGGCAAAACCCGCGAACGGCCCGAACACGCCCGGATAGGACTCTGCGCCGCCAAGCCCGAAACCGGCGGCGATGGCCAGCGACATCTGGTTGCCGCCGTGCGGGAAAAGACCGGAGCGCGGCCAGCCGTGCTTTGCCAGCATGTCGAGCGTGCGCGCGTATTGCACGATGCCATAGGCTTGTGGCGGATCGACCTGAATGACGTCGCCGCGGTCTGCCTTGAGCGCGCCGAAGCGCACGAGGTTTTCGACGTCCTGCGTGGAAAACAGGTTCTCGCCGGTCGAGAGCGCGCCGTCATAAATCTCCGAAACGGCTGCGAGCGATGCGTAGTCGAGCGGATCGCAGGGCTCCTCGTACCAGCGCAATTTGTAAGGCGACATCGCCTTCGCGTAGGTAATCGCCTCGTCGCGCGTGAACTTGCAATTGGCGTCGACGGCAAGCGCGCCACGATTGCCGATGACTGCCTTCACGGCTTCGATGCGGCTCATGTCTTCCGCGAGTGGCGCGCCGCCGACTTTCATCTTCACCATCGTGTAGCCGGAATCGAGATGGCGGCGCATCTCATCCTGCAGGTCTTTCGTGGTCTTGCCGGGCGCATACCAGCCGCCGCCCACATAGCAGAACACTTTGTCTGCGACTTTGCCGCCGTTGTAGCGCTCCGCCAGCACGCGATGGAGCGGCTTGCCCTCGATCTTGGCGACTGCGTCCCACACCGCGACCTCGATGGTGCCGATGGCGACCGAGCGCTCGCTGTGGCCGCCGGCCTTCTCGTTGCGCATCATCACGGCGAGGATTTTTGCCGGATCGAAATTGTCGCCCGCGTCATCCAGCAGCGACGTCGGCTCGGCATTGAGAATGCGCGGAATAAAGCGCGCCCGCATCTGCGCGCCGCAGGCGTAGCGTCCCGTCGAGTTGAACGCGAAACCGCAGACCGGCTTTCCCTCACGCATCATATCGGTGATCACCGCGACCACCGAGGTCGTCATTTCGGAAAAATTGAAGCTCGAATTGGCGAGCGTCGACTTGAGCGGGACCGCGGTTTCGCGGATGTCGGTGATGCGCATCGTAGCAGCCTGTCATGGCCGGGCTTGTCCCGGCCATCCCGATAGTGGGGCACTATGCCATCCTGAGCGGGATGCGCGGGTAAAAAGGGCGTTTACGCCCGTCTTCGGCTGTTATGTCCGCGCATGACAACGAGAGCGCTCGTCAAATCTGCTTGATATGCGCGTCCTTGATCACTTTCGCCCATTTCGCGACTTCGCTCTTGATGTAGGCCGCGAATTCCTCGGGCGTATCCGCGATCGGGTCGAAGCCAAGCTGCGCGCACTTTTCTTTCACGTCCGGCATCGCCATGATCTTCACGATCTCGCGGTTGAGCAGCGTGATGATGTCCTTTGACGTGCCGGCGGGAACGAGAATGCCCTGCATCGTTTCCGACGTTTGGCCCGCGACGCCGGCTTCGGCAAGTGTCGGCACGTCGGGCAATGCCGCGGAGCGCTTGGCGGTGGTGACCGCAAGGGCGCGCAATGTGCCGGCCTTCACCTGGGGCGAGGTCGGCGGCAACGCCGTGAAGCCGATCGGTGTATGTCCGCCAACGACAGACTGAATCGCCGGCGCGGCTCCGCCGAACGGCACGCTGGTCGCATCGAGCTTCAGCGACAGCTTGAAAAGTTCGGCGGCAAGCTGAGGCGTTGTCCCAATGCCCGGGTTGGCAATCGTATACTTTCCGGGGTTTTTCTTGATGAGATCGATCAGCTCCTTCATCGACTTGGCGGGGAAGCTCGATGTCACCACCACCGCATTCGGCGAGGCGGCGGCAAGCGTCACCGGCGCAAAGTCCTTGAAGGCGTCATAGGGATTTTTCTTGTAGAGGCTCGGATTGACCACGTAGCTCGAGCTCGCGACAAGGATCGTGTAGCCGTCCGCCTTCGATTTCGACGCTTCCTGCATGCCGATATTGCCGCCCGCGCCGGAGCGGTTCTCGACATAGAACTGTTGCTTCAGCGCATCCGAAAGTTTCTGCGCGATCAATCGCGCCATCACATCTGTCGGACCGCCGGCCGCAAACGGCACGATGATCTTGACCGGGTGATCAGGGTAACCAGCCGCTGCGGCGGAAAAATTAGCCGCGGCGAGCGCGGCGCAGGCGGCAAGGACTCGTACAATCAAACGCATTGCATTTCCTCCGTTACGTCCTCGACATGGTAGCACTGCTTGTCGGTGATGCCACTGGGACTTGCATTTGTGCGATGGGGCGGGTGTATTCGCCGGCGTTCGTTTATCCGTCTGCAAACAAGGAAATCCGATGCCGCCTCGTAAAGTGACCCGTCAGGACCTGCGTGACGCCGCCGAGAAATACAAGAACTGGGGCAAATGGGGCCCGAGTGACGAGATCGGCACGCTGAATTTCACCACGCCGGAAGACATCATTGCCGCCGCTCAGCTGGTGAAAAAGGGCAAGGTGATCTCACTTGCACTCAACTTCGATCACACCGGACCGCAGGGCGCAAAGAGCAAGTACCCGGCCATGGGCCGCACCAACCCGATCCATACCATGCTGCGCACCGGCACCGATGCCTATTCGGGGGTGCTCGACAAGCGCGGCATTCGCGCCGCCGACGACATGGTCACCATGCCGCTGCAATGCGGCACGCAGTGGGACGGGCTCGGCCACGTGTTCTACGAGAATTCCATGTGGAACGGCTATGACTGCCGCGAGGTGACGAGCGCCGGCGCGCAGAAGTGCGGCATCGAGAAAACCAAGAGCAGGATGGTTGGGCGCGGCGTGCTGCTCGACGTGGCGCGCTACAAGGGCGTCGAGTCGCTCGACGACGGCTACGGCATCACCAACGACGACCTCTACAACACGGCAAAGAAGCAGAACGTCGTGCTCAAGCGTGGCGACTACATCATCGTACGCACCGGCATGATGGAGCGCTGCCAGAAAGCCGGAAGCTGGGACGGCTATCCGGGCGGCGATGCGCCGGGCTTCTCGTTCGAGACGCTCGATTTCGTGCAGAAGACGGAACTGGCGGCGCTTGCGAGCGACACCTGGGGCTGCGAGGTGCGGCCGAACGAAAGCGAGGAGGGCATCAACCAGCCCTGGCACTGGATCACTATTCCGATCATGGGCATGACCATGGGCGAGATTTTCAATCTGAAGGAGCTCGCCGACGATTGCGCTGCCGACAGGGTCTATGAGTTCATGTTCGTCGCGCCTGCGATTCCGATCACCGGCGCCGTCGGCTCGCCGGTCAATCCATTGGCGATCAAATAGGGCGTACAGACAGCGCACGACATTTCGATTTGTCATGCCCGGGCTCGTCCCGGGCATCCCGATCAGGTGAGCACAGTGCCTGCCTAAGCGTCATGGCCGGGACAAGCCCGGCCATGACCGGCCATGACAAGGAAGAGGACGAACAATGCTAGGCCACAATATCAAACGCGTCGGCGCCGAAGTGCTTGCCGAAATGCTCGCCGGTTACGGCGTCACGCATGTCTTCATGGTGCCGGCGGTGCTGCGGCGGACCTTCGCCGAGATGGAACGGCGCACGAGCATCAAGCGCATTCATACGCACGGGGAAAAATCGGCCGCCTACATGGCGGACGGCTACGCGCGCGCGTCCGGCAAGCCAGGCGTCTGCATGGCGCAGGTGATCGGCGCCCTCAATCTTGCCGCGGGTCTGCGCGATGCGTGGCTCGCGCACTCGCCGGTGCTCGCATTCACCGGTGGACGCGACCCGAAGACGAAATTTCGCAAGGTCTATCAGGAAATCGACGACGTGCCGGCGTTTGAGCCGGTGACCAAATTCAACGCGACGGTCGACGATGTCGCGCGCATTCCGGACATGGTGCGGCAAGCGTTCCGCGTCGCGACCTCGGGCACGCCAGGGCCGGTGCATCTGCAATTCCGCGGCAACGAGGGTCAGGTCGATCTCGAGGAAGCCGAGATGGACGAGGTGGTCGAACCGCAGTTCGCGGCCGTGCCGCCGTTCAGGCCGGAGCCGGAAGCGGCGCATGTGAAAGCGGCGCTCGACATTTTGCAAAAGGCCGAGCGGCCCGTGATTGTCGCCGGCGGCGGCGTGCGCGCCTCCGGTGCGGCGAAAGAGCTCGTCACGCTTGCCGAGGCGCTGCAAATTCCGGTCGCCACCTCGCTCAACGGCAAGGACAACATCCCTGGAACGCATCCGCTCTCGGTCGGCGTCGTCGGCAGCTACTCGCGCGAGAGCGCCAATCGCGTCGTCAACCGCGCCGACCTCGTCTGCTTCATCGGCACCGAAACCGGCGGCATGACCACGCATTTCTGGGCGGTGCCGAAGATCGGCACGCCGGCGATCCAGATCGACATCGAGCCGGAATCGCTCGGCCGCAATTACCCGCTGCAGGCGAGCGTGCTCGGCGACGCCAGGACCGTTCTTGCGCGTATGCTTGCGCAGGCGGACAGGACCAGCGCGGCAAAACGCAAAGGCTGGATCGGCGAGATCACGAAAATCCGCGCCGAGTGGTACGCGAAATACAAGCCGATGCTCGAATCCGATGCGGTGCCGATCAACCCCGCGCGCATCTGCCACGAACTGAGCAACAACGTTCCGGACGACGCGATCGTCGTGGTCGATACGGGGCACGCCGGAATGTGGATGGGCGGCATGTACGACCTGCGCAGCGCGACACAGAGCTACATGCGCAGCGCCGGCCATCTCGGCTGGGCCTTCTGTGCCGGCATCGGCGCGAAAGCCGCATGTCCGGACCGTCCGGTCGTCGTGTTCACCGGCGATGCCGGCTTCTGGTATCACATCGCGGAACTGGAGACGGCGGTGCGCTGGAACATCAATTCGGTGACCGTCGTCAACAACAACGGCGGTGGCAACCAGTCGAAGCGCGGCTTCGACCGCGCCTATGGTGGCACCCAGACCGAGCGGGCGCGCGAATTGTGGACCTACAACAAGATGAATTTCGCGCGGCTCGCGGACGACATGGGCGCACTCGGCATTCGCGTCGAAAATCCCGCCGACATCACCGCGGCGCTCAAGCAGGCGCTGGCGGCAAACTGCCCCGCAGTCGTCGACGTCGCGACGGACATCGAGGCCCTGGCGCCGACCGCGGTGACCTGACGCTTGTCTTTGATGTTCCCAGGCTGGACCGGCGCATTCGTGCCGAGCGGTTGAATTCGTCGAAATTCGGGCGGCCGTGAAATCAAACCTCTCGTACATTTCGGCAAATCATGGAAAACTGCGGAGATTCGCCGGGGGAGTTACATAAATACGAAGTCCATGCTGACGCCTCAGCACGCGGCCATTCGGCTTCTCAAGCTGATGATGGTGGCATCCCTGGTGCTGCCGGCGCTGCTCTTCTCGTTTGCCGCATGGGTCAGCTATCGCAACATGCAGAAAGTGGCGGACGAGCGCATCGACCGCTCGCTCGACATTCTGCATGAGCATGCGCTCAAGGTCTTTCAGACCGTCGAACGCACCTTCGCCGAAATCAATGAAGTGCTGCGCGGGACGACCGATATCGGCATAGCCAACAACGAAGCGGCCCTGCATGAGCGCCTGAAGCAGATCGCCGATTCCATGCCGCAGTTGCAGGGCATCGTCATCATCAGCCGCGAGGGCCGCGCGCTGGTGTCGTCCAATTCGTTTCCCGTCTCGAAAACCACAAGCTTTGCCGACCGCGATTATTTCAAGGCGCAAATGCCCCCCGGCGGCGGCACTTACATCAGCGACATGCACACGCCGCGCATGAGCGGACTCAACACGTCCTTCTTCACGCTCTCGTATCGCCGCGCGCTGCCCGACGGGACGTTCAACGGCGTCATTGCGGTCGCCGTATTGCCAGGGTACTTCGAGAATTTCTACGCGCGCATGGCGCGCACCGAAGGCAACTATTTCGCCATGGTGCGCGCCGACGGCAGCTTTCTCGCCCGTTTTCCGGCTCCGGCCGACCGCAAGGCGAAGCTGAACGAAGGGAGCCAGTTTCGCATCGGCATCCGCAAAGGCCTCGAGCGGTACATTTTCTGGGCGAACTCGCAGGTCGACCACATCGAGCGGCGGATCGGATACCGCAAGCTGACCGGCTTTCCCGTTTACGTCCTTGCCGGCACCGAGCAATCCGCCATCCGCGCGGAGTGGCTGAACTACATGAGCAGCCACCTGATCTTCGGCGTGCCCATCACGGCGCTTCTGTTCGTAGTCCTTGGCGTGGCCTTGCGGCGAACGCGGCGGCTGTACGAGGAAGCCGAACGCCGCGAAGCGGCCGAAGGCGCGCTCAGGCAGGCGCAACGGCTCGAAGCGCTCGGGCAATTGACCGGCGGCGTTGCCCATGATTTCAACAACCTGCTGATGGTCGTGAACGGCAGCGTGCGCCGCTTGCGCGCCGATCTGGCGGACAAGAAGCACGTGCGGCTGCTCGACATGATTGCAACCGCGACCCAACGCGGCGAAAGCCTGACGCGCCAGCTCCTGACCTTTTCGCGGCGGCAGACGCTGACACCGGAGGTGATCGACCTCTCGCAACGGTTGCCTATGCTGAAGGAATTGCTCGTGCGCTCGCTGCGCGGCGATATCGAGATCAGGGTCGAGGTGCCGGACGAGGTCTGCGCCGTTCGCGTCGACCCCGGCGAATTCGAGCTCGCGATTCTCAACCTCGCCATCAATGCCAAGGATGCGATGCAGAGCGGCGGCGTTCTATCGATTCGCGCCAAGCCTGTGACGTTGAAGGGGGAGGCGACGGCAGACAGCCTGCGCGGGGAATTCGTCGCAATCCGCATCGCCGATACCGGGGTCGGCATTCCGAGCGACATCCTGCCGCGCGTCTTCGAGCCGTTCTTCACCACCAAAGAGGTGGGCAAGGGGACGGGTCTCGGCCTCAGCCAAGTCTACGGCTTTGCAAAGCAATCCGGCGGCACGGCGACAATATCGAGCGCCGAGGCGCGCGGCACCGCGATCACGCTTTTTCTGCCGCGTAGCCAACAGGCGCCCAATCCTCCGCCGTCGAGCGAACCGGCGCCGGCGCAGCCGATTGCCGCTGGCACGGTGCTGCTTGTTGAAGACAATGCCGAGGTCGCCGAGGTCGGCGCCAACTATCTCCAGCAGCTCGGCTATACGGTGCAGACCGTCGGCAACGCGCGCGCGGCGCTCGATGCGTTGAAGGCCAGTCAGTTTTTCGACCTGGTCTTTTCGGACATCCTGATGCCCGGCGGCACGAACGGGCTCGACCTCGCGCGCGAGATTGTTGAGCGCTACCCGGCAATCCCGGTCCTGCTGGCGACGGGATACAGCGCAAGCGCCCAGGAGGCGGTCAGCCAGGGCTTCGTCGTCCTGCAAAAGCCGTTCGATGTTGCCGCGCTCAAAGCAAGCATTAGCGAGGCGCGGCGCCGCGCCCACGCGAGAAGCCGCCAGAACGCGGCCGCGAATTAGTCGATCAGCGCAGCGGCGGCCCGACGTACCGGAATTTCTGCGCCCGCTTCGCGTTGTCTACTTCCGTCGTGTAGACGTTGCCCTTGCTGTCGATGGCGAGGTTGTGAACCCAGTGGAATTGCCCGGCGTTGCGCCCGCTGTGGCCGAACGAGCCGAGTTCTTCGCCAGTTTCGCGCGAGAGCACGTGCACCTCGTTGTTGGCGCCATCGGCCGCGATCAGATAGCTCTGCTGGGCATCCGGCCATAGCGCCAGCCACCACATCGAGCCTTGCAACTTCGTATTTTTCTCCACGAAGAACTCTTTCACGAACGTGCCGTCCTTGTGAAAGACCTGAATGCGGTTGTTTTGCCGGTCGCAGACGTAAACCAGGCCGTCCTTCGCGATGCGCACGCAATGCACCGGATTGGCGAATTGCTGTGGCGGCGCGCCGTTCGGATCGAAGGCGGCGAGCTTTTCGTCGGTCGGCTTCTTGCCGTAGGCGCCCCAATGACGCTTGTATTTTCCGGTGTCGGCGTCGAAGACGATCACGCGGTGATTGCCATAGCCGTCGGCAATGTAGACCTCGTTGGCGGCCGGATCGACTTCGGTATCCGCGGGGCGGCCAAGCTTCGTCACGTCATTGCTGTCGACCTTTGAGCCCGGCCTGCCGATTTGCAGGATGAACTTTCCATCCTGCGTGAATTTCAGGACCTGGCCGTCGTTCTTGCCGTTGCCTCCCACCCAGACGAATCCCTTGTAATCGATGTTGATGCCGTGCTCGTTCTCGAACCAGTCATAGCCCTTTCCGGGCCCGCCCCATGCCTTGAGCAGATTGCCTTCCTGATCGAACTCCAGCACCGGCGGAGCCGGCTTGCAGCACTTCGCACGCGGCGGACTGAAGCTCGCGGCCTTCTCGTCATCGGTCAGCGTGCGCGGACGCTGGATGATCCAGATGTGATCCTGCGCGTCGACGGCAACGCCGGCCGCCTGGCCCATGATCCAGTTGTTCGGCAGCGGTTTCGGCCAGGACGCATCGACCTGAAACGTGGGTGGACTGCCGGCAGATGCAGGCGCAATCGAGAGCGCCCACGCCAAGAGCGTTGGAACGAGTTTCATGAACTTCCCCCGAACGCCGATTTTGAGGACTGCGGCGCATGACAATGCTCCGAGTCAACGCGGCTCGGGTCAAGAGGGTGCTTGCGCTGCCGGAACTTTCAGCCTTCGCCGATCTCACGCAGGATTTCAGCCGTGTGCTCGCCGAGAAGCGGCGACGGCTTGTCGGCTGCGGCGCGCCAGCCGTCGATCACGATCGGCGTGCGTACCCCGGGAATTGCGCCGTTCTTGGCGGCGGCACTCGGCACTTCTAGCTTCATGCCGCGATGGATGACCTGCGGGTCCTTGAACACCTGTTCAAGATCGTTGATCGGCCCTGCCGGTACGCCCTGCGCTTCAAGTTTTGTAAGCAGGTCGTCGCGTTTCATCTTCTTGGTCAGCGCACTCAGCTTGCCGACCAATTCCTCGCGATGCTTCAGCCGGCCGACGTTGTCCTTGTATTCCGGATTGGTCGTCAGCTCCGGTGCGCCGAGCACGTTGCAGAATTTGACGTACTGATTGTCGTTGCCCGTGGCCACGATGGCGTAGCCGTCGGCGGTCGGGAATACCTGGTAAGGCACGATGTTGGGATGGGCGTTGCCAATGCGTTTAGGCACTTTGCCGGACACAAGGTAGTTGAGCGCCTGATACGACAGCACGCCGACGGTAGAGTCGACGAGTGCTGTGTCGACGTGGCAACCCTTGCCGGTACGCTCCCGTTCGTGCAGCGCCGCCAGGATACCGACCGCCGAATAGACTCCGCTGAAGATGTCCGACATGGGAATTCCGACGCGGGTAGGCTCGCCGTCGGGAGTGCCGGTAAGGTCCATGACGCCGCCTGTCCCTTGCGCCATTAGATCGTAGCCGGCGCGCTTGGCGTGAGGTCCGTCCT
>DASSRW010000247.1:0-58471 GCA_035701545.1 Pseudolabrys sp.
ATGTCGCGGCGCAAGGAACGCCCAGCCTTGTGCAGCGTGCGCGCTGGGAGCATGGAGCAATCGGTACCGCGATCCGCTATTTGCCCCGTCTTTTTGGCAAGTTTCGCAGGAGCGGGAACGTGCGCTTGCTCGCCATGATGCTTGATCTTGCCATTCCACCGTTGGCGTTGTTGCTGCTGCTGCTTACAGTTCATGTTGTCCTTGCCACAACTCTGTGCGTATTTGGCGGGAGCGTCATTCCGCTGACGCTTGGTTTGGCAAACTACGCATTGCTCATAACGTCCGTTGGTTTGGCATGGTGGCGTTATGGGCGAAACGTCGTCTCGCTCCGGACGCTGGCGTTTGCGCCGATATATGCCGTCAGAAAGGTGCCTTTGTATCTACGGCTGTTTGCAAATCGACAAACCGAGTGGGTTAGGGGCAAGCGTGACCTTTCTGTCTAATGCCTCCCAAGATCGCAGGCATCTTCGGCTGGCATTGATCGGAAAAAATCGCATCTTCGCAATCAATCGGGCAGCTCTTGCTCTATCTTCCAAATAGCGTGAACGCATGCCAGTGATGGATAGTGCGGTCTTTGAGCAGCACGCGACCGTCGCTTCATGGGACGAGGACTACTATCATCCGATCTCGGAGCTCTATTACGATCGCGCCATCGCGACGATGCTGCGGCTGATGGACGTCCCGTCGGGGGCTCGTGTGCTCGACGCCGGCTGCGGTCCGGGCGTTCACAGCGTACGCGTCGCCCGTGCCGGGCATCCCGTCCTTGCCATCGACATCTCGCGAACCATGTTGGATGAGGCCAGGGCGCGTTTGACGGCGGCGGGGCTAAGCTCGTTAGTGGACTTTCGGCAAGAAAATCTGATGAACCTCTCATTTGCCGACGGATCGTTTCGTTACATCTTTTCTTGGGGCGTGATTATTCATATCCCCGACGCTACCGAGGCGCTTGCTGAGCTTGCCCGGATACTCGAACCTGGTGGAACGCTCGCATTGTACGTGACTAACCGCACTGCGCTCGACCATAAGATCGAGTCTGTGGCCCGCTTCCTGGTTCGCAAGCCGTTGGACCAGGAACGGCTACAACTAGGAAACGGTGCATGGTATCAAATGCACGGACAGAAGCTGTGGCTCTGGCAGTTTGACATCCCGGAGCTCGAGCGAGCACTCGCAAAGCATGGACTAAAGCTGGCCAATCGAATCATTGGCGAATTTTCCGAGGTGCAGCGCCGAGTGCACGGTCCACTGCGTCGTACGCTGCTGCGCTGGAACAATCTCTGCTATAGGCTAAAATTGCCGCCCACATGCGCCGCTGCGAATCTTCTGATCTTCAGAAAAAATATCAGCTGAAGATGAAACGTGGTGTCATTGTGAGTGTCATCAATACGACGCAATGCCTCATTTGATTGCGAAGGTTAGCAGTCGCGGCACGGTTCCATTCCGCTTCAAGGTCTCGCACGCGACGGGAGCTCGGGCCTGCATCGAGGCATAGTAAATCAGTCCAAGGTGACGCATGTCGGAAGCAAACGTTCGCACGAACACGTTCAGTGTTGCCGGCGTGACGGTCAATATCGCTAGTATGTGGCAAGCGGTGTCCGCGCCAGTTGCAGACGCGAAACGCGGCTGTGGATTCTGCCTCTTCACGATCAATCTCGACCACTGCGCAAAATTGCGATCCAATCCGCAGTTCCAGGATGCCTATCGTTGCGCCCGCTATGTTACCGCCGATGGATTTCCGATTGCCTTGCTGGGCAGGCTTCACGGCTTTCCTGTCAGGCGTACGACCGGTGCTGATCTTCTGACGCCGCTGTGTGCGCAAGCGGCGTGCCATCGCTTGCCGGTGTTTTTGCTTGGGCCGAGCACAGAAGTGTTACGGCGCGTTCGCGCGCAACTTTCCGAGCGGATGCCACGGCTGCAGGTCGTCGACAGTTACGCCCCAGGTCCCAATTTCGATCCGCACGCGCTCGATGCCGACCTTGCCATCCAGCGTATTCGCCGATCGGGCGCGCGGCTCTGCTTTATCGCGCTCGGCGCTCCGCGCCAGGAAATCTTTGCCGCGCGTTGTCACGCGCAAATGCCCGAGATCGGCTTCATCTGCGTGGGCGCGGCGCTGGATTTCCTCGCCGGCAACCAGACGCGCGCGCCGCGATTTTTCCGCGATCATGGTCTCGAGTGGCTGTGGCGTCTGCTGAGCGATCCGCGGCGGCTCGCCCTGCGCTATCTGCGCTGTGCAGCCATATTTCCGCGGCTTGCAGCCGAGGTTATTCCCCAGGCCATTTCCGCACGCCTGGGGCGGGCCTGACTCTTGTCTTCCCATTAACACCAAAATGGTCGGCCCAGCTGCCGGCGCAGTTTGATCGGCACCCGGCCCGGCGTTTGAGAACAGTTATCGGCCGCCTGGTGAAAAGCATGCCGCGGCCTTGCGCGCGGCAACAATGCCGCTACTCCGCCGCCGCCACTCCCTGCACCTCGATCATGATCGCCGGATCGGCGAAGCCCGAAACGGTGATGGCCGCGCTCGCGGGAAAGTCGCCGCCGAAGATGTCGGTCCGTAGTTCGGTCATCCGCGTCGTGTAGCGGGCGTCGATCAGGAAGACCGTCATTGTCACCATGTCCTTCAGCGTGCACTTGGCCTCGGCCAGGGTCTTTTCGATGTTTCGGAACGTCTGGCGGCATTGCGCGTCGAAGTCGCCGGCGAGCGACTTGCCGGCATCGTCCTTTGCCCCGGTATGGCCCGCGATCCAGATCGTGCGACGCGCGTTCTCGGTGACGACGGCGGGAGAAAACGCCCGCTTTTCCTGCCACGTGCCGCGTACAAAATCCTTTTTCACAGTGTTCTCCTGTTGGCCGATCGATCCGGCGCCGCGCGCCGGATCGTTCTTTAATGGAAGCCCGCGCTACGCAATCACTTGCCGAACGGCTTTTCCGCATCGAGCCGCTTTTTGGCTTCCTGCGCGACCGACAGATCGAAAAGCTGCTCGCGCGTCACTTTCTTTTCGACGTAGTGGAAGTAGTCCGCCCAGTAGTCCTGCATGTGCATGATCGAATCGATCGGCGGCATTCCGTCCTCGTTCGTATAGGACCAGTAGGGCGCGATGGCCTTGATCAACGCCGGCTTGTTGAGGAAGGTGTTCTTGGCGAGGAATTCGAGAATGTCCTTGTGGGCGTCCGGCGCGTTCGCCGCCGCGTCGAATTCCTTCACGCCCTGCAGGTAGGCCATCGCAAAGCGCACCAGCACGTCCCGCTTGTTCTTCACGAAATCCTTGTTGGCGGCGTAGACGCCGATCGAGCTGTTCGGCTCGATCTGGTCGCCGCGCGCAACGATCGGCCCCCATTTGTTGTTCTGCGCGAAATAGCCGAACTGGTAGGCGAGGTCGGTGAGGTCGACCTGCTTCTGCCCGAGCATCTTCATCAGATCGGGCTGGGAGACGCCCACGATCCACTTCACGTCCTTGCGTGGATCGAGCCCGGCTTTTTGCAGCGCGCGGGCGGTGTCGTACTGGTTGATGCTGCCGAGCGCGCCGACGCCCATTCGCTTGCCCTTGAGCTTGGCGAAATCGGCCGCCGAGTGGACGCCTTGATCGTAGAGCTCCTGGGTGACGTTGACCGCGAGGTAGCCGTAGCCGGGCTTGTTATGGCCGCGGTCAAGCACGATCACGAGCGGTGCGCCCTTGGCGATGCTGTTGAACAGGCTGGCGTTGGCCGTCATCAGGGTGATGTCGAGTTCGCCGGAAAGAATGGCCGGAACGGCGAGGGCGCCGTCGTTGAACTTCTTCATCTGGATGTCGAGATTCATTTTCTTGAAGTAGCCGCGTTCGAGCGCGACATAGAAGCCGCCGCCGGTGATGAACGGGCCTTCGCCGACGCGGATGACGTCCGCCGCACGGGCATATCCGCCCGCCGTCAGGATGAGCGAGAACGCAAGTGCTCCCGCCGCCGCACGCAACAGTGATGTCAGTCTCATGTCACCCTCCCGTGTTCTTAGTGTTCGTCTCGATAAGCCGTCCAGGGCGCGACCCTGCGGTCGACCCATTCCTGCAACTTGATGACCAGCGCGCCGACCACCGCGAGCACGATCAGGCTTGCAAACACCTTTTCAGTTTCCATGACCTGACCGGCCTGAATCAAGAGAAAGCCCATGCCGCTCTGGCTGGAGCTGCCGATCATTTCCGCCGCGACGACGAGGATGATCGTGACGCCCATCCCAAGGTGCAATCCGGCGAAGATGCTCGGAATGGCTGCGGGAATGACGATCTTCATCTGAATCTGGCGGCGGTTGGCGCCGAGGTCGCGCGCCGCTTTGATCAGGCCCTGGTCGGTCTGGCGAATGCCGGCATAGGTGCTGATGACGATCGGAAAAAACGCGGTAATGGCGCTGATGACGATCTTGTACACCTCGCCGGTGCCGAGCCAGATCACCAGCAGGGGGATCAGTGCGATCTTCGGCAACGGATAGAGCGCGGCAATCCACGGATCGGCAATGCGTGCAACCATGCGCGACATTCCCATCAGGACTCCGAGCGTCACGCCCGTCACGGCTGCCACCGCAAACCCGGCGAAGATTCGCAGCAGCGTGACGCCGAGATTGAACTCGATCGAGCCGTTCGCGATCATGCGGAACAGGTAAATCGCGATCGAGCTCGGCGCCGGCAGATAAATCGGCGCGATGCCGTGCCAGCGCACGAGCAATTCCCAGCCCAGCAGCACGGCGACGACGACCAGCGCGGGGGCAGCGCGCTCGGCAATTCCGGCGAACGTGCCTCGGTCCGGTTTCATCGCGTTTCCAGCGCCATCGATTGCTGCGCCATCGAGGTCATGACCTCTTCGCGGATCAGGTGAAACGCGCGGTCGAACAGGGCGCCGAAAGCCTTCGAGTTCACCATTTCGAGCGAGCGCGGCCTTGGCAGATCGACGCTGAGAATTTCCTTGATGCGGCCGGGCCGCGCGGTCATCACGACAATTTCGTCGCCGAGCAGGATCGCTTCTTCGATGGCATGGGTGACGAAGATGATCGTCTTCTTGGTCTCGTCGAAAAGGCGCAAAAGCTCTTCCTGCATGACGATCTTGGTCTGCGCATCGAGCGCGCCGAACGGTTCGTCCATGAGCATGATCGGCCGTTCCATGATGAGCGCGCGCGCAAGCGCCACGCGCTGGCGCATGCCGCCCGACAATTGTCCGGGCAGATGGCCTTCGAATCCGCGCAGACCGACCGAGGCGAGCAGGGCGGTCGCGCGCTCGTGGCGCTCGGCTTTGCCGATTCCCTGCATCTCCAGGCCGAAGGCCACATTGTCGAGCACGCTGCGCCATGGAAACAGGTTGAGATTCTGCCAGACCATGACGGAATCGGCGCCGGATGGGCGCACAGTATCCGGGCTGGCCGGGTCGACGATGCGGACGCGTCCGCTCGACGCGGTCTCGATGCCGCCGACGATCTGCACCAACGTGCTCTTGCCGCAGCCGCTCGGGCCAAGCAGGCAGGAAAAGCGGCGCGACGCGAAGCGATGCGAGAAGCGGTCGAGCGCAACCACGTCGGCCCCGCGCCGTCCGGGCCAGACCTGCGTTACATCCTCGACCGTTACGTCCATTCCGGAACATCCACGATTGCCGGCGGCCGGCGGCGCATCAGTGCCGCCACGCCGGCTCAAGCCGGCCGCTCAACCCTGCCGCAGCTAACACCTTTTTCCCGATCTTTTCCGCTTCCACGATGACGCGGCCGCTGTCCTTGAAGCGCGGGAAGGTGCCGTCCCGATAGACGATCTCGCCGTCGACCAGAACCACACGCGCATCGCTGCCCTTGCCGGCGCAGATGAAGTTCGAGATCGGCCGGTGCAGCACGCCGACATAGGGCCTGTCGATGTCGAAGACGGCGATGTCGGCACGCTTTCCCGCTTCCAGCGAGCCGATTTCGCGATCGAGCCCAAGCGCCTTGGCGGCATTGATGGTCGCCATTTCGATCGTTCGTTCAGCCGGCATGCGTGTCGGGTCGAGATGGCGGACATGCTGCATCATCGAACAGGCCTTCATCTGCTCGACCATGTCGACGCTGTAGTCGACCATCGGGCCGTCCGTTCCCAGCGCAACATTGACGCCGGCGCGCCAGGCATTGGCGAAAGGGCCGATGCCGCCGCCGCGCATGGATTCACTCGTCGGCGTGTAAACGAAGCTGCAGCCGACGCGCGCCATATGCTCGATATCGAGCTCGGTGACGTGAATACCGTGGATGAGCACCCAGTGCGGATCGAGCAGCCCGAGCTGCATCAGATAGCGGACGTCGGTGCGCCCGGTTTCGCGCAAGTAGCGCAGGAAGCCCTTTTCGATCGAGAAGGTGCCGCCGGCAATGTGCGTCGATATCTTCGCGTTGAGCTTGCGGGCGAGCTCGTAGCCGCGGCAAATCAGCTCTTCGGTCGTCATTCCGGCGGCGACCCAGTGCGCATTCGACTCGATCACCATTGCCATGCGCGTGCGGCCTTCCGCCGTTCCGTCCCATTGGCGGAATTCCTGCTCGAAGGAAGCAAGCGATTCATCGAGCGTCAGCGGGTGCTGCGGATTGCCGGGCGTGCGGCAGCGCAATTCCTTGGCAAAGACCTGGCGAATGCCGACTTCGGCCTGCGGCTCGATCGTCGCGCGCACCATGGCCGGCGACGTCGTGGTGACCGAATGATTGAGCGAGCACGTCGTTCCGGTCGAGAGCATCTCCATGGCGCCGAGATAGCTCGATGCGCGCATGCCCTCTTCAGGCAGGTGGCGCGTCAGTGGCAACAGAAAATCGGTCACCCAGTCTTCCAGCAGATAGCCGTCTGCGAGGCCTTTGAACAACGTATACCAATGGTGCTGGTGACCATTGATGAGGCCGGGGAGCACGATGCAGCCGGCCGCGTCGATAGTCTCATCAAAGCCGCGCGCGTCGGGCACCGCGGACGCGGGGCCGACTGCCGAAATTCTTGCGCCGTCGACGGCGACAAAACCGCCCGGATGAACGGCACGGCTCCCGTCGACGGTCACCACGTAACCGTTTTTTATCAAGGTGCGCGGCATGGTCCCCGACCTTCTCGTCCCGAAAATCTTGATGTAATATATCTTGATGTCAAGATATCCTGGAACGCGAGTCTGAAAGGCGTGAGCGATGTCAAAGCCGGCCTCCGGCGGGCAGTCCGCGGACTCGATCGATCATTTCCTGCGTCAATGGCGTGCGGCGCGCCCCGATCTCGATCCCGAGGCTTTCGGCGTGTTCGGGCGCATCCATCGGCTTTCGGGTCACCTGGTGCGGCGGACGGAGCAATTGCTCGGCGAACTCGGGCTGGGCTGGGAATCCTTCAGCCTGATCGTGACGCTCCGCCGCGCAGGGCCGCCGTTTGCGTTGCGGCCGACGGATCTGCTGCATGAATCGCTGCTGAGCTCCGGCGCCGTCACCAATCGGATCGATCGCGTCGAGCGCCTGGGGCTGGTGCGGCGCGCGCCCGATCCGAATGATCGCCGCGGCGTGATCGTCAAGCTGACGCCGGCGGGCCGTCTGCTCGCCGACCGCGCGATCAAGCGGCATTTCCAGGCGATGGACGACATGCTGTCGTTTTTTCCGTCCGCTGAGAGACGGACGCTCGCGCGCCTGCTTGGAAAATTGCTGACCTCGATGGAGCATTCGGCTTCCGTCTCCAAAACGGCGCAGCGCAAACCGGTCCGCAGCAGAAACACCGCGCGCCGACCGAAATCCTCTCGCGCCAGTCGGCCGACGGCGCGGACAAGCACGGGAGCAACGGCATGAGCGGCAGTCAGGAAGAGTTGTCATTCCTCTATTTTCCGGACAATTACCGTTGGTCGCACGGGCTTTTGATCGGCCTGAACACGGCGCCGTGGGGCGGCGCGGAAATCGGTGAAATCAACCGCATCGGCCTCCGGCTAAAGGACAAGGTCGGTGACGACGATGCCTGGTTTCGCGAATGGGCGCGCGAGGCGCGCATCGTCGAAGATCGCGGGCGCCAGCGCATCGCCGAAGGGCACGCGAAAAGCGGCGCGCAATATCTCCAGCGCGCCAGCATCTGCTATCACGTCGGCGAGCGCTTCCTTCAGCCGAAGAGCAAGGAGGGCAACGACGCGTATATGCGCGGCGTGACCTGCCTGCGCGATGCGGCCCAATATATCAAGCGTCCGCGCCTCGAGCATGTCGAAATCCCTTATGAGGGGACGAGCCTCCCGGCAATCTACGTGCATGCCGAACCGGCGAACCGATCGGACAAGGTGCCGGCCATGGTGTTCTTCGACGGGCTCGATGTCACCAAGGAGATTCAATACTTCAAGGGCGTCGCCGATCTCGCCGCGCGCGGCATCGCCTGCCTGATCGTCGACGGGCCGGGCAACGGCGAAAGCATTCGTTTCCGCAATCTCTATCTGCGCCCGGATACCGAGCACTACGCGACGCCGGCCTACGAGTACCTGGCGGCGCGCCCGGAAATCGACGCCAGGCGCATCGGCGTGATGGCGATCAGCCTCGGCGGCTATTACGCGCCGCGCGCGGCCGCCTTCGAGCCGCGCTTTGCCTGCTGCATCGCCTGGGGCGCGCAATGGGACTACCAGAAAATCTGGCGCGACCGCTTCGACCGCATCGCGCGCGCCGAAACGCCGTCGCTTTCCGTCGCCTCGCATCACATCCTGTGGGTGCTCAATGCGGCCTCGAAAGAGGAGGCGCTGAAACGGCTCGCGCCGTTCAACCTCGACGGCGCCGTGCAAAAAATAACGTGCCCGTTCCTGATGCTGCACGGCGAAGGCGACGAACAAATCCCGCTCAGCGAGGCGCGGAAGTGCTTCGATGCGGTCGGGTCGAAGCACAAGACGTTCAAATTGTTCACGCGCGAGGAGGGCGGCTACCACCACTGCCAGATCGACAACCAGAGCATCTGCTCGGCCTATATGTGGGACTGGCTCGAGCAGGTGTTAAAGCCGGGGCAATAACGCGCTGACTTTAACCGGCTGTGAAAAAGTCCCTTCCAGTCATTCCGGGGCGCGCCGAAGGCGCGAGCCCGGAATCCAGAGGCCAATTCTGCGTATGTTTCTGGATTCCGGATCGCCGCGGAGCCTGTCATCGGGCCGCGCTTCGCGCGGACCCGTTGGCGGCGTCCGGAATGACGTGGGAAGGATTTTCATCAGGCGCTTACTGATTGACCTTGATGTTGTTGTCGCGGATGACCTTGCCCCAGCGGCCGATCTCGCTTTTGAGGAACGTGCGGCCGGCTTCCATCGACTGCTGATCTTTCGGGAACGCATCGAAACCCTCGACCTTCCAGCGCTTCACCAGGGCCGGATCGGCGACGACGTCCTGCAGCGTGGCATTGAGCTTCTTGAGCACCGCCGCCGGCGTCTTGGCTGGCGCGAAGATTGCCTGCCAATAGATGATATCGAATTTCGACCCTAACTCGGTTCCGAGCGGCGCGGCGCTGGGAAGATCGGGGAGTTTTTCATTCGAAGTCACCGCGTAGGCCTTCAGTTTTCCGGCCTTGACCTGCGGCACGGCGGCCTGCGGCGTCGCGATGAAGAGGTCGACATGCCCGCCCAGAAGATCGTTCATGGCGGGCGCCGAGCCGCGATAGGGAATCTCGTCGATTTTGGTTTTGGTTTCCTGCGCGAGCAGCGTCGTCGCGAGGTGGCCTGTTGCGCCATAGCCCGGAATGGCCGCCTTCAGCGTCTGCTTTTTCATGAGCGCGAGAAGCCCCTTGAAATCGTTTGGCGCGAGGGTGTTGCGGCCGAGAAGCACCAGCGGGTTCTTGTTGACCAGCATCACCGGCGTCAGGTCTTTCTCGGTGTCGAACGGAAGATTCTTGTAGAGCGTCGCGTTCGCCGAGATCTGCAGGTTGTGCAGCATCAGCGTGTAGCCGTCGGGGTCCGCCTTGGCGAGCTTGTTGGTCGCGATGATGGTGCCGCCGCCGGTGACGTTCTCGACGATGACGTTCTGCTTGAGCCGGTCGGAAAGTCCCCGTGCAATCTCGCGCGCGGTGGTGTCGGTCGGCCCGCCGGCCGGGTAGGGCACGATGATCGTGATGGTGCGGCTTGGGTATTGCTGCGCGGATGCCTGGGCCGCGAGAGCGAACAGGCCGAGCGCGGCAAAGGTGATCGCAGCGAGACGCTTTATCATTGAATCCTCCCCGTTTTTGATGTTTTGCCGGAAGCTTACGCCGATGGAATGATCGGCAACAAGAGGTAGGGCTCCTTGCCCGGCGCAAAATGCAGCGTGTTGCGGCAGGCGAAGACCGCCGCCGGCCGGTCGTCCGGATCGATGTGCAGGAAAGGCCCGACGCCTTTCATCGGGTAGGGCGCGTCGGGAAGCGCAATGTCCTTGCCGTCCACCTCGTAGTCCTTGCCGCGCACGGTGAGCGCGAAACGATAGCCGGCCGGCACGACGATGCAGGTCGGCAGGATCTCGATGTCAAGCTCGACCGGCTCGAGCGGCTCGAGCGGCCACTCCTCGTCGTGCGGATGCCACGGCCGGTACGGTAGCGACTTCTTCGGATCGAGCTTGCGGTGCGACGCCCGCAGCCAGCCCAGTCCAACCGGCGTGCGCGGGTCGTTTGTGCCGATGAAGGTGACTTCCTTGCCCGCAGGGTCGAACACGCGCAGCGCGACGAAGACGTCCGCGTCCGTCGTCTCGGATGACAGCCACAGCCTGGCGGACACCGGCCCGGTGATCTCCACCGGCGCGGCGAGCGGCCCCGTGCTGAACGTCAATCCGTCGCCCGTCGTCTCGTAGCTCACTGCCGCCGCAGCTTTCGGTGCTTCGGCGGCCAGCGTCTTTCCGTCAGGCTGCAGGAAATATTTCGTCCACTGCGTGCGCGCGAGCGGCCACTCGTTTTCGGCGCGCAGCACGAACTTCTCGCCGGGATGACGAATGTTGAGCGACACGCGCGGCTGCTTGTCCCAGCCGGTGTCTTCGCCTTTCAGAAAGTAGCCGAAGAACTTTCGTTGCAGCGCGTCGCCGTAGTTGCTGTAGAAATGCGTGAAGTGCGTATCGCCGTGCACCTCCAGCCACTTCTGCTTCGATCCGGCGGCGAGCCAGCCTTCGAAATTGCCGCGCGTGTGCAGGCCCATGCCGCCCCAATTGGCCGCGGAAAGCAGCGGCGCTGTGATCTTCGAGAAATCGGCCCGGCGCGGCACGTAGTCCTTCGTGTCGAAGCGCTCGCGCTTGGCGCGCGCCGCTGAATCGGCCCGGTTCTTTGCAAGCTCTTCCTCCGGCAACGTCTCGGGGCCGGCGACCGGCTCTCCGGTGACGACGCTCTTCGGCCCGCGCGTTCCGACGCCGTGCTGCATGCTCACCACCTGGCGCGGCCACCAGCTGTTGAAGAAGTCACTCAGGATTCCGCCATGCCGGCACAGCTCGCGATAATAGTCGGAGGCGCCTTCCCAGACGCACAGCGCGGCCAGATGCGGCGGGTTGAGTTCGGCGACCTGCCACTGGTTCATCGAGTAATAGGAAATGCCGTGGATGCCGACCTTGCCGTTGCTCCATGGCTGCGTGCCGGCCCATTCGACGCAATGATAGATGTCCTGCGCTTCCCGTGGCGACCATACGTCCATGTATCCCGGTGAGCGGCCGGCCCCGCGTGAGTCGATGCGCAGGCAGATGTAACCGTCCGGCACCCACTTCTCGGGATCGACCAGCTCCCAGTTCTGGTACTTGTTGCTCGATCCTTGCAGCACTTCGGGCGCCGCTTTGGTCACCCGCGTCCAGGCGCTCTTGTAGCCTTCCTGAAACGACAGGCCTTTGGCATAGGGGCCATAGCTGAGCAGAACGGGATATTTTCCGCCGCCGACCGGCCGGAAGACGTCGCCACGAAGAACGATGCCATCGTCCATCGGGATCGGAACGTCCCAGTCGATCTGCATGCCGTCGCGAATTTCGCTTTTCATCATATCCATGGGGGTAGACCTGACAGTGGCGGGATCGGAGGCGCCTATCATTTCGAAATTTGCGCGCTTGTCGAGGTCCGGGGCGCCTGACAGGCATGCGCCGGCGCGCCGCCCGCAAGGCGGCAGCCTCGGACAGGAATGCCGGCGGAATTTATTGCGCGTCGACCGGCGCGCGCTCGCCGCCCTTGCGGGCGAGGCTTACGTCGGCCGGTCGCACGAAAATCCGCTCCAGAGCGCGGCGTTCGATCGGCTTCTGCAAGACCGGGACGCTGGCGTAACGGCGGTCGATGCTTTCCGGCCCGTAGCCGGTGGCGAAGATGAACGGGACCCCGCCGGTGGTCAGAATGTCGGCAAGAGGATAAACAAGCTCACCGCCGAGATTGATGTCGAGAATGGCCGCGTCGATATCGCCGTTCTTTAGCGCGGCGACCGCCTCGCTGACTTTTCCGAACGGCCCGACCACGGAAAAGCCGAGCTCGGTCATCACGTCGCGCGCCGCCATCGCGACCAGCGCTTCGTCTTCCACCACCATGATGCGATTGCCGGTGATGACGAAATCCGATTCGTCGATCGGCCCCGTCGGCGCGGGCTTGTATCCGTTTTTCACCGCTTCGGGCGGCCCGATCTTGTCGCTCATCGGAATGCGCATGAGGCACCGGAGGCCTTCCGGGCGCCAGTCGAACTCGACGTTGCCGCCAAGCTGGCCCTGCACGCTGGCCATGATGATCCGGGTGCCGAAGCCCGGGGACATGGGCGTATCCGCTTTTGGTCCGCCGGTTTCCGTCCAATGAAAAACGAGATTGCCGCCATCCAGCTTCCAGATCAGCTTCACGCGCCCGCCCGCCGTCGACAGGCCGCCGTATTTGGCGGCATTGGTCGCAAGCTCATGCAGCGCCAGCGCGAGGGTCTGCGCGTGCGTCGGTTGCAGCAGCACCTTCGGCCCGTCGACGACGATCTTGCCGGGGTCGTTGGTCTTGAAAGGCAGCAGTTCTTCGTCGACCAGGCCGGCCAGGTCGGCACCCTGCCAGCGCGCGAGCGCCAGCACCGTGTGGGCGCGCGAAAGCGCCTTGATCCGGCCTTCGACAGCTTCCACGTAATTTGAAACCGAGCTTGCGCGCGTCAGCCTTATGATCGACTGCACCAGCGCCAGGGCGTTCTTGGCGCGGTGGTCGACCTCGCGGGCAAGCAGCACCTGCCTCTCTTCGGCCTCCTTGCGGTCGGTGATGTCGGCCGTGACGCCGCTGATGCGAACCACTTCCCCGTTGTGGTCGAGCGTCGGCGAGGCAGTGCCGAGACACCAGCGCACCTCGCCGTTCGCGCGGCGAACGCGGAATTCCGCCTGCTGTGGCTTGGGATTCTTGAAAAGCCTTTCGACGGCGGCCCGCAACGTCTCCCAGTCGTCCGGATGGATGAGCGCGCGCACGTTTTCAGCCGTGACCGCAAAGGCCTTAGGGTCGACGCCGAAGATGCGATGCTGGCCTTCGTCCCACAGGCAGTCGCCCTTGGCGCGATCCCAGTCCCACGAGCCCATGCTGCCGGCTACCAGCGCAAGGCCGCGGCGTTCCTCGCTCTGCTTCAGCCGGGCGGTCGATGCCTCCAGTTCGGCCGTGCGCGCGGCGACGCGCTGTTCCAGCTCCGCGTTGAGTTGCTCGAGCTGACGCGTCTTGCGGTAAAGCTCGACGAAGACCTTCACCTTCGCGCGCAGGACTTCGGGAATGACCGGCACCGGCACATAGTCGACGGCGCCCATTTCGTAGCCGCGCAAGCGGTCCATATCGGACAAATGGATCGCCGAGATGAAGATCATCGCGGTCTTCTGGAAGCGGGGATGCTCGCGGATCATCGCCGCCAGCTGGAATCCGTCGAGATCGGGCATGCACACATCGACAAGGACGACGGCCACCTCCGACTTCAGCAAATGCTCGAGCGCTTCGCGGCCCGAGGACGCTTTCAGCAGGTTCTCGCCAAGCTCGTGCAGGATCACTTCGTAACTGAGCAGCTTCGCCTGCTGATCGTCTACAAGCAGAATGTTGACCTTGTCGTCCGGGCTCATCGTGTTGCTCCGGTTTCAGCGATGCAGCCAGGCGCGCAACACGGACAGCAACTGCTCCGTATTGACCGGCTTCGCGAGATAATCCGAGGCGCCTGCCTCCAGGCATTTTTCGCGGTCGCCCTTCATCGCCTTCGCTGTCAGCGCAATGATGGGCAGACGGCGGAACAAAGGCTTCCTGCGGATCGCCTCGATCGTCTGGTAGCCGTCCATTTCGGGCATCATGATGTCCATGAGGACGATGGCGAGTTCCGGCGTGGACTCGACCAGCGCGATGGCTTCGTTTCCTGTCGTGGCGGTCAGGACCTTCATGCCCCGCCGCTCGAGCACGCTCGACAGTGCGAAGATGTTGCGCGCGTCGTCGTCGACGAGCAGGGCGGTGCGGCCGACCAGGTCTTCATCGGAGCTGGTCAGCCGCTCCAGCATGCGTTGCTTTTCGGGCGGCAGGTCGGTCACGATCCGGTGCATGAACAAGGCGGTTTCGTCGAGCAGCCGCTCCGGCGATTCCACGCCCTTGACGACGATGCTGCGCGCCATTGTATGAAGCCGGGCGTTTTCCTCGTCCGACAGCTCCCGTCCGGTGAACACGACGACCGGGACGTCCGACAGCACCTCGTCATCCCGGAGCTTCTCCAGCACGTCGAAGCCCGACATATCCGGCAGCCGCAGGTCGAGCACCATGCAGTCGCAGGGCCGATCCTGCAGCACGGCGATTGCGTCGGAGCCGGTTCCCGCGGTGACGATTTCGATATCGTCGTGCGAGAGCAGCTCCGAGATGCTCATCTGCTCCGCCGGATTGTCCTCGACGACGAGCAGCCTCTTGCGCCGGGGCCTTGCGTATTCCTTGATCTTGACCAGCGCCGCCTCGACCCCTTCGGTGGTGGTCGGTTTGGTGACGAACGAGAATGCGCCGCTTGCAAGCGCGTGCTGACGGTCCTCGTCGAGCGTGATGATCTGCACCGGTATGTGACGCGTCAGCGGGTTTTGCTTGAGCTGCGTGAGCACGGTCCAGCCCAGCATGTCGGGCAGGAACATGTCGAGCGAGATCGCGGTCGGCTGGAACTGCTTTGCAAGTTCGAGCGCGTCGACACCGCGTGCGGCGACCAGAACCTTGAAGCCTTTGTCGTGTGCGAGATCCATCAGAATGCGCGCATAATGAGGATCGTCTTCCACGATGAGCAGAATGGTGTCGCCGGGCTCGACGGTGCCGCGGTCGTCCGGAATGTGCTCGATGGGCCGCTCGGTGGCGGCAATGGCGGCCGCCGCCTGCGCCGCCTCGCGCGGCGCCTCCATCGGCGCGCGCAACACGCTGGAAGAGCCGATGTATTTGATCGGCAGATACAAGGTGAATGTGCTGCCGCTGCCGGGCGTGCTGCGGAGCTGGATCTCGCCGCCGAGCAGCTGTGACAATTCGCGGCTGATCGCGAGCCCGAGGCCGGTGCCGCCGTATTTGCGGCTGGTCGACGCGTCCGCCTGCTGGAAAGCCTCGAAGATGATCTTCTGCTTTTCGAGCGGGATGCCGATGCCGCTGTCCGATACCTCGAAGGCGATGACCGCCGGCGCCTGATTGAGGACCGGGTGGTCCTCGCTCCATCCGTTGAGGACGGCCGAGACGTTGAGCCGCACGCCGCCTTGCTCGGTGAACTTGAAGGCGTTGGACAGCAGGTTTTTCAGAACCTGCTGGAGGCGCTTCGAGTCGGTGGAGATGCTGCGGCTCAGGTTCGGATCGATGTCGACGCCGAACGAAAGCTGGCGGTTCTCCGCCTCGTGGCGGAACGGCCGCGCGACCGACTCGCAGAGGCTGTTGATCGACACCTCCTGGACGTCGACCGTGACGGTGCCGGATTCGATCTTCGACAGATCGAGGATGTCGCTGATCAGGTTGAGCAGGTCGGTGCCGGCGCCGTGGATGGTGCGCGCAAATTCGACCTGTTTGGGCGCGAGATTGCCGTCGGGATTTTCCGCAAGCTGCTGCCCGAGGATGAGGATGCTGTTGAGCGGCGTGCGCAACTCGTGCGACATGTTCGCCAGGAACTCGGATTTGTACTTCGACGTGAGCGCGAGCTCCGAGGCCTTCTCTTCCAGCGCGCGCCGTGCCTGCTCGATTTCCTGGTTTTTGCGCTCGACCTCGACGTTCCGCTCGGCCAGCTGCTGCGCCTTCTGCTCAAGCTGCTCATTCGTCTGCTGCAGCTCCCGCTGCTGCGTCTGCAGTTCCGCCGCAAGCTGCTGCGACTGCTTCAGCAGCCCTTCCGTCTGCATCGTCGCCTCGATCGAATTGAGCACGATGCCGATGCTGTCGGTCAGTTGCTCGAGAAATGCCGCTTGCAGCGTGGTGAATTCTGACACGGAGGCCAGTTCGATGACGGCCTTCACCTGATTTTCGAACAGCACAGGCAGCACAATGATGTTGCGCGGAACCACCTTGAACAGCGCCGATCCGATCGGCACCGCGTGCGTCGGCAGTTCGGTGATGAGCATCTTGCGCTTGTCGGCCGCGCATTGGCCGATCAGGCCTTCGCCAAGGCGCACGCGGGGCGGGTGACCGCTCGCGCCGTCATCTGCATAGGCCGACAGAAGCCGCAGGATTTGGGCGTCTTCGCCTTCCAGCTGGTAGATGACCCCGAGTTGCGCATTGACGAGCGGCGTCAATTCGCTGAGCAGCAGGCGTCCGACCGTCGTGAGATCGCGCTGGCCTTGCAGCATGTTGGTGAAGCGGGCGAGATTGGTCTTCAGCCAGTCCTGCTCGGTGTTGCGGTCGGTCGTGAGCCGCAGGTTGTCGATCATCGTATTGATGTTGTCCTTGAGCTCGGCCACTTCGCCACGCGCGTCGACCTGAATCGAACGGGTGAGGTCGCCCTTGGTCACCGCGGTCGCCACCTCGGCGATCGCGCGCACCTGGTTGGTCAGGTTCGCCGCCAGCAGGTTGACGTTGCCGGTCAGATCCTTCCACGTGCCGGCGGCGCCGGGCACGTTGGCCTGGCCGCCGAGACGGCCTTCAACGCCCACTTCGCGCGCAACGGTCGTGACCTGATCGGCGAAGGTCGCGAGCGTGCCGGTCATGTTGTTGATGGTTTCGGCAAGTGCCGCCACTTCGCCTTTCGATTTCACCGTGAGGTTCTGTTTCAGGTCGCCGTTCGCCACGGCGGTCACGACCTTCACGATGCCGCGCACCTGCTCGGTGAGGTTGGCGGCCATTACGTTTACGGTATCGGTCAAGTCTTTCCACGTGCCGGCGACGCCGGGAACTTCAGCCTGGCCGCCGAGGGCGCCTTCGGTGCCGACCTCGCGCGCGACGCGCGTGACTTCCGAAGCAAAGCCGTTGAGCTGATCCACCATCGTGTTGATGGTGTTCTTCAGTTCGAGAATTTCACCTTTCACATCGACGGTGATCTTGCGCGACAGGTCGCCGCGTGCGACGGCCGTGGTCACCTCGGCGATGTTACGCACCTGAGTGGTGAGGTTTGCCGCGAGCAGGTTGACGTTGTCGGTCAGGTCCTTCCAGGTTCCGCCGACACCGGGCACGACTGCCTGGCCGCCGAGACGGCCCTCGGTGCCCACCTCGCGCGCGACGCGCGTCACTTCCGCCGCGAAGGAACGGAGCTGCTCGACCATGGTGTTCAGCGTTTCCTTGAGCAGCAGGATTTCGCCGCGCACGTCGACGGTGATCTTCTTCGACAAGTCACCACCGGCGATGGCGGTCGCCACCTCGGCAATGTTGCGGACCTGGGCGGTCAGGTTCGACGCCATGAAGTTGACGTTGTCGGTCAAGTCTTTCCACGTGCCCGCCACCTCCGGCACCTGCGCCTGGCCGCCGAGCTTGCCTTCGGTGCCGACCTCGCGCGCAACGCGCGTCACCTCGCCGGCGAACGCGTTGAGCTGGTCCACCATCGTATTGATGGTGTTCTTCAGTTCGAGGATTTCGCCCTTCACGTCGACCGTGATCTTGCGCGACAGGTCGCCGCGCGCCACGGCGGTGGTCACTTCGGCGATGTTGCGGACCTGCGCCGTGAGATTGCCCGCCATCGAGTTCACGCTGTCGGTCAGGTCTTTCCACGTGCCGGCGACGCCCGGCACGTTGGCCTGGCCGCCAAGGCGGCCTTCGGTGCCGACCTCGCGCGCGACGCGCGTCACCTCGCCGGCGAAGCGGTTGAGCTGATCGACCATCGTGTTCAGCGTTTCCTTGAGCTGAAGGATTTCGCCGCGCACGTCGACGGTGATCTTGCGCGAGAGGTCGCCGTCGGCGATGGCCGTGGCCACCTCGGCGATGTTGCGCACCTGGCCGGTCAGGTTGCCGGCCATCGAGTTCACGCTGTCGGTCAAGTCCTTCCACGTTCCGGCGACGCCAGGCACCTGCGCCTGGCCGCCGAGCTTGCCTTCGGTGCCGACCTCGCGCGCGACGCGCGTCACTTCCGAGGCGAACGCGTTGAGCTGGTCCACCATCGTGTTCAGCGTTTCCTTCAGCTGAAGGATTTCGCCGGACACGTTCACCGTGATCTTCTTCGACAGGTCGCCCTGCGCGACGGCGGTCGCGACTTCCGCGATGTTGCGCACCTGGCCGGTCAGGTTCGACGCCATCGAGTTGACGTTGTCGGTCAGGTCCTTCCAGGTGCCGGCAACGCCGCGCACCAGCGCCTGGCCGCCGAGCTTGCCTTCGGTGCCGACCTCGCGCGCAACGCGCGTCACTTCCGACGCGAAGCCGTTGAGCTGATCGACCATCGTGTTGATCGTGTCTTTCAGCTCGAGAATTTCGCCGCGCACGTCGACCGTGATTTTTTTCGACAGGTCGCCGTTCGCCACAGCGGTCGTCACCTCGGCGATGTTGCGGACCTGTGCCGTCAGGTTCGAGGCCATCGAGTTGACGCTGTCGGTCAGGTCCTTCCAGGTGCCGGCGACGCCGAGCACGTTGGCCTGGCCGCCGAGACGGCCTTCGGTGCCGACCTCGCGGGCGACGCGCGTCACTTCACCGGCGAAGGCGTTGAGCTGGTCCACCATCGTGTTGATGGTTTCCTTCAACTGCAAAATCTCGCCCGACACGTTCACCGTGATCTTCTTCGACAGGTCGCCGCCGGCGATGGCCGTTGCGACGTCGGCGATGTTGCGGACCTGCGCGGTCAGATTGCCCGCCATGAAATTCACGCTGTCGGTCAGGTCCTTCCACGTTCCGGCGACACCCGGAACAGCGGCCTGGCCGCCGAGCTTGCCTTCGGTGCCGACCTCGCGGGCGACGCGCGTCACTTCCGACGCAAACGAATTGAGCTGGTCCACCATCGTGTTGATGGTGTCCTTCAGCTCCAGAATTTCGCCGCGCACGTCCACCGTGATCTTGCGCGACAGGTCGCCGCGCGCGACGGCGGTCGTCACCTGCGCGATGTTGCGCACCTGTGCGGTCAGGTTGCCGCACATCGCGTTCACCGAGTCGGTCAGGTCCTTCCAGGTGCCGGCGACGCCCGGCACGATCGCCTGGCCGCCGAGCTTGCCGTCGGTGCCGACTTCGCGGGCGACGCGCGTCACCTCCGAAGCGAACGAACGCAGCTGGTCAACCATCGTGTTGATGGCTTCCTTCAGTTGAAGAATTTCGCCGCGCACGTCGACGGTGATCTTCTTCGACAGGTCGCCGTTCGCCACCGCGATGGTCACGTCCGCGATGTTGCGCACCTGCGCCGTCAGGTTGGAAGCCATCGAGTTGACGCTTTCGGTCAACTCGCGCCACACGCCGGTCACTTCCTGCACCTGCGCCTGGCCGCCGAGCTTGCCCTCGGTGCCGACTTCGCGCGCCACGCGCGTCACCTCTGAGGTGAACACCGCGAGCTGCTTGATCATCGTGTTGACGATGTTCGCGGAGCGGAGGAATTCGCCTTGCAGGGGACGGCCATCGACGTTGAGGTCGACCATTTGCAACAGGTCGCCTTGCGCCACTGCCGCGATCGCGCGGGTCACTTCCGTCGTCGGCCAGAGCAGATCGTCGATCAGCGTGTTGACAGAGTTTTCCATTTCGCCCCATGCGCCATTGGTCAGGCCGAAACGGACGCGCTGCTTTGTCTTTCCTTCCTTGCCGACGCGCTGGCCGACGCGTTGGAGTTGCTGCGCCATGCGCTCGTTCGCGGCGACGATCTCGTTAAAGGTGTCGGCGATCTTTCCCTCGATTCCGACGCCGTCGCCCCGCATGCGAACTGAAAAATCACCGACCCGCACTGCTTGCAACGCGGCAAGCAGCGCGTGAGGTTCGAGCACGGACCCGCCATTGAGGCTTTCGCCCTCCGGCAACGCACTGCCGCTGGAAGGTCCGAGATCTTCGGTGATCGACATGATGTTCTCCAGTTCCGGCCAAGCTTCAAACCTGCCCGGAATGTGCTCCCCTTGAAAGACCTGTTTGGAACGGGAGAGACGACAACGGAATGCGCGCCGACACCGGCTGGATGTTCCATGCGGAACGATCACGGCATGCAAAATACGCGCGCCGATACATTCTGAAGCTTCCCCCCGGTGGGGCGGGTTACCCGCTCCCGATTTGGCGGGTTCCCCCGCGAACCACACCACAAGTTAGGAGTTCAATTCGGTAGGGTGCGCCCGGTTCCCTTTGCTACGAAAATATTTGCGGGCGGGGCAAGCCTCCGCGGCGCCAGCGAAGGCGCGCCCGATCAAGAATCGAGTTGGCAGGCCAGTAGCTTAAAGCGCGGCGAAGCCAGGCTCACACGCCGTACGCCGTTGCGCCCGCGGCCAAGACGACCCCTTCTGCAACATCCTGCGCAACCCGGCCCCGGTTGCGGGTGTGGGGATCGCCAAGGCCGGCACCGCCCGGGGTCATGACCACCAGCCTGTCCGACGGGGGGATTTCCTGAAAGCCTTTGCCCCGCATGACCTTGCCCGATTTGAGGCCGATGTAGCCCGCCGCCCCGTCGTGTCCGCCATCGCGCCCGCGCGGCGGATGGTCGATGCGGTCGAAAGCGGCAAGGATTTCGAAAGGCGTTCCGATGCCGCTGCCGACCTCGATGATCTGCCCCAGGCCGCCGCGTGTGCGTCCCGCGCCGCCTGAATCGGGGCGCAGTTCCTTGCGCCAGAAGATGAGCGGAGTTTCGGTTTCGGCAATCTCCACCGGTGTCCCGCGCACGCCGGAGGGGTAGGCCGTGGCCGACAGGCCGTCTTTGTCGAACCGCGCGCCGGTGCCGCCGTTCGACGTGATCGCCATGGAGAATCCGTAGTTGCGTCCGCTCCCGCTTTGCGTTTCCCCGCGGACGATCAGGTTCCACAAGCATGACGTACCTTCCGCCGGCACCCGCTCCGGAATTGCCTGGCAGAGGCAACCGAACACGACGTCGGGCAGCATCTGGCCGACGACATGGCGAATGGCCACCGGCGCGGGTTTCGGCGCGTTGAGAATGCATCCGAGCGGCGCAGAAACCGTGAGTGGCGCGAGCGAGCCGGCATTGTTCGGAATCTGCGATGCGACCACGCAGCCAAGGCCGAACACGGTGTACGCCGTCGTGTAGGCGTGCGGCACGTTGATGCCGTAGCGTGAAGCCGGCGACGTGCCGGTGTAGTCGACGTGGATGCCGGCGTCGGTGACCGTCACGGCGGCGATGAGATCGATCGGCGCGTCGTAGCCGTCGACGCGCATGGTGTTGTGCCACGTTCCCTTCGGAAGCTTCGCGATCTCCGCCAGCACCGCCTCGCGCGAGCGGTCGCAGATATAAGTGCCAAGCGCATCGAGGCTGTCGATGCCGAACTCGCCCATCATTTCATTGAGTCGCTTGACGCCAACCTCATTGCAGGCGGCAAGAGAATAAGTGTCGCCCTCGGTATCGACCGGCAGCCGCGTGTTGACGCGGATCATCGCCATCAATGTTTCGTTGACCTTGCCCTGGTCGATCAGCTTGAGCATCGGAATCGACAGGCCTTCCATGAACACATCGGTCCCATCCGGACCGAAACCGATCCCGCCGATATCCATCAGATGGCTGGTGCAGGAGAAGAGGCCGACGGGCTTGCCGTTGTGGAATGCAGGCGTCGTCACCACGAAATCGTTGAGGTGCCCGGTGCCCATCCAAGGATCGTTGGTGATGTAGGCATCGCCTTCCTTCATTGTCCCGATCGGGAAATGGCGGATGAAGTGCTTGACCGACTCGGCCATCGAATTGACGTGGCCGGGCGTGCCGGTGACGGCCTGCGCCAGCATGCGGCCGCGCAAATCGAAGATGCCGGCCGAAAGGTCCCCGCATTCACGCACGATCGGCGAGAACGCGGTGCGGATCAGCACCTGCGCCTGTTCCTCGACCACGGCGATCAGGCGGTTCCACATGATTTGCAGATCGATCAGCTTGGGCGCGGATTGCGTGGTCATCGCTCAGGTTCCGGACGGCTTGCGGTTCAGGACGATGCAGCCGGCATTGTCGATATGTGCCGTGAAATTGGCGGAAACAAACGTCGAAGTCTCGTCTTCTGCGATGATCGCAGGGCCTGGAAGCAACGTGCCGGCCCTTACATCCTCGCGGCGATAAAGCGGGACGTGAATCATCGTCTCGTTGCGCCCGTCGAAAACAGCACAGGTGCCGCGCGGCTTTGCCGCAGTGTTCAACGTGACCGGCTGCGCGCGCTCAATGGCAGGAGGCGCCGTGCTGACCGTCACCGACCAGGTCAGAGCTTCAATGGCCGCCCCGGGGATGGGACGAGCGAATAGCGTCGCATATTCGCGCTCGAATTCGGCGCGCAGGGCAGGGACATCGTTCGACGCAAGTTTTCCGGCGGGCAGTGTCACCGGGATCTCGTGTCCTTGCCCGACGTAACGCATGTAGGCGCGCCGGCGTTCGGTGACCGGCAGGCCACGGGCGCCGGGTTCGACCAGCGCGCGCGCTTCCGCCGACATCTCCGCAAGCAGGGATGAAACGGCTCCGGCGTCGAACGCCTCGAGTCGGGTGTGCCGGCTGCGCACGAGTTCGTAGGAAATCGGCGCGGCAAGAAAGCCGATCGCCGAGCCGACGCCCGCATTGGGTGGTACAACCACGCGCGCAACGCCGATCTTCTCGGCCACGCGCGCCGCATGCAGCGGCGCGGCTCCGCCGAAGGCAATCAGCGTATGCTGCGCGATGACTGCGCCACGTTCGACGGCATGTACGCGCGCGGCGCTCGCCATGTTTTCGCAGACCATTTCGTGCACGGCATAAGCCGCGGTTTCGGGCGACAGCCCGAGCGGCTTTCCGACGTCCTGCGCGAGGGCGGCACGCGAGCGATCGGCATCGAGCCGGATCGTGCCGCCGGCAAATCGCTGCGGGTCGATCATCCCGAGCACCACATCGGCGTCGGTCACGGTCGGATGCATTCCGCCGCGCGCGTAGCACGCGGGGCCCGGCTCGGAGCCGGCGCTTTCCGGCCCGACGTTGACGCGCTTGAGCGCGTCGACTGTGGCGATCGAGCCGCCGCCCGCGCCGATCTCCACCATCTCGATCACCGGCGCGCGCACCGGCAGTCCGCTGCCTTTGATGAAGCGCGACGCGCGATCGACCTCGAACAGGCGGGCGGTCTTCGGCTCGCCCTTCTCAATCAGGCAAATCTTCGCGGTGGTGCCGCCCATATCGAAGGAGACCACTTTGTCTTCACCGAGCTGCAGGGCAGTCTGGGCGGCGAAGATCGCGCCACCGGCGGGACCCGACTCGACCAGGCGGACTGGAAATCGCCGCGCGGTCTCGATCGCGGTCAGCCCGCCGCCGGAGGTGACGAGATAAATCGCGCCGCGGAATTGCCGGGCCGTCAGGGCTTCGGCCATGCGCGCGAGATAGCCGTCCATCAGCGGCTGCACGTAGGCATTGGCGATCGCGGTCGAGGTGCGTTCGTACTCGCGGATTTCCGGGCAGACCTCGCAGGAGAGCGTGATCCAAAGCTGCGGCATCTTCTGCTTCAGGATGGCGGCCGCGCGCTGCTCGTGCGCCGGGTTGGCATAGGAGTGCAGGAACGCAAACGCGACGCTTTCCACGCCTTGCGCGCGCAAGGAAGGCGCGACCGCAGCCACCGCGCCCTCATCGAGCGGTACACGCACGCTGCCGTGCACGTCGATGCGTTCGGGCACGGTGAAGCGCAGCGCCCGCGGGACCAGCGGTTTTGGCTTTTCGATCGAGAGGTCGTACTGGTCGTAACGGCTTTCGGTGCCGATCTCGACCACGTCGCGGAATCCGTCGGTGGCGATCAGTGCCGTCTTTGCGCCGCGCCGCTCGATGATGGCGTTGGTTGCAAGCGTCGTGCCGTGCACGAACACGTCGATGTCGGAGAGGTGCAGCCCGGCGTCGTCAAGCACAAGACGGACGCCGTCGAGCACGCCTTCTTCCGGCCGCTGTTGCGTCGTGAGAACCTTGCGGGTGAGACGGCGGCCGCCCCGCTCGAGGACGATGTCGGTGAACGTGCCGCCGATATCGGCCGCCAGCCGGACGGCGGAGTTTGCTGTGGACATCATGCCTCGACCTGTCTGCGCCGGTTGTTCTAGCACACCCGCATTCAGGCGGCGCTGACGCCGTTGGCGCCGATGCCGAGGTAGATCTGCTGTACCTGCTCGTTCTGTTCCAGTTCAGCGGCCTTGCCCTCGAGCGCGATACGGCCGGTTTGCAGCACGTAGGCATAGTCGGCAATGCCGAGCGCAAGCGGGATCGACTGTTCGGCGAGCAGGAGCGTGAGACCCTCTTTGTGGAGCCGCTGCAACGTTTCGTACATGGCCTCGACAATGGCGGGCGCGAGCCCGAGGCTCGGCTCATCCAGCATCAGCAGTTTCGGCTCGCTCATCAATGCCCGGCCCATCGCGAGCATCTGCCGCTCGCCGCCCGAAAGCGTGCCGGCGAGCTGCCGCCGGCGCTCGGCCAAACGCGGGAACATCGCATACACCCGTTCGAACAGTGCGCTCATGCGCGAGGCGTCGGTGAGGGCGGTGGCGCCGAGGCGGAGGTTTTGCTCGACGGTCTGAGACACGAAAAGCCGCCAACCCTCCGGCGAAAGCGCAAGACCCTTGCTGACGATCTGATACGCCGGTTTCCCGGAAATCACTTCGCTCTGCCATTCGATGCGGCCGCTGGACGGCCGCACCAGCCCCGCGATCGCGTTGAGCGTCGTTGTCTTGCCCGCGCCGTTGGAGCCGAGCAGCGCGACGATGTTTCCGGCTTCGACCTTGAGCGAAATATCGGCGACGCCGACCAGATCGCCGTAGCGTACCTCGAGATGTTCGACGACGAGATCGGTCACGTCCCGCTCCGATGCCGGCGCGGGCCGTGGCCGAGATAGGCGGTGATGACCGTCTCGTCCCTGACGACGTCTTCGGGTCTGCCGCTCGCGATGACGTGCCCCTGATTGAACACAAGCACGCGGCGCGTCAATGTCATGATCACCTCCATGATGTGCTCGACGATGACGATCGTCACGCCCATTTCATGGATGCGCCGCACGAGCCTGATCGCCTCCTGCAATTCGGTCGGCGTGAGGCCGGCGAGCGATTCGTCGAGCAGCATAAGCCGCGGATTGGTTGCCAGCACGCGTGCAATTTCGAGACGTTTTCGTCCCGGTGTGCCGAGCGATCGCGCGCGCGAGTGCGCGACCGGATTGAGACCGGTCAGCTCGACAATGCCGCGCGCATACTCACGCGCGTCTTTGCGATGAGCGTGGCGGAGAAAAGCGCCAACCATCACGTTGTCGAGCACGGTCATGTCCTCGAACGTCGCGGGCACCTGGAACGTGCGGCCAATGCCGAGCCGGGCATGTGCTTCCGGTGAGGCGGTCGTCACATCGTGAGCGGCGAACGTGATCCGGCCGCCGCTCGGCATCGTGTCGCCGGCAAGACAATTGAAGAAAGTCGATTTGCCGGCGCCGTTCGGGCCGATGAGTCCGATGATGTCGCCTTCGTCGACGGAAAGATCGGCGCCCGAGACGGCGTGAAAATCGCCAAATGCCTTGGAGACGTTTTGTGCTTCAAGCAGCATGGCTGCGTTTCCAGCGCGCCGGCGCGATCCGGTCCCACAATTCAAACAGACCGCCTGGCTCGAAGCGGGCGATCAGCACGATGATGCCGCCATAGAGGATATAGGTAAGTCCGGAGCCGCTGCCGCCGAACCAGGTGTTCGTCGCCGTCTGCAGCGGAATGAGGATAAGGGCGCCAACGAGTGGGCCAAAAAGCGTGCCGGCGCCGCCCAATGCGGCGATGATCACCATCTGCACGGAAATGAGGATGCCGAAGCCGCTTTCCGGATCGATGAAGCCGGTCTTGATCGAATAAAGCGAGCCGGCGATCGAGGTGAACGTCGCACTCAGCATCAGTGCCTCGATCTTGGTTTTCCGGACCGGCACGCCGAGGCTGCGGGCGGCGCGCTCGCCGGCCTTGATCGCGCGCAGGTAATAGCCAAAGCGCCGCTGTTCGACGGCGTAGGTAATGTAGAGGAGCACCGCCAGCACGCCGAGGAAGATATAGTAATAAGGCAGCTCGCCGCGAAACGTCAGGTCCCACCATCCGCGCGCGACGGCCGGACCTTGCAGGCCGATCGCCGCGCCGGCGAAATCCCACGTGCCGGTGAAGATGCGGATCAACTCAGCCACCGCGATCGTCGCCATGCTGAAGTAATGGCCGGTGAGCCGAAACGTCGGCGCACCGATGAGAACGGCGAGCGCGATGCTCGATGCGATGCCGATTGGAATTCCGGCGATCGGCGGCCATCCGAAATGCTGATAAAAGAGCAGCGGTGCATAGGCGCCGATGCCGTAGAACATGCTGTGTCCCACGGAGACCTGTCCGGCATAGCCACCCACGATATTCCAGGCGGAAGCGGAAATCGCAGCGAGCAGAAACGTCACGCCGATATCGCGATAAAACGCGTCGGAAAAAACAAGCGGATAGATCAGCAAGCAGGCTGCAAGAACGAGAATATTTGGCTGAAAGGTTTTAGATGTTGTCACGCTTTACCCATCAGGCCCTGCGGCCGCAGCCAGAGCAGCGCCACGAACAGCGCGTAGACGACGATGTCTTTATAGATCGGCCCCAGCCAATAAGCCGACACCGCCTGAATGAGACCGACGATCAATCCCGCGTATAATGCGCCAGGCACGCTGCCGAATCCGCCGAGCGCGACAACCACAAATGCCGTCAATCCGAAAGTTTCCCCAACGGACGGCGACCAGGGATATGAAATCGCCATCAACGCGCCCGCGATGCCGCCGGCGCCCGCCGACAGTCCCCAGGCCAGGGCCTGCATGCGATTGGGCCTGATTCCCATCAGCATCGCGGCGCTGCGATCTTCGGAAACCGCGAGCAATTTGCTGCCGATCGTGGTGTGCGTCAGCATGAAATGCAGCCCGACGGTCAGGACAATGGCGAGAACGCCGGAAACGAGTTGCGCCAGCGGCATCAGGATGCCGCCGACGTCCACCGTCCCCGACAGCGAGGTTTGCGGCAAGGACACGAAGTTGGCCGAAAAGATGAAAAAGGCCGTATAGCGGAGCAGGAGTGCAAGCCCGAACGTGGATAGAATCTGCGCGAGCATCGGCCCGCGCATCACGTGGCGGATAAGCCCGGCATAGATGATGACGCCGAGCACGAACAGCGCCACCGCAGCCGCAAAGCCGAACACGGCGGGCCCTCCGCTCAGCCACACCACGACGAGCAGGGCCACGTACATCCCGAGCATGACGAATTCGCCATGCGCGAAATTGATGAAATTCATCATGCCCCAGATCAGCGTGAGGCCTGAGGAAAACAGGGCATAGATAGCCCCGAGCAGGAGGCCGCCGACGATCACTTGCAGGAGAAGCATCGCTCGATTTGCCTCCTCAGCCTGGAGTCATTGTAGTTCGGGCTCGGCGGTGTTCAAGCCGAGAGCCTTGACGACGCTTCGCGCGCGGCTTCCTCCATGGTGGTGAACACAGCGCCTTCCGCTATGAGCTTGTCGACCAAATCCTCGAGCGCCAGCATCCTGTAGCCGCGGCCGATGACGTAGGGATGCATCGTGTAGGTCAGCACGCCCCACTCGGTGCTCTTCTTCATATAAATGAATTCGTCGAGCCAGCTCTGCATGACCGCTCGCGCCGGCTGCAATCCGGGCAGGATCGTCGAAGCGGTGCGCACAAACTCGAAGTGCGGATAGTCGTCGAGCGACCAGCTGATCGGCATCTCGATCAACGCCGTTTCTTCGCCGAAGCCGAACGGCTCGCCCAATTTGGTCGTGTCGGCGCGCCGCGTGCGGTAGGGCAGATAATCCGCGCCCATCAGACTGGAGTCATAACGAAAGCCGTGCCTGATCAGCAGATCGACCGTATGCTCGCTCAGGTCCCAGGAGGGCGAGCGATAGCCGCGCGCTTTCTTTCCGGTGAGCCGCGCGATCGCGTCGTTGGCGCGCGCCAGGTCGGCTTCTTCTTCCGCGCGGCTTTGTGTCGCCGGCGGGATGTGCGCCCAGCTGTGATGGCCGATCTCATGGCCGCCGGCGACCACGGCCTCGCACTCGCGCGGCCAGCTTTCGATGGTGAAGCCGGGGGTGAACCAGGTCGCCTTGATATCGCGGCGCTTCAGGAAATCGAGGATGCGGCGCGACGCCATGGCGCCGAATTCGCCGCGCGAGAGCGGCGTCGGCGTGGTCATGCCGCGGGCGATGAAGCCGGATTGCGTGTCGAAATCGAAAGTGAGGCAAACAATGTGGCGTGGCACGGCATTCACCTGGCAATGCCCCGCCGCGAGACAGAGCGTCCTCGACACATTATAGAAAGGTCATGGCGGCGAGGGAAATCGGTATCATCGTCAACGGGGCAACGGGCCGCATCGGCTCGACCCAGCATCTCGCGCATGCGCTGGTGCCGATCCGCACGGAAGGCGGCTTGCCCGCCGGCGACGAGCGCATCGTGCCGCGGCCCCTGCTGCTCGGGCGTGACCGCGACCGGCTGGCGGCCGTCGCCCGGTCGCATGGCATTGCGGAATGGACGACCGATCTCGACGCCGCCCTGGCGAACCCGGAGTTTCCGATTTTCTTCGATGCCGCCGCGACGCACCAGCGCGTGCCCACGCTGAGCCGGGCGATTGCGGCGGGCAAACACATCTACAGCGAGAAGCCGGTCGCGCCGACGGCCGAGCAGGGGCTTGCGTTGCTGCGCGCGGCCGAAAAAGCGGGATTGAAGACGGGCGCGGTCGAAGACAAGGTTTATTTGCCGGGATTGCAGAAGATCGCTCGGCTCGCGGGCGACGGATTTTTCGGCCGCATCGTCGGCTTCAAGCTCGACTTCGGCTGGTGGGTCTTCGACGGCATCGAAGCGCCGAGTCAGCGGCCGAGCTGGAACTATCACAGCAGCGGGGGCGGGGGCCTCACGCTCGACATGTATCCGCACTGGCGCTACGTCATCGAAGACATCGTCGGACGCGTCCGCCGGATCGTGACATCGGCTTCGACCGCAATCGGCGAGCGGGCCGATGAAAGCGGCAAGCGCTTCAAGGTTGACGTGGACGACCGCTCGATCACGCTCGCCGAGCTTGAAAACGGCGCGGTTGGAACGATCATCAGCACCTGGGCAACGCGCGTCCGGCGCGACGACCTGATGACCCTGCAAATCGACGGCACCGGCGGCTCGGCGGTGGCCGGATTGCATCGCTGTTGGGTGCAGAGCAAGGCAGACACGCCAACGGTTCGCCACTTCAATCCCGATAAGGATATCGACGCCGACTATCGCGCCGACTGGCGCGAGTTCGCAGGAGAAGTGCGCAAGGTGAACCCGTACCGCGTCGGCTGGGAAGACTTCCTGCGCCACGTTGTGGTCGGCGCGCCGCTGCGCGCCACGTTTGCCGCCGGCATCCGCGACGTCCAATTTGCCGAAGCCAGCAAGCGGAGCGCAAGCGAGAGAAGGTGGGTGGAAATCGATGAACCCGCTGCCTAGGGCCGCTCTGGTGACCGGCGCCTCGACCGGTCTCGGCTATGCGATCGCCTGCGCACTGGCGCGCGAGGGCTACGATCTTGCCGTGGCCGATCTCGACGTCGCGATGTTCGATGTCTTGCTGCACGAACCTGTCGTGCAAGGGCGCAAGGTTGCGACCATTCGGCTCGATTTGCGCTCGGAAAGCGACATTGCGGGGACCGTCTCGGCGGCCGCAGACACACTTGGCGCCATCGGTCTTCTCGTGAACAACGCGGGCCGCGCATTGATCAAGCCGGCGGCAGACGTGACCTGGGCCGACTGGGATGACGTCATCAATATCAATCTGAAAGGCGCCTACTTCCTGTCTCAGCACTTCGGCGCGCATTGCGCCGCACGCAAGCAGCCGGGCGCGATCGTCAGCATTGCATCGACGCATGGGCTCACCGGCATCGCAGGCCGCTCGGTCTACGGCATCTCGAAGGCCGGCCTTATCCAGATGAGCCGCATGCTGGCGATCGAATGGGCGGACAAGGATATCCGCGTCAATGCCATTGCACCCGCAACCGCGCTCACGCCGTCGCGGCAGCGCATGCTCGATGCGGCCGCGCGCGAACGCATGCTCGCGCGCATTCCGAGCGGCCGCTTTATTACACCGGAAGAAATCGCCGCCGCGGTTTGCTATCTCGCGAGCCCGGCGGCGGCATCGATCACCGGCCAGACGCTCACGCTCGACGGCGGCCTGACCGCAGCCTGACCTCAGTTGCGGTAGCTCGCATCCTCTTTATCAAGCAGGCGCAGATAAGCGGGCCAGTCCGCCGAGCCGCGGCCGCTGTCGTGATGCTCGTATTGGCGTGCCGTCTTTTCGCAAACCTCGGAAGGAATTTCGATCAGCTTCTCGCCGGTCGCCTCCATCATCAGCTGGATCTTCGCCGCCTCGATCAGCGCCTTCATTAGCACGAAGGCCTCGCGCGCGGTCTTGCCGACCGTCAACAGCCCGTGATTGTGCATGATCATCGCGCGATTGTTCGCGAGATCCTTCTTGATGCGCGCGCGCTCGTCGAAGTCTTCGGTGATGCCTTCATAGGCGTGATAGCCGGTGCGGTTATAGAAACGCACGGCAGCCTGCGAGACCATGCGCAGGCCGCCCTGCAGCCCCGAGATCGCCATGCCCAGGTCGGTATGGACGTGCACGGCGCAATTCACATCCGGGCGGCTGGCCAGCACGCCGCCATGCAGCGTGAAGCCGGGCCGATTGACGCCGGCCGACTCGTCGAGATCGGCGTCCATGTCGACTTTCACCAGGTTCGACGCCGTGACCTCCGTGTACAAAAGCTCGTGCCGCTTCATGAGGAATTTGCGGTCATCGCCGGGCACGCGCATGGAGGAGTGGTTGTAAATGACATCGTCCCAGCCATGGTGCGCGATCAGCCGGTAGACGGCGGCGAGATCGATGCGCGCTTGCCATTCCTCCGGCGACATTCCGGCCGGCACGGCCTTTGCAGGCATGGTGTGGGTGTTCATGGGACCTCCGTCGGCGCTTCCCGTCCAGCGTACCACACGGCCCCCGTGTCCCTAAACGTCATTCCGTCAGGCACAGGCCGCGGTCGGGTGCAAACGTGACAAAGACCCTCTGGTGCGGCCGCAGTTGCATGTAATGATCGAGCTGGACGCCGATCTCCTGCGTGCCGACGCGCACGTTGCATTCGAGAAAATTGCCGAGATAAACGGTGTCGATCACCTCGCCTTCGAGGACGTTGCTGCCGTCCTCTTCCGGCACCTGCAAATGGATCGAGAGATCTTCCGGCCGCACGCTGACAATCATGCGCTGATTGCCTGTGGCGCCGTTGCCGCCGATCGCCCGTATGCGCAGCGGCGGGTGATTGTCCCCCAGTGCAATCTCGATGTTGCAGGTGTCGCCGTCGCGTCCACGCAGTACGCCCTGCATCAGATTCGTGGCGCCGATGAAATTCGCAACGAAAGCGTTGCGCGGCCGCGCGTAGATGTCGTGCGGGTCGCCGATTTGCTGGATCACGCCCTTGTCCATGACCACGACGCGATCGCTCATCACCAGCGCCTCGGTCTGGTCGTGCGTGACATAGATCGACGTGATGCCGACTTCGTGTTGCAAACGCACCAGCTCGACCCGCATCTGCTCGCGCAGCTTGGCATCGAGATTCGATAGCGGCTCGTCGAACAGCACCACGCGCGGCTCATAGACGATGGCGCGCGCAAGCGCGACGCGCTGGCGCTGGCCGCCGGAAAGCCTGGTCGCATAGCGGTCGGCGAGATGCTCGAGGCCGACCAGCTCAAGGGCTCGCATGGTGCGCGTCTTGATGTCGGCGGAGCGCACGCGCCGCACACGCAGGCCGTAGGCCACGTTGTCGAACACCGTCATGTGCGGCCAGACCGCGTAGCTCTGGAACACCATGCCGATGTTGCGCTGTTCCGGCGCGAGTGCAATGCAGCGGGCGGGCGCTGCGACCACGTCGCCGCCGATGCGGATTTCACCGGCGTCCGGATGCTCGAGGCCGGCGATGCAGCGCAGCGTCGTCGTCTTGCCGCAGCCGGAGGGGCCGAGCAGGGTGACGAATTCGCCCTGCGCGACCGACAGGCTCACGTCGCGCACCGCAAGCTCGGCACCGAAATTCTTGCTCAGATGATCCAGCGTGACCATCGCGCTCATGGCTGCACCGCCAATGTGTGGTCGGGATCGAGGTGCAGGTAGACCTTGTCGCCTCTGTTCAGCCGGACGCGCGGATGCGTCAGGATTTTCCACTCGAAATCGCCCCAGCGCACGCGGCAATCGACGCAGTTTCCGAGAAAGATTGCCTGCAGCACTTCGCCTTCGAGACAGCGGCCGTCGCCGTTTTCGCGACGTGCCTGCACGTTTTCCGGCCTGACCGACAGCACGGCTTCATCGTCGACGCGCACGCCATCGGCGATCCGGCAGGGGAATTGCACGGGCTCTCCGCCTTGCGCGACCTCGATCCGGCCGCGGCCGCCTTCGCCGACGGCAACAACGCGGCCCTTCAGCAGATTGGCGACGCCGATGAAGTTGCTGACATAGGCGTTGACTGGCCTGGCGTAGATTTCGTGCGGGGTGCCGCGCTGCTGAATGCGGCCCTTGCTCATGACGATGATCTCGTCGCTCATCACCAGCGCCTCGGCCTGGTCATGGGTCACGTAGATCGATGTGATCCCGACCTCGTTCTGGATCCGCTTCAGTTCGACGCGCATCTGCTCGCGCAGCTTGAGATCGAGGTTGGAGAGCGGCTCGTCGAACAGAAGCAGCCGCGGCCGCGAAACGATGGCGCGGGCGAGCGCGGCGCGCTGTTGCTGGCCGCCGGAGAGCTGCGTCGCGAGCTTTTGCGCCATTTCGGCGAGGCCGACGAGGCGGAGCACATCGGCGACGCGCGAGTCGATCTCGGGCTGCGGCACGCCGCGGATCTCGAGCGGGTAGGCGACGTTCTGCGCGACCGTCATGTGCGGCCAGATCGCGTAGCTCTGGAATACCATGCCGATGTCGCGCTTCTCCGGCGGGATGAAGATGCCGTTTTTCGGCGCGGTGTAGACCGTGCCGCCGACGCGGATTTGTCCGGCATCGATCGAATGCAGGCCGGCGATGCTCATGAGCGTCGTCGTCTTGCCGCAGCCGGAAGGGCCGAGCAGGGTGACGAAATTCCCCTTCGGTACGCTGAACGAGACATCGTCGACCGCGCGGTCGGCGCCGAACCATTTTACGAGGCCTTGCACCTCAACGTAGCCCGCTGTAGTGCCCGTCGCCATCGTCTAGACCGTCAGCGCTTCGCGCCCGGCGATGCGCCGGAAAATGTAGACGCACGCCAGCAGGATCGCGGTCTGCGTGACCGACAGCGCGGCGGTGAGCGTGTCGTTCTCGTAATTGGTCAGGTAGTAGACGCCGACCGACAGCGTCTCGGTGCCGGAGGAATAGAGAATGATCGAGATCGACAGCTCGCGCAGAAAGATGATGAACAGCAGCACCCAGCCGGCGAAGATGCCGGGCTTGAGCAGAGGGATGGTGATGCGCCGCAGCGTGGTGAACCAGGACGCGCCGGCCATGCGCGAGCTCTGGTCGAGTTCCTCGGAGATCGCAAGCATCACCGAAGAGACATTGCGCTGCCCATACGGGAAGAAGCGCGTGATGTAGCCGAGCAGCAGAATCCACAAGGTCGCGTAGATCGGCGTCCTGATGTAGGTCACCAGCACGCCCATCGCGATCACGATGCCGGGGAAGCCGACCGGCACCACACACAGGAAATCGAGCAGCCGGGCGCCGAAGCCCTTGGTGCGGTGGATCATGTAGCTCACCACCAGCGACAGGGCCATGGCGATGGTGGCGCCGGCGAAGGCGAGAATGAAGCTGTTGTAGATGCCGTTGGTTGCCGCTGCGATGTGGTCGGGAGCCCAGAAGAACAGCGTGCGCACGTAATTGTGCAGCGTGAGGTCGTGCAGGATGATGCGCGACTGCCAGACCGGGTGCAGGCTGACGACGATGAGACAGAGGATCGGCAGCACGACGGCAACGAGGATAAAGCCGGAATTGAAGGCGAATGCCGCCCATTTCCAGCGGCCGAGGTCGATGACATTCGGCCGGAAACCCTTGCCGGTCACCGTCGTGAACGAGCGGGGTGCGATGTAGCTCTGCTGGATCCAGATGAGCAGCACGGTGATGACGCCGAGCGCCATGCTCATCGCAGAGCCGAGATAGATATTGGCGTCGTCACCGACCGCCTTGGAGAAGATTTGCGTGGTCAGCGTCTGCCAGCCGTAGGGCGCGGACAGCTTGAACGGCACGCCGAACTCACCCGCCGTGGTGACGAACACAATGATCGCGCCCGAAAGAATGCCCGGGGCGACCAGCGGCAGCGTCACGGTCATGGCGGTCCGCACCAGGCCCGCGCCGGTGGTGCGCGCGGAATCCTCGAGCGAGGGGTCCATGCGGCGCAGCGAGCCGACCACGAACAAGTACACCAAGGGCGCAAAGAACAGGCCCGTAACCCAGATCACGCCGTAAAGATTGTCGACGTTGATCAGGTTGCCCTGCATGCCGAGAAAATCCCGGCCCCACGAATTGATGAGCCCGACCTTGCCGCCGGCGAGGTTGTGCCATGCGATGGCGCCCACGAACGGGCTCAGGAAAAACGGCACGAGATTGAACGGCTCCATCCGCTGCCGGCCGGGGCAGTTGGTGCGCGCGTTGATCCAGGCCAGCGCCACGCCGAAGAAGGTCGCGATCACCGTCGAGCCGGCGCATACGATCAGCGTGTTGACGAACGCCTTGGGAATGACGCGGTCGGTGTAAAGCGTCCGGTAGTTGTCGAGCCCCCAGGTCGTGTCGAAGCCGCCGGGGTCGAGCACGCGAAAGCTGCTGATGACGAGCACCAGCAGCGGCAGGACCACCGCGGCGGCGACGATCAGGCTGACGACGGCGGTCGCCACCGTTTCCTGCGTGATCAGGCTTCGCCAGCGGCTCGCCGCCGGCGCCTGCAATGCATTCTCAGTGAGCGTCTGAGTGCTCATCGTATGATCCAGCATAGCGGGCCGCTTCAGGACGCTGCGGCGTTCTTCGCCGCGGCTCCGCCCGTCCGGGCGGAGCCGATTGAGGGCAGGCGGTTACTGGAATTTCGCCTGCCACGCCTCGCGCAGCGCCTTGAATTTCTTTTGCGCGCCGACCCAGTCCTTCAGGCCGATCATCTTGGTCTTCTTCATGTCAAAGACGTAACGCTGCGCTTCGGGAGGCGGCGTATAGTCCTTGAGGAACGTATACATCATCTCGCCGACAACCATGATGTCGGCGCCTTCCTTGCTGAGCATGTATTCCATGAACAGCTTGGCGGCATTCGGATGCGGCGCGCCCTTGATGACGGCCGCCTGGTTGCCGAGCATCACCTGACCTTCCTTGTAGGTGCTCCATTTAATGATCTTGAGCAGGTCGGGCTTCTGCAACACGTTCTGATAGATGCGTCCCGTGAGATTCCACATGTCGAGCGGCCGCTGGCAGGAGATCACCATCTGCATCTTGGGCTCGGTGCGGAATTCAACCAGCGGGTCGGTCGCTTTGAGCTTCGTCCACAAATCGTTGAGATTGATGCCGGCCTCTTCCTGGAGCGAAAGGGCCGTATTGTCGTAGGTGAAGCTCTTTGTCAGATCGGAGGCGATCGTCTTGCCCTTGAGCTCAGGCTTGAGCACATCGGCGTACGAGTTTGCGGTGAAGTGCTCCATGCCGGGGCAGGAACTGTTCCACACCGGCTGGAATGTGTAGGCGAACGGCACGACGACGTAGGGATAATTGAAGTACTGGCCGGCCGCGCGCGCGGCCTCCTCGTGATACTTCCAGTAGCCGCTGTCGAGCTTCAGGAAGTCGCCGCGCTTGGCCGCGGCATCGAAGAAGCCCGGCGCGCTGACGATCAGCATATCGACCGTATGCTTGCCGGCCTGAATTTCCTGCCGCGTCTGCGCGACGGTCGCGCCGGTCCCTTTGCGCAAGTTGTTGAACTTGAAATCGGGTCCGAGATTGTATCGCTTGATGAAGCCTTCCCCGAGCAGCCGGCCGGTATGGTCGCTGAATTGCGGATTGAGCACGGTCACCGCGCCTTCTTTTTTGGCGGCGGCAATCAGTGCCTGCTCTTGCGGCGTGTAGTCGGCTGCGCCGGCCGCTGCAGTCAGCGCGAAAAGCGCAATTGCGGCAATCGGTGCAGCAAGACAGGCGGCCTGTGCCGAATGGCGTAAGCCCATTTGATCCTCCCGATGTTATCGCTCCCCGTGGGTTCGATTGCGCCGGCGCTGTGACGGCGTCGAACCCTGTGTTTTGTTCGGCTCGGCCCGCCCATGCCTGGCTCGCAGGGGCCGGCGCCGGCCGATTGCCCATTTAACCGCATCCCGCCCACGACTGGCAATTTATGTCTTTGGCGGGCCTTCTCTTGCGGCGCGGCATGACGAAGCAGACGGCCGGCGCAGCCGTTGCGCCGGCCCGTGCGGCAAGGCTAGCCTTGGAGAGCCGTTTATTCGCGAACTATCATTGTGAATTCCCGTCGTTCCCGGCAGGAGATACCGGCTTGAAGATCGGAATTCTGTTGGGCGACGACATCGGGCTCGAAGTCGTTCCTGAATGTGTCAAGGTGATGAAGACCGCCGCCGCGCGCGCGGGCCTCGCGATCGACTGGAGTGAGCTTCCCATCGGAAAGCGCGGGCACGACCTGCACGGCGACACCCTGCCGGCCGTGACCGAAAAGGCGCTGCGCGACCTCGACGGCTGGATCATGGGTCCGATCGGGCACGCGGCCTATCCGCGCAACGACCCGACCTGGGTGATGCCGGCGGTGCGCAAGCGTTTCGAGCTGTTCGTCGCGTTGCGCCCGTCACGATCCTATTCGAACGTGGCGTCGATCCACAAAGGTGTGGACATCGTTTTCGTGCGCGAATTGTCGGAAGGGATGCTTTACTCGGAATCGGTCGTTGCCGGCTTTCCGGAATTTCGCCCCAACGACGAGATTACGGTTGCGGCGCGCGTCATAACCCGCAAAGGCTCAAGCCGCGTCGCGCGCGAGGCATTCGAGCTTGCCCGCACCCGCCACCGCAAGAAGGTTACCGCTGCGCACAAGGAGCCGGTCTATCGTCTCGCCTGCGGCATGTTTGCAGAAGAATGCCGCAAGGTCGCGCGCGAGTACCCGGATGTGGCGTACGAAGAAGCGATGATCGACACAGTATCGATGAAGCTGGTGATGGAGCCGCAGCAGTTCGACGTGGTGGTCACCACCAATCAGTTCGGCGACATTCTCTCCGATATTGGCGCGGGGCTGGTCGGCGGCCTTGGCCTCGCGCCCGGGCTTTGCGTCGGCGAGCGGCAGGCAATGGCGCAGGCAACGCACGGTTCCGCCCCCGACATCGCGGGCCGCGGCATCGCCAATCCTTACGCGATGATCGTGTCGGGCCAGATGCTGATGGCGTGGCTTGGACGCAAGCACAGGCAGCCGAAGGCGATTGCCGCCGCGGAGCGCATGCAGGCGGCGATCGACAGGATCGTCGCCGAGGGCAAGCATCTCACGAAGGACCTCGGCGGCAAGGCGAGCACCGGCGAGATGGGAGACGCCATCGCTGCCGCCGTCTAGCAGCCGCCAATGGGGAATGGAGTTGCCATGTACAATCTTCATCTCACGTCCGAGCAGCTCGAAATCCGCGATACCGTGCGCGATTTCGTCAACGGCGAAATCAAATCGGTCGTGCTCAAGGCCGGGCGTCTCGATGCCGGCGATCGGACGCTCTCGATGGAGTTGCTCGAGAAGGCTTCGCAGATGGGCCTGCGTACACTGGCGTTATCGGAAGCACTCGGCGGCGCCGGGGCCGATGCCCTCACGGCCTGTCTTGTGACCGAAGAGCTGGCGGCCGGCGATGCAGATATTGCGGGCGCACTCACCGAGACCTCACGGCTCGGCCATATCCTGTTCGACCGCACGATGAGCGATGCGCTGCGTGACAGGTTTTTGCCGACGTTTCTCAACGACGACGGCTTTCATCTGGCCTTCGCACAACGTGAGCAGGATTCGGACAGCAAGCTCGGCGTGAACTATCGTCGCGCGGGCACGGCAGAGTTGCCGCCGCAAACGAGAGCCGCGAAAGCAAGCGACGGAAGCTGGATAGTCGACGGTACGAAGATCGCCGTCGCCAATGCGCCGGTTGCCAGATTGTTTGCGGTCGAGGTTGCGATCCCCGGCCGCAGCGGGACGGCGATCCTGCTGGTGCCAGCGGATGCGTCGGGCGTTGCCGTGCACGCCTATGAGAAGGCCTGGCACCACGGTCCGTGCGGCGATGTGACATTCAAGGAATGCCGCGTTCCTGCCAATCACCTGCTCGATGGCGATGCCGCCGCGCTGCTGAAGGGCGCTGATGCGCCGGGCCGCGGCATTCCGCTGGCGCAGGCGCTCAACCTCGGCATTGCACGCGCCGCATACGAGGCGGCGGTCGAGTACGCCAAGCTGCGGGTGCAGGGCGGACGGCCGATCATCGAGCATCAGGCGATCGGCACGAAACTGGCCGAATGTGCGATCCGGCTCGATGTGGCGCGTACTGCTGTCTGGCGCGCGGCCTGGGCGTCGGATCATCCGGAGGCTTACGCCGACGGCAGCCTGCCGGACTTGCCGCTGCAAACGGTCGCGCAGGTGTTCACCTCCGAGGCGCTGTTGAAGGCGACGAAGGATGCGACCGAAGTCTTCGGCGCCATGGGCGTAATGCGCGACATGCCGCTGCAAAAATACGTGCACGATGCGCGCGTGTGCCTGCATTCCGGCGACGGCAACACGGACGCCAGGCTGCGTATCGCGGAAGCGCTGGCCGGTTACCGGCGCATGGCCGACGCCGGCGCGCTGGCGCTGGCCGGCGAATAGGAGGCGACCATGGATTTTTCGTTGAGTAACGAGCAGCGCTCCTGGCAGATGGCGGCGCGTAAATTCGCCGAGGAAGAAATCCGCCCGATTTCCTTGCAGCGCGATGCCATCCCGACTGCAAGCGGTCCTTTCGATTGGGAGATCATCAAAAAGGGCTCGAAGCTCGGCTTCCGCACGCTGGCAGTGCCGAAAGAATGGGGCGGCCACGGCACCGACTTCGTGACGCAGGCGCTGGTCATGGCGGAACTCGCCAGAGCGGACAGCGCGATCTCCAAGGCCTTCAGCCAGAACTGGAAGTGGAGCCATCTCATTTCCGCGACCTGCACGGAAGAACAGAAGCAGCGTTTCCTGCCGGCCTTCATCGCCGACGATACGTTCGTTCTGGGCAAGGGCATCACCGAGCCAAGCGCCGGCTCCGACAATCGCCTGCCACCGGCCGACGATCCGAAAGCGGGGCTAAGGCTGAAGGCCGAACGCAAAGGCGATGAATGGATTCTCAATGGCGAGAAGGCCTTTATCGCCAACGCGCCGGTCGGCAAATTGTTCTTCATCGACGCGCGTACCGATCCGAACGTGCCGCTCAAGCAGGGCACAACGCTGTTCCTGATTCCGCGCGACACGCCCGGCTTTCGCATCGGCAAGGTATTCAACAAGAGCGGCTGGCGCTTCTATCAGAACGGCGAAATGATCTTCGAGAACGCGCGCGTGCCGCACGCCAACGTCGTCGGCGAGGTGAACGGCGGTGCGCGCAAGACCGGCGGCCGCGGCGGCGACACGACCGGCGGCGATATTTTCGGTGACCTTGAGCTTGCCGCCAACGCGCTCGGCATTTGCGACGACGCTTGCGAAACGGCGATGCGTTACGCCAGGACAACAAAGCAGGGCGGCCGTGTGCTGTTCGAGCAGCAGAGCATCCAGTTGCAGATCAACCGCATGTACATGCTCACGGAAGCGCTCCGCTCATTCGTGATGCGGGTTGCCTGGGAGCACGACATGAAAATTCATTCCTGCAACGCCGGGCTCGCGATGAATTACTCGACCGATGTCGTGCAGGAAGTCGCCGAGCTTTACATGGAGGTGCGCGGCGCCGACCGCTGCATGATGGACGCGCATGCCGACAAGCTGGTGCGCGATTCGATCATCTGGAGCCATCTCGCCGGCGACAGCGTGCAGCGGATGAAAGTGGCGTGGCGTCTTGCTGCCGCCGCCTAGCGCGGCTTCCACCTCTCCCAAGGGAGAGGTCGGCGCACGAAGTGCGCCGGGTGAGGGGTTACGGTCTACTGAGAATCCTGGGGCCCTCAACCCAATGGGGAGAGGGAGCGCGCACTCGCTCGCGGCTACTGCTTCAAGCCAACCGCACCGGCTCGTTACTTTCCAGCGACCTGATCGAGGCTTCGAACAGCCCGATCACATTGAGCATCTCGTGCGTCGTCACTGGAAACGGCGCACGGCCTTCGACCGCATCGGCAAAGGATTCGATCAGCACGCGCAGTGAGTCGACGTGCGGATAGGTTGTTTCCTGCGGGGGGCCGCCGATCTTTGCGACGATGAGCGTGTCCTCGCCGCGCGCCTCCGCCGAGCCTTTGGTACCGAACACATGTACGCGCCAATACATCGGCGCGGCCCGCACGGTGGCCATCACACCGGTTGCGCCGCTGTCGAATTCAACGAGGGCCGCCACCGCGTCGCGCGGGTCGGGCGGCGCCTTCTTCGAGACGGCGCGCACGTCCACGTAGCGCGCGGGGCCCGCGAAATTCACGAAGGCATCGAGGACGTGCAGGCCGGCGCCGGTCATGCCGGCGCCGGGCGATTCCCTCGGATCGTCGCGCCAGCCGCCGGCAACGCGGGTCGAGTGCTCGTTCGAATAATGCCCCTCGACGTGCAGGACGTCGCCGATTTCGCCTGAGCTCACCACGCGTTTCAATTCACGCATCGAGGCAAAGCAGCGCTTGTTGTTGCCGCCGCCGAGCACGACGCCGGCTTCGCGGCAGGCGGCGACAGCCCGTTCCGCCTCGGCGCGCGTCAGCGCCAGCGGTTTCTCGCACCAGACATGCTTGCCGGCGGCTGCCACCGCGCGGACCTGCTCGACGTGCAGCGAATGCGGTGTCGCCAGCAGCACCGCCTGCACCTGCGGGTCGGCAATGGCGTCGGCAAGGTCGGTCGACAGCCGGAAACGGTATTTATCGGCCAGCGGCTGCGCGGCATCGGGCTCCTTGCTGACGCCGTGCACGATGCGCACGCGCTCGCTCTTGCCCTGGATGGAATTGAGGATGGTCTGGCCCCAGCGCCCCAGACCGACCATGGCCGCATTGAGCATTTCTGCCGGTGCCCCCGTATGGCTTGTCAATTTCAACCAGCCGTTATGTCATGGCAAGCTTCGGCGCGTGAGGGGAAAATTCAATGAAAGCGATGGTGCTGCGGGGGGCGAACCTCCCGTTCGAGATGACTACCGTGCCCGATCCAACGCCCGGGCCGGGCGAAGCGGTGGCGCGCGTTCTCACCTGCGGCTCGGGCCTGACGATCCAGCACATCAAGGCCGGCCGGCGGAAGGCCACCTTCCCGCGCATCATCGGGCACGAGATCACCGGCGAGATCGTCGAGGTCGGCGCGGGCGTTTCGGGGCTCAAGGCCGGCGACGGGGTGACCGCCTACTACTATCTGAACTGCGGCCACTGCCGTTACTGTTTGTCGAACCTCGAGCCGCTGTGCCTCAACACCGGCGGCAATGTCGGCATGGAATGCGACGGTGGCTATGCCGAATACATCAAGCTGCCGGCGCACATCTTCATCAAATATCCCGACACGCTCGACTACAAAAGGTATCCGGCCGAAATGGGCGTCATCACCGACGCGCTGGCGACGCCCTTCAAGGTGCTGCGCCGCGCCGAAGTAAAGGGCGGCGAGACGGTCGCGGTGATCGGCGCCGGTGGCGGCGTCGGCATCCATCAGGTGATGATGGCGAAGTGGGCGAATGCGCGCGTGATTGCCGTCGATACCGCTGCCGGCAAGGCGGACGCGTGCCGCAAGGCCGGCGCGGATGAGGTCGTGACCGCGCGCGGCGCCGAAATGACGCAAGCCCTGCTCGCTCTGACGCATGGTGCCGGCGTTGATGTCGTCATCGATTACGTGTGCAGCGCCCAAACGCTGGAAGCCGGCGCGGGGGCGCTCGGCCGCCGTGGCCGGCTGGTGGTGCTCGGCGGCGCCGCCAAGCCCTTTCAGGCGAGCGGCCTTGACATGCTGACGAAAGAGCAGTCGCTGCTCGGCAGCCGCTACGTCACGCGCGCGGAAATCCTGACGTGCTTCGATCTGGTCGCGCGCGGTGACGTGCGGCCCCTGGTCACCGATGTGCGGCCGCTCGCCGAGGCGGAAGCGCTGCACGAACGTGTCGAGCGCGGCGAGGTTACCGGCCGCGCTGCGCTGCGTATCCGCTAATATTTGACCGTCGTGCGCAAGCCGAATATCGCGGCGTTTCTGACCGCGCGCGTCGGCATCGCCGGATCGGGGATGTTGCCGCCCGGATGCATGACGTATTCGAAATCGGGCTGCACGGTCCAGCCGGGCACGATCTGCGCCTCATAGCTCAGCTCCATCACCAGTTCGGAATCGCGCACGGGCCGCAGGACGCCGCTGAAAGCGATTTGATCGCTGTCGAGCGCGCTGGCTCTGCCCGAAATCTGTGAATAGAGGAGCGTTGCGCCGAATTTGTCATCGGGGCGCGACGGGATCATGCCGGAAAACACGATTCCGCCGTCTGCGTAAAAATCGACCAGGTTGCGATCCGACGGACTCGCGGAGATGCGTCCGAATACGCCGACGCCCTTGTCGGCATCGCCGCCGGGCGGCCGATAGATCTGCTGATCGATGATCGCATAAATGCCCGAGTCGCCGCGCAACTGCGCCGGCATGCCCGTGCTCGCGGGATTTGCGAGCGAAAGCCCGTTCACGTCAAAGCGCTGGTCGCTGAATGTGCCGAAGTGATGCCACGCGCCGACTTTGAGCGTGCCGGCAAGGCCTTTTGCGTCTGCGCCCTGCTTGTATTTGTATTGCAACTCTCCGATGAGAAACGGCGGATCGCGTAGGCGGAAGAGCAGGCCGCTGCGGTCGCGCGCCTGCGGGTCGCCGGCGCCCGGCCCGGCGGGATCCCCGTTGAACAATCCGAGAAGCATCGTCCAGCTTTTGTCGGGCTCGACCTTCAGCCGCGCGCCCGGCGTCGCCAGCGGCCACGACGGGCCGCCGCTCGGCAGATCGATGCCGAGGATTGCCGGCCAGCCGCTGGTGAAAAAGACGCTGCTGTAGTCGCTGACGAAGAATTCCGAGTCGGCCGCCAGTTGGCCGATGCGCAGCGAAGCCTTGTCATCTGCAAACTTTTGCTCGAGGTAAAGCTCGAACAGACGCACCGCCGGCAGCGCCTCGATGTTGCTGAGCGTCGCAAGCGCGGGCACGGCATCGCGGCGGAGCCCGCCGCTTCCGCCGGTTTGCGTTCCGCTCACGTAGAAGCTCAACCCTTTTGCACCGATCAGCTTTTCCAAATCGGCTTTGACATGGGCATCAAGCCGCTGCTCGGCGATCGTCCGGCGGCGCGTGCCGCCGGATGCGTTGCCGAAAATCTCGCCGGTGAACGTCCAGCCGTAGGTGATGCCGTGTTTTGCGAGGCTTGCACGCGCGCCGCCCGGATCGCCGTTCTCCGGCAGGCTGTGCGCGATCGAATTCCTGGGAACGCCGTTTTTGTCGGGCTGGTCGTCCTCTTCGGCCTGCGCGGCGTGAACGCCGAGGCTCATGCAAACCGCAAGCGCAAAAGCCCTGCTGAACGGAAAGGGCATCTCAAAAAGACCGCCTCGCCGGCCGGATCGCCGCGGACGATGCTAATGTAAGGCGGTGGACGAGGCCAGATTGCCGGCGCGCAGGGGTGTCAATTGTCCTGGAAAACGCGCTTGTCTTGCCGTCGAACGATCGTGCTGCGGGCCGTATCCACTCCGGAACAAACGATCAAGGCAGTTCGTTTGCGGGCGCGGTTGCGCCGAGATCGTTCGCAAGCGCGGCGGAGGCCGAAAGCTGCGCTTCGCGCTCGACGCCGGCCGGCGCGACGAAATCGAGCGACGCGGTGCGCACGAGCCTTGCCTGGATCGCATCGAGGCTGATCGGCTGCAACGATGCCACGGTCGAGCCGCATCCGGCGCCGACGGCGCTCGCAGTCACAAACAGCGCCTGTGGCGCGGGCGTCTCTGCATCAATTTCCGCTTCGAGCGCAGCGAGTTGCGTGTCCGTAACGGGACCCTGCGCGTAGTCGCGCCCGAGCGGCAGCAGCGTCACCGTGACGTGCGGCAGCACGCCCTGTTCGATGCCGTCGAAATACTCCATGGCCGCGCGGCTGAAATCGAACGCGCGGCCCGGCGCCAGCGGCCCGACGTCGTTGAACTTGATGATCGCTTTCTTTCCGCCCCATTCGGCCACGCCGTAGGACGGTCGATAGTTTTTTCCGTAATAGATGCCACCGAACTGATCGCGCAGGAGGATCTGCGCGGCCGCCGTGAAGGCCTTCGGATCGTAGCGCTCGCCGGACGATGTTTTTCCCTTCTCTTCATAGAACGAGGCGTCGCCGATAATCATCATGCGCACGCGCGGGCGTGCGTCAGCGGCCGTTGTGGAGCGGCCCGCGGGGACGGTTTCACCATTGGCCTCGACAGAAGGCGCGCTGAGGCTCGCAACAACAAAAGGAACCGAACCGGCTCTTCCAGCCGCGATCCGGTCGGTTTCTCCGGCTGCGCGTGCGCCAGAGAACGCGAGGACTGAGCCCGCGATCGCGCCGGCATAGGCCAGCGCGCGCGCGCTGACTGCGCGCCGCTGCATCTTTAGCCTCCCAAGCCATTTTTTCTTGGGAAGCACGATGCGCGTTCATGCTTACGGCGTTCCTAAAGCCGATCCCTGGTTCCGGTGAAATGAAAATCACCGGTAACAAAGCTCTTGTGCTGGTTCGGAATGCACGCTGGCCGCGTATCGACTTAATTAACGCTAAAATTTTCCAGGTACGCCTCGCGTGTTTGGGAAGCGTCGCGGAAACGCGGTCGGCATGGTCGTGCTGAGTGAAAATGGCCCGTCATTCGGTCTGCTCAAAAAAGCAACCGAATGCTGCGGCATTGCCCATGCGGCTGCGGCTGGCATTTGCCTGAATTGAAGAAAACCAAATATTTTCAATGGCCTGCCATTTGGCACGCTCTTTGCTGCCATGCAACATGGAAGGCGTCAGCGCCTTCGAGCGAATGCTCAAGGAGCCATCGGATGGATCACGTGAAGCCTGCGGACGTTGCCGCGATGATGATCGACACCGCGCGGCGCAAGCTCGCGCTCTCGCCCGCTGACCTCGTTGTCCGCGGCGCATTGGCCGGCGCAATCCTCGCCTCCGCAACGAGTCTCGCTGTCACCGGCGCATTGCAGACCGGCGTGCCGCTCGTCGGCGCGCTGATCTTTCCCGTCGGCCTTTGCATCATCGTGCTGCTTGGCCTCGATCTCGTTACCGGCAGCTTCGGTCTGCTCCCGTTGCCGTTGCTCAAACGGGAATTCTCCGGGCAGAACCTGCTGACGAGCTGGTTTTACACGTTCACCGGCAATCTGCTCGGCAGCATGATCTATGGCGCATTGCTGGCGATCGCGTTGACAAACTTCGGCGCGACCGCACCCTCGGGCGTCGGAGCGCAGATTGTCGCCGTCGCGCAGGCAAAGACCACCGGCTACGCCGCGCTCGGGTTCGCCGGGATGGTGACTGTCTTCGTCAAGGCGATGCTCTGCAACTGGATGGTCTGTCTCGCTATCGTGATGACGATGACGAGTGCTTCGACGATCGGAAAGATCGCCGCTGCATGGATGCCGATGCTCATCTTCTTCGGCCAGGGATTCGAACATTCGGTGGTCAACATGTTCGTGATCCCCACCGGCATCCTGCTGGGCGCCAAAGCAAGCGTCGCGCAATGGTGGCTGTGGAATCAGATTTCGGTCACCCTCGGCAATCTCGTCGGCGGATTCCTGTTCACCGGCCTGACGCTTTATCTCACGCACAAGCCGAAAGCTCCAGGACCGCTCGCGGCGCGCACGGCGGTGCCTGCCGAATGAGTGCCGGCGACAAGATGATCGAAACGCAAGGCGGCGATTTCGAGCCCGAACAAAAGCGTTATCTCGAAGGGTTCGTCGCCGGCTTGCAAATCGCCAGGACGGCCAATGGGCTCGGTTCCGGTGCAGTCCATGCACCTTCCGTACCGGAGCCGATCGGTCCCGATGCAGGTGCGCTGAAAGCGCAGGATCGTGCGCTCAAGGCGGGCGGCAAGCTCTCCGATCCGGAGAAATTCAAGCGTGAACTGCACCCGTTCGATGCCTACGAGCGGCTGAAAGAGCAGGCTTCAAATAACGAATACCCAAAACCACCGGACAACTTCCGCTGGCGTTACTTCGGGCTGTTCTACGTCGCGCCGAACCAGAACTCCTACATGTGCCGGCTGCGCATCCCGAACGGCATCCTGAAAGCTGCGCAATTCGCTGGCGTTGCCGACCTTGCCGAGCGCCTTGGCGGCGGCTATGCGCACGTGACCACGCGCGCCAACCTGCAAGTGCGCGAGATCGAGGCCAGGAACGCCGTTGCGTTCGTGGAAGCATTGCAGGATCTTGGTCTCTGTTCGCGCGGCTCTGGCGCCGACAACATCCGCAACGTCACAGGCACGCCCACCGCGGGTATCGATCCGCAGGAGTTGATCGACACGCGCTCCTTTGCGCGCGAGTGGCACTTTCATATCCTCAACGATCGTTCGCTTTACGGGCTGCCGCGCAAGTTCAACGTCGCATTCGACGGTGCGGGCAAGGTGCCGGTGCTGGAGGACACAAACGACATCGGCTTTCAGGCCGTCGCGGTGAAGGACGGCTTCGGCTTGGCGCCCGGCATCTGGTTTCGCCTTAGCCTCGGCGGCATCACGGGACACAAGGATTTTGCGCAGGACACCGGAATTCTGGTGAAGCCGGCAGATGCCACCAAAGCCGCCGATGCGATCGTGCGTGTGTTCATCAAGCACGGCGATCGCACCAATCGAAACAGGGCCCGGCTCAAATACGTGCTCGACCAGATCGGCGTCGAGAAAGTCCTCGCGTTAGTCGAGGAAAAACTTGGCCGCAAGCTCGATCGCTCGACTCCCGGTTCGATGCTGCCGCGGCCGGCCTTCGATCGTTTTGCCCATATCGGGGTGCACCCACAAAAGCAGCAAGGCCTTAACTGGATCGGCGTGTTGTTGCCGGTCGGCAAGATGACGGTTGCGCAGATGCGCGGGCTGGCCGATGTCGCGCGCGAACTTGGCGACGGCGATATTCGCCTGACCGTGTGGCAGAACCTGCTGATCTCCGGCGTCGCAACGAAAAATGTTGCAGCGGTATGCGCGAAGATCGAGGCGCTCGGCCTTGCGATCAAGGCCAGCCCGATTCGCGCCGGGCTCGTCGCCTGCACCGGCAACAAAGGCTGCAAATTCGCGGCGGCCGATACCAAAGGGCACGCCGAGGACATCGCGCGATGGTGCGAGATGCGCGTTGCGCTCGATACGCCGGTCAACATTCACCTCACCGGTTGCCATCATTCGTGCGCGCAGCATTTCATCAGCGAGATCGGTTTGCTTGCCTGCAAAGTGCCGCTGAACGGGGAGGGAGACACGGTTGAGGGCTACCACATTCATATCGGCGGCGGTTTTGGCCCGAATGCGGCGCTCGGCCGCGAGCTTTATCGCGACGTGAGAGCCACCGACGCGCCGAAGACCATCGAGCGCGTGCTCAAGGCTTATCTGGCGAACCGCGCCGCGCGCGATGAAAGCTTTCTCACTTTCACACGACGACATGAAATCGATGCGCTGAAGGCGCTGTGCGCGAAGGAGGCTGTCGAATGAGCATCACGCCGCGCCCGCCGGTCCCGTCCTTCATTCCGGAGAGCGCCCCGTTCTCGCCCGAGCAGCGGCTGTGGCTCAACGGCCTGTTCGCTGGGCTCATTTCGCTGGACGAGGGCGGGGTCACGCCGTTGTCGTCTGAGCGCGCTGCGGCGCTGCTGCCGGACATCCTCGGCGGGCGTACCCTTGAAGATGAAACAGACGACGGATCGCCGTGGCACGATCAGACGCTGTCGCTTGTCGAGCGCATGAAGCTCGCCGAAGGCAAGCCGTTACGCCGCCGCATGATGGCGGCCATGGCGCAGCAGGATTGCGGCCAATGCGGCTACAACTGCCACGACTATTCCGAAGCGATTTTCTCAAAAAAAGAAGAGCGGCTGAATTTGTGCGTGCCGGGCGGCAAAGAGACCGCGCGTATGCTGAAGCAGCTTTATCGGGAGCTCGGCACTCCGGTCGAGCCTACAGCGGCTTTCGCAAAATCAGCGCCTGAGCCGACCACAAAAACTTCTGTCGTATCGGTGCGCGGCTATTCGCGCGACAAGCCCGTGCAAGCGACGTTCGTTTCGCGCGAGCGGCTGAGCATATCCGGGTCCGCGAAGGACACCTGGCACATCGAGATCGATATTGCCGAAAGCGGTATCGACTATGCGGTTGGCGACTCGCTCGGCATTTTCCCCACCAACAATCCCGCGCTCGTCGATGCGGTTCTCGAGGCGCTGCATGCACCGCCGGATTTTCCGATCGCGGATCGCACGCTGCACGACGTGCTGATCGACGGCGTATCGCTGTCGCCTGCGCCCGACATGCTGTTTCAGCTCATTTCCTATTTGACGGGCGGCGACCGACGGCAAAAGGCGAAGGTGCTTGCATCCGGCGGCGATCCGGATGGCGACGCGGCGACCCTCGACGTACTTGCCGCCTTGCAGAAATTTCCCGGCATTCGCCCCGACCCGGAGGCATTCATTGAATCGCTCGATCCCTTGCAGCCGCGCGTTTACTCGATTTCGTCGTCACCAAAATGCGATCCGGGCCGCTTGTCGCTTACGGTCGATGCGGTTCGATACCGGATCGGAAACCGCGCGCGTCTCGGTGCTGCCTCGACATTCCTTTCGTCTCGCATTGCGCTTGGCGCGCCGCTGAAAGTCTACGTGCAAAAGGCGCAACACTTTGCGCTGCCTGCTGACCCGGCCACGTCCGTGATCATGATCGGCCCCGGCACCGGAATCGCGCCGTTCCGCGCCTTCCTGCAAGAGCGCGCCGCCACCAGGGCGCCGGGCCGCAACTGGCTGTTCTTCGGACACCAGCGCAGCAACTTCGATTTCTTCTACGAGAAGGAGCTCGTCGCCATGCGCTCCGCGGGCCTGCTCACGCGGCTCACGCTCGCCTGGTCGCGCGATGCCGAGGAAAAAATCTACGTGCAGCATCGCATGCGCGAGGTCGGTCGCGATCTGTGGGCGTGGCTGGCCGACGGCGCGCACATCTACGTCTGCGGCGACGCGCTGCGCATGGCCAAGGACGTCGAGCGCGCGCTGGTCGACGTGGTCGCCAAACATGGGTCCCGCAGCGCGGATGAGGCGGTCGCTTTCGTTGCTGAGCTCAAGAAATCCGGCCGCTATCAGCAGGACGTGTATTGAGGGAGGGCTCTTTGAGTCCGATTTTGCAGCGGTTTTCGGTGGTTAAAGGCTCGTTTGGGCCGGACTGCCGGTCCCACGAGAAAGGCGGTTTTTGGCATAGAGCTGTTGCCCTGAAGTGCAGAACAAAAGAATTTTCTTATTTTCCCCCGCTTGTTGCGCCTAAACAGAACAATCTCCTATTAAACGGCTCCTGTTCACGTGCCCGGAGCCGCTTCCATGCCCCTTCCGATGATCCGCGCCGCCAGCCGGCTCGCGTTCTGCGCGGGGTGACGCGGACCATGGCCAGCCATCCGACAATTCCGAAAACGGCGCCCTTCGGCGACGAGGAAATCGCTCTGCTCAACCGCGTCGTCGGTCCCGCGAGCGCGACACAGCGCGCCTGGCTGGCGGGCTTTCTCGCCGGTTTGGAATCTGCTGCCGGCGGAGCCGCGCAACCCGCGGCGCCCGCCCGTCCGGCCGAGCCGATCGCAATTCTCTATGCGAGCGAATCCGGCAATTGCGAGCGGCTGGCGAACGATTTCGCCAAGGCTGCGCGCAAGAACGCGCTTAAGCCGACGCTCATCGACATGGCCGATCTCGATCTTGCCACGCTTCCGTCGATCAAGCGTCTGGTCGTGATCGCCGCGACCTGGGGCGAGGGCGACCCGCCCGCCCGTGCCGTCCGTGCCTTCAATGACCTGATGAGCGCCAGTGCGCCGCGCCTCGATGGTGTCGAGTTCGGCGTGCTCGCGCTCGGCGATACCGCCTATGCCGAATTCTGCGCGATCGGCAGGAAGCTCGACGAGCGCCTCGAGACGCTCGGCGCAAGGCGCGTGGTCGACCGCGTCGATTGCGATCTCGATTTCGACGAACCCGCCGGCAAGTGGATCGCCGATACGGTAAAGACATTTGCGCCCGCCGATGCGGGGAACAGCAAGGTCATCGAAGTCGATTTCAGCAAGCAGGCGGCCTCTCCCAACCTCGACATCATCGAGGCGGAAGTCGCCGAGCACCTCAATCTGAACTCGTCCCGCTCGGACAAGGAGACGATCCATCTCGCGTTGTCGTTCGATGGCTCGGCGCCGGCCTACGAGCCGGGCGACTCGCTCGACGTCTATGCCGAGAACGACCCGGCCTACGTCGATGAGCTGTTGAAGCTTGCCGGCCTTGCCGGCGACGACAAGCTGCGCAACGAGCTCATCAAGGCCCGCGACCTGACGACGCTGTCGCTCAAGACGGTCGAATCCTACGCCGCGCAAACCGGGCATCAGTACGTGAAGCAATTGATCGCCGACGGGCAGGCGAAGGAATGGATCGCCGGCCGGCAGTTGATCGACCTGATCGCGACGTTCCCGATTGCGCTTACCGCCGAGCATCTGCGCGCGGTGACGCGCCCGCTCGCCCCGCGCGCCTATTCGATTGCGTCGTCACGCCGCGAGGTCGGCGACGAGGCGCATCTGCTCATTTCCGCGGTGCGCTATGAAACGCACCGCCGCGCGCGCAAAGGCGTCGCCTCCAACTTCATTGCCGAACGCGTGAAGAAGGGCGGCCGCGTGCGCGTCAAGCTCAGACCGAACCGGCACTTCGCGCTGCCGGCGCCAGATCGCGACATCATCATGGTCGGACCCGGCACCGGTGTCGCGCCGTTCCGCGCCTTCGTGCAGGAGCGTCGTGCGACCGAAGCCACGGGTCGAAGCTGGCTGTTCTTCGGTGACCGCCAGTTCACGCACGATTTCCTTTATCAGCTCGACTGGCAGGAGGCGCTCAAAGACGGGGCGCTCACGCGCATGGATGTCGCCTTCTCGCGCGACACACCGGAAAAGGTTTACGTGCAGCACAGGATGTGGGAGCAGCGCCGCGATCTGATCGCGTGGCTCGACGGCGGCGCCACGTTCTATGTCTGCGGCGACGCCAAGTCGATGGCCAAGGATGTGCGGGCGACGCTGGTGCGCGCCTTTGCGGATGTGAAAGGCCTTGCGCCGGAAGCGGCCGAGCAGGCGGTCGCCTCGCTCGAGCGCGAGAAGCGGTATCTGACGGATACGTATTGACATCTCCGTCGTCATGCCCCGCGCAAGCGGGGCATCCAGTAATCGCAGTCGCATCTGGTTGCGACGAAAGGGGTTACTGGATCGTCCGCTTTCGAGGACGATGACAGGCTGAGTGCTGGAGAACTCTCAGTGCCCGATAAAGAACTCTCTTCGATGGAGCATCTGAAGGCGCGCAGCCGCTATTTGCGCGGCAACCTCGCCGAAGACATGGCCGACCCCTTGACCGGCGGCGTGAGCGAGGACAGCGCCCAGCTCCTGAAATTCCACGGCATGTATCTGCAGGACAACCGCGACCTGCGGCCGGAGCGCACGAAAAAGAAGCTGGAGAAGGCCTTCGGCTTCATGATCCGCATCCGTCTGCCGGGCGGCGTCATCACGCCGCAGCAATGGCTCGCGCTCGATGAGGTCGCGCGCACCTATGCCGGCGACACGCTGCGGCTGACCACGCGGCAGACGTTCCAGATGCACGGCGTCTTGAAGTTCAACGTCAAGACCGTACTGAAACGCATCAACCAGGTCGCGCTGGATACGATTGCGGCCTGCGGCGATGACACGCGCGGCGTGATGGCGGTGTCGAACCCGCATCAGTCGAAAATCCACGCCGAGGTTTACGACATCGCCCGCCGCACCTCGCTGCACTTCAAGCCGAAGACGCACGCCTACTACGAGATTTTTCTCGACGGCAAGAAAGTCGCAGGCGAGGGCGAGCGCGAGAACGTCGAGACGATCTACGGCAAGACCTACATGCCGCGCAAATTCAAGATCGGCTTTGCCGTGCCGCCGTCGAATGACATCGACGTGTTCGCGCAGGACCTCGGCTTCATCGCCATTGTCGGCCGGAAGAACACCATCGAAGGCTGGGACGTCGCCGTCGGCGGCGGCATGGGCATGACGCACGGCGAGCCGGAAACCTATCCGCGTACCGGCGACGTGCTCGGCTTCTGCCGCGCGGAAGACCTGTTTGCTGTTGCCGAAGCCGTCTGCACCATCCAGCGCGACTGGGGCGACCGTTCCAACCGCAAGCACGCGCGGCTGAAATATACGCTCGACGACCACGGCGCCGATGCCTTCCGCGCCGAGATCGCCAAACGCGCCGGCAGGCCGCTGGAGCAGGCTCGGCCCTTTCTCTTCACGTCGAACGGCGACCGCTACGGCTGGACGGAAGGCGAGAACGGCAAGCATCACCTGACGCTGTTTGTCGAAAACGGGAGGCTGCGTGATTTCCCCGATGGACGCCGGCTCCTCACTGGCATGCGCCGGATCGCCGAAGCACACGACGGAGAAATCCGCATCACGCCGAATCAGAACCTCATCATCGCCAACGTTGCGAAAGAGAGCAGAGAGACGATCGAGAAACTCGTCGCCGAACATCGCATGGCGGGAAACGCCACCGCGCTGCGCCGCAATTCGATGGCATGCGTCGCATTGCCGACGTGCGGCCTGGCACTGGCCGAAAGCGAGCGTTATCTGCCGGGCCTCATCACGCGCCTCGAGGAGCGGCTCGCCATCCATGGCCTTGCCGATGAGGACATCACGCTGCGCATGACCGGTTGCCCCAACGGCTGCGCGCGGCCCTACATCGCCGAGATCGGCTTGGTCGGCAAAGGACCCGACCGCTACAATCTCTATCTCGGCGCCGCCTTTGACGGTTCGCGCATGGGCAAGCTGTTCGCCGAGGACCTCGACGGCGATGGCATCGTCGCTGCGCTCGATCCCGTCTTCGCGGCCTACGCGAGGGAGCGGCAGAAAGGTGAGCGGTTCGGGGACTTCACCATCCGCGCGGGTTTCATCGCGAGGACCGTGAACGGCCTCGACTTCCACAAAGACGCGGGCGCACGGAGGACGGCATGAGCCAGCGCCGCCCGTTCGAAGCTCGGCCCGCGCGAATGGAATCACTGGCCCGTTTGCCGGTCTTTTTCGCGCTCGACGGCAAGCGCGCGGTGATTGCGGGCGGCAATGCCGCTGCGGCATGGAAAGCGGAGCTGTTATCGGCGGCGGGTGCGAGCGTCGATGTTTTCGCCGAACGGCCATCGGACGAAATGCTGCTCGTTGCGTGCGATCCGCCGCGCGGCGGGATCGTCATACACCGGCGCAAATGGGTGCCGACCGATTTAGCTCAAGCGGCGATCGCTGTCGGCTCCTTTAGCGAGGACGGCGATGCAGAAAAATTTGCAGCCGTGGCGCGCGCAGGCGGCGTGCCGGTCAACGTGATCGACAAGCCCGCGTTCTGCGATTTCTCCTTCGGCTCGATCGTCAACCGGTCGCCGCTGGTGATCGGCATTTCGACCGACGGCGCCGCGCCTGTGTTCGCGCAGGCGATCCGCGCCAGGCTCGAAGCCCTGCTGCCGCAAGGCTTCGCCCTGTGGGCCAGGGCTGCGGCGCGCTGGCGCGCGATGCTGAAAATGACCGAGCTTTCATTCGCCGCGCGGCGCAGGTTCTGGCACGTGTTCACCGCGCATGCGGTGACCCATCCCGATCGCGCGCCGACCGACAACGATTTCCTGCATTTCCTAGCCGAGGTGCGCGGGCTTGGTATGGCAGTCGAAAGCGGCTCGGTCACGCTGGTCGGGGCCGGGCCGGGCGATCCCGAACTGCTGACGCTGCGCGCGGTGCGCGCGCTGCAATCCGCCGACGTGATCCTGTTCGACGATCTTGTTTCAGGCGACGTGCTCGATTTCGCGCGCCGCGAGGCAAAGAAGATGCTGGTCGGCAAGACCGGCTACGGCCCGTCTTGCAGGCAGGACGACATCAACGCGCTGATGGTCAATCTCGCCAAATCCGGCAAGCGCGTCGTGCGCCTGAAAGGCGGCGATCCGCTGATCTTCGCGCGCGCGGGCGAGGAGATCGCGGCCTGCCGCGGCGCCGGCATCGCGGTCGAAATCGTGCCCGGTATTACCGCGGCGCAAGGTGCGGCGGCTCGGCTTGGCGTGCCTCTCACAGACCGCGATCACGCCCGCCGTCTGCAATACGTCACGGGCCATGCGAGGAACGGCGCGCTGCCTTCCGATATCGACTGGACAAGTCTCGCCGACACCGCGACCACCACAGCGATTTACATGCCGGTGCGCACCCTCTCGGCGCTCATCGAGAAGGCGGTCGCGCAGGGGCTCGACCCGCAAACGCCGGCGGTCGCCGTCACGCGCGCGACGCGCCCCGATCAGCAGGTCATCGCAGCCTTTGTCGCGGAGCTTCCGGTCAGGCTCGCCGAGGCAGACCCGGCAGGCCCTGTGCTGGTGATGCTGGGCCAGGTCTTTGCCGGCCAACTGCGCGCGCGGGCAAGGGCCGCCGCGGTCCAGGCCTGAACCGCCCTAAATCGTTAAAACCAAGGGGTTTTCGCCCGGCAGATAGTGTCCGCGGAGCGCAGCATTTATGCTAGGGACCGGCATGGATCAGGGCAGGGGCCGCGGCATGGCGTTACCTCTCATCGTTGGCATCAGCGGCGCGTCCGGCGCGGTCTATGGCGTGCGGCTGTTGCAGGCGCTGCGCGACCTCGACATTCCGACCCATCTCGTCATTTCGAAATCCGCAACGCTGACGCTGAAGGAAGAGGCGGGCCTCAGCGCCAACGACGTGCGCGAACTGGCAACCGTCGCCTATCCCAATGGCGACGTGGGCGCATCGATATCGAGCGGCTCGTTCAGGACGCGCGGCATGGTCATCGCGCCGTGCTCGATCCGCACGCTGTCGGAGATTGCCTACGGCACGACCGACAATCTCCTGAGTCGCGCCGCCGACGTGATCCTGAAGGAGCGGCGGCGCCTCGTGCTGATGGTGCGCGAGACGCCGCTGCACGCGGGCCATCTGAAAAGCATGCTCGCCGCGACCGAGAACGGCGCCATCATCATGCCGCCGGTGCCCGCCTTCTATCATCAGCCGAAGTCGATCGACGACATCATCAACCAGACGGTCGGCCGCTGCCTCGATCTGTTCGACATCGACAGCGGGCTGGTAAAGCGATGGCGCCACCCGCCGTCTAATGGAAATGAAGAGTAGGATTTGGAATGTCCGCTGCGCCGCGAAGCTATCCCGACCTGCACGAACACATTGCCGAACTGGAAAAGCGCGGGCTGCTGCGCCGCATCGACCGCAAGATCGACAAGGATGCGGAAATGCATCCGCTGGTGCGCTGGCAGTTCGTCGGCGGGATGGAAGAGGCGGACCGCAAGGCGTTCCTGTTCACCAACATCACCGACGGCCTCGGCCGCAAATACGATATTCCGGTCGTCGTCGGCGCGGTGGCGGCCAATCCGACCATCTACAGCGTCGGCATGAACGCGGCGCTCGATCAGATCCAGGCGAAGTGGGATCGCGCGATCGCCAATCCGGTCGAGCCGCGGCTGGTGAACGACGCCGTCTGCCACGAAGTCATCATTGAAGGCGATGCGCTCAAGCAGGAGGGCAACGGCCTCGACAAGCTGCCGATCCCGATCTCGACGCCGGGCTTCGACAGTGCGCCGACGCTGACGGCAACTAATGTCATCACGCGCGATCCGGAAACCGGCGTGCAGAACATGGGTACCTATCGCGCCGCGCTGAAGGCGCCCGATCGTCTCGTGGTGCGCATGGCGACTCGCGTCGGCGGCGCCGGCGGCTACCAGCACTACCTGAAATATCAGAAGCGCGGCGAGCCGATGCCGTGCGTCATCGTGCTCGGCTGCCCGCCTTTTGTTGCCTTCATGGGCCCGCAGAAGCTGCCGATCGGCGTTGACGAGCTGACGGTTGCCGGCGGGCTTGCCGGCGGGCCGATCAACATCGCGCGCGCGCGCACGGTCGATCTGACAATTCCCGCCGAGTCGGAACTCGTGATCGAAGGATTGATCGACACCGAATATCTCGAGCCCGAAGCGCCGTTCGGCGAATCGCACGGCCACGTCGCGCTCGAAGAATTCAACATGCCGATGCGGGTGACGGCGATCACGCATCGGAAAAATCCGGTCATCCCGTCTTACATCAGCCAGGTCGCGCCGTCGGAATCGAGCGTCATCAAGCGTGTCGCCTACGAGCCGCTGTTTACCGCGCATCTGCGCAACACGCTCGGTATCCGCGGCGTCAAGAAGGTCGCGCTGCACGAGCCGCTCACCGGTTTGCTGCGCGTGACCGTCGTAACGCTGGAGAAGGGAACATCGCGCACCGAAGTCTGGCGCGCGCTGCACGGCGCCGCCTTCTTCAAGGGCGATTGCGGCAAGATCTGCATTGCCGTCAATGAAGACATCGATGTCGACAATGCCGACGCGCTGCTTTGGGCGATGGCCTATCGCATGAACCCGGTCGAGGACGTGCAGGTGGTGCCGCACCGCGGGCAAGGGCATGGACCCAAGCGCGAGCACGACAACGAGGAAGACTCGACGCTGCTGATGGACGCCACCATGAAAGCCGATCTGCCGCCGCTGGCGTTGCCGAAAAAGGCATACATGGAGCGCGCCAAGGCGATCTGGCAGGAGCTCGATTTGGGTCCGTTGCGGCCGCAGTCGCCATGGTTCGGCTATTCGCTCGGCGACTGGCTGCCGCAATGGGACGAGGCGGCCAAACGCGCGGCGGAAGGGCGCTACCTCGACAATGGCCGGATCAGCGCGAAGCAGCGCCGCAAGGGCATCAAGCCGGAAACGAAGTTCCGCCCGGAGGGAGATAGCAACGGGAAAGGGTAGAGCGCTCTTCGTCATTGCCGGGCTTGACCCGGCAATCCATCATTTTGCGAAAAGCTGGATGCGCGGGTCAGGCCCGCGCATGACGCTATCGTTGCGTGTCCGCCGAGCACCTTAGTGCCGCTTCGCGCAAGTTCGGCGTTGCCTGCTCCGCGTCGGCCTCGGCGCGATAGAACGCGAGCACGGCGGTGAGGTTGGCAGCCAGCGCCGCGCCGCGGTCGCCGTGCGGCCGTTTCGGGAGATGCCGCTGCATCCACGCCCAGAGCATCGCCTGCTCGACGCGTTCCGCCTCGATCTCCGCCTTCTGGGTCTGCGTGCGCAGCGCGGAAGCGGCCGCCCGCAGCGGATCGCCCTGGTCTTCGCTCATGGGTTTGAGCGCGCGGCGCGCTTCGCGCAGCGAGCGCACCACGTCGCTGTGCCATTGCGCGATCGTCTCGAAAGCGGCGGAAATATCATCAATCGCAAGCGTGACGCCGTCGGCCGCGCCCGCATAGGCGGCAAGCAGCAACAGATTGACATCGAGCTCGTAGCGATCCTGGAGTGCGAGGCATTCCGCCGCCACGCCCGGGCTGCCGTAGACCGCGAGGCTGAACGTCCAGAACGGGGTGTCGAGCGGATCGCCGTTGCTCATGCGGGGGCGCTTTCGAGTGAAAGAACGCGCAGGATTTCATCGCGGATATTTTGCCGATCCGCATCGCCGGCCTTGTTCGCGATCTGCGCTTCGTAGGCGATGCGCGCCGGCCGATGGAATACCAGCACGCGATCGCCGATCTCCATCGCCTCGTTGATCTGGTGCGTGATGAAGACGGCGGTCTTGCCGTTCTGCCGCACCAGCCGCACGAACTCGGCGCGCAGGTCGCGCGCGGTCATCTCGTCGAGCGAGGAGAACGGCTCGTCACAGAGCAGGATTTCCGGATCGACGGCGAAGGCCCGCGCGATCGACACGCGCTGGCGCATGCCGCCCGACAACGCATGCGGATAGTCGTTCTCGTGGCCGGCAAGGCCAAGCCGCGCCAGCCATCGCATCGCGATCTCTTTGGCCTTGCCGGGATCAGTATTCAGGATTTGCAGACCGAGCAGAA
>DASSRW010000248.1:0-39765 GCA_035701545.1 Pseudolabrys sp.
CCGGGAACGACCAGCAGATCGTCCTTGCGGTCCTTGAGCAGCGTCGCCATGGCAGCGCGGCGTTGCAGCGTCATTTGACCCACACTTTCTTGCCGATCAATTCCTGCGACAGCAGCACGGCGACGATGCGACCCTCGCCGAACACTTGGTGAAGTGCGCGCTCAACCGCCGGCGCAACGTCCTCCGGCTTGCGCACGCGGAGCACGTCCGCGTCGCACAACTTGAGCACCGGCTCGACGATCGAGCCCATCGGCACCTGCCATGGGTTGAACTCTTCCCATTCGCCGCGCATGGTCACCAGCATCAGCATCGGGAATTTGCAGGTGCGGATCAGCGAGAGCATGTTGATGCAATTGCCGACGCCGCTCGACTGCATGAGAAGCACGCAGCGCTCTCCGCCGAGCCAGGCGCCGGCGGCGAGCGCGATACCTTCTTCTTCCGTGGTCAGCGCCACCGCGTGGATTTTCTCATCCGCGCGGCAGCGCTCGATCAGCCGCGAGTGGCCGGCATCCGGCACGTAGCCGACCTGGCGAACGCCGGCGCGCTGAAGCGCGGCAAATATCTCGTCCGGCCAAACGGGGGCGTTGACAGGCGCGTTCATGCGGCATCATCCGACGGCTTCGGCGTCTCGCGTTCGCCGTCTTCATCCTCGGCCTCCTTGACCGGAATGGCATAGGCGCCGGAAAGCCAGCGGTTGAGATCGACATCGGCGCAGCGCCTGGAGCAGAACGGACGGAATTTTTCGTCCGCGGGCTTGCCGCAGATCGGACAGGATTTCGAGGGAGCTTGCTTGAGGGTATCGTTCACGCAACTGTCCCGCACACCGTATGGGCCTGAGAATAACATCCGGACGGCCGCCAATCACACCTTCTTCCTGGCCCGCTCCGCGTCGCGGGAGCGCAACTCGGTCTTGAGTATCTTGCCGTAATTGTTTTTCGGCAAGGCGTCGACAAACACATAGTCCTTCGGACGCTTGAAGCGCGCGATTCGTGAGAGGCAAAGCGCGTCGAGCTCCGCCGCATCCGCGCTGCCGGTGACATAGGCGACAACGATTTCACCCCATTCCGGGTCCGGCCGGCCAATGACCGAGACCTCGCGCACCCGCTCGTGCATCAGCAGCACTTCTTCGACTTCGCGCGGATAGATATTGGCACCGCCTGAAATGATCAGGTCCTTGGAGCGATCCTTGAGGGTCAGATAGCCGTCGGCATCGAACACACCGACATCGCCGGTATGAAGCAGGCCGCCTTTTAGCGCCTCCGCGCTTGCCTGCGGATTGTCCCAGTATCCATTCATAAGCACGTCGCCGCCGCAGAGGATTTCGCCGGTTTCCCCAGCCGGAAGCGGCTTTCCTTTTTCATCTGCGACGACCACGTCGACACATGCATAAGGCCGTCCAGCGGAGGCGAGCCGCTCGCGCCAGCGCGGGTGGTTATGGCCGGCGACATCCGCCTTCGACAAGGCCGTGATCGTCATCGGGCATTCGCCCTGGCCGTAGATCTGCGCAAGGCACGGGCCGAAACGGCCGAGCGCCTTGAGCGCATCTTCGACATACATCGGCGCGCCGCCCCAGATCAGCGTGCGGATGTGCTCCGCATTGCAGTCCGCGCGGCTGTCAACCAGCCGCTTGATCATCGTCGGCGCGGCGAACATCGAGGCGCGCGGCCAGCGCGATATCAGCGCAAAGATTTCGTCCGGCTCGAAGCCGCCCGATTCGGGCACGACGTTGATGCCGCCAAGCGCGACATGCGCCATGATGTAGATGCCGGAGCCGTGGCTCATCGGCGCGCCGTGCAGGATCGCATCGCCTGCGCTCACCGGATCGACCTCGGCGACGTAGGCATAGGTTGCCTCTTTCAGCGAGCGGTGGCTGAGCATCGCGCCCTTCGGCCGGCCCGTGGTGCCGGAGGTGTAGAAAAGCCACGCGAGATCGCCCGCTTCGCGCGGGGCTACACGGATCGCATCAGCATCGAGAAGCGAGCGATAACGTGAACCGCCGATCTGAATGAGATGCTCGAGGCTTTTCGGTGCGTGCGGCGCGATCGCCGCATCGATCCCGCTCGAGGCAAAGCACACGCGGGCGCCTGAATGCTCGATGATGTAACCGAGCTCGGCGCCATGCAGCTTCGCGTTCGCCGGCACCGCCGCCAGCCCGGCGTGCCAGATGGCAAACAGCAGCTCGACATATTCCGGACAGTTGCGGGCAACGATGGCGACGCGATCGCCCGGCCGCAGCGACAACACATTGCGCAACGCCCCGCCAATCCGTGCAACGCGCGCGGCAAGCGCGCCGTAGTCGTGCTCGACGCGGGAGCCGCGGCCGATTGCCGGCAAGCTCGGATAAGCCTTTCCCGTACTTTCAAGCCATCGCGCGATATTCATCGCGACGCCTACATCGCATTGAGCCAGCCGAGCCGGATCGGATAGCCCTCGCCGCCGAGCAGCGCCACCGACTCATAAAGCGGCAGGCCGACGACGTTCGAGTACGAGCCCACGATCTTCACCACGAAGCTGCCGGCGATCCCTTGCGCGGCATAGCCGCCGGCCTTGCCCTGCCATTCGCCGGAGGCGAGATAGGATTCGATATCCTCGTTGGACAGGCGCTTGAAGCGGACCCGCGTTTCGACCAGCCGCTGGCGGAACGCCTCCTTCGGCGTCACCAGGCAGATCGCGGTATAGACGCGGTGATTGCGCCCGGAGAGCAGCCGCAGACATTGCGCCGCTTCATCCATCAGATTGGCCTTCGGCAGAATACGCCGGCCAACCGCCACCACCGTATCGGCGCCGAGAATAAACGCGCCGCGCAGCTCATCGTCGAGCTTGACCGACGCCAGCGCTGTCTCCGCTTTGGTATGCGCGAGGCGGTTGGCATAGGCGCGCGGCAGTTCGCCGCGCTTCGGCGTTTCATCGATGTCCGCCGGCCTGAGCGCGTCGGGCTCGATTCCGGCCTGGTTGAGCAGCGCGAGCCGCCGCGGCGAACCTGAGGCGAGGACGAATTTGGGCCGGCCGATCATGGATGGGCGCAGGTTGGGGCGTGACGGGAACGCAGAAAACGAGGCCAGGACGCGCAATTACAAGTCACTACCGGAAGGCGCGGTTTTTCACAACCGAGCGCTGTTGCGGTTCGGCGGATGCCGAGGGCGGCGCCTCCGCGCCCTGTGAAGCCCCTAAAAAATCGCTTCAACTCGATCAAATCGGGCAAGATTAGCTTGTTGATTCGGCCGTATCTGTTGCGCCGCGTATTCGGGCTGCCGGCCGTGACGGGCCGGGTCGCGAGGCACAATGCAGGCTCCGAGTTTCTCCGCCCCGCTCGCCAAAACCGCCCCCGACCGGCTGTTTGCCGGCGCTCCCGCCTTCCTGTTCGGCTTGCTGATCGTCGTGCAGCTCACGTGCGCGGTCAGCTTCTGGTATCAGCGCTATGATTTCCTGGCGGCCGGGTTGCTCGTCACCGTCGCCCTGGCTTTCGCCCTCGTCATCCGCGAGATACACGCCTCGGCGCTGGCGCGCAGCCATCAATTCGAATCGGCGCGCGAGCTTGCTCTGCTGCGCAGCATTTTCGACACCTCTCTCGACCTGATTCTGGTGACCGACCGGCGCGGGCAATTTGTTCGCGTAAGTCCGAGCGCGCAAGCAATCCTGGGCTATCGTCCCGAGGAGATGGTCGGCCATATCGGCATCGACTTCATCCATCCCGGCGATCTGGAATCGACGCGCAACGAGATGCGGCTTGCGCGGCGCGGCCGCGAAACGCGAAACTTCGAATCGCGCTATGTCCACAAGGACGGCCACGCGGTGACGCTGACCTGGACCGGCGTCTGGTCCGAGTCCGAGCAACTTCACTTCTTTATCGGGCGCGACACGAGCGAGCAGAAGCGCCTTGCCGCCGCCGAACGCGCTTCGAAGGAAATGCTGAGCGCGGTGATCGACGCATCGCCGGTGGCGATCCTGTGCCTCGCCGCCGACCGGACTGTGACCGTGTGGAGCCGCGCCGCGGAAAAGATCTTCGGCTACAAGGCCGAGGAGGTCCTCGGCCGCCCCTACGCGCTCGTTCCCCCCGGGTCCGAGCCGGAGGCCGAGTACGACAAGCTGTTCGCGCGCGCGATGGCCGGCGAGACCTTGCGCGACATCCGGGTGCAGCGGCGGCGCAAGGACGGCAAGATCGTCGACATCAGCTTCGACGCCGCCGCAATGCGCGGCCCGAACGGCGTCAATGCGGTGGCCTATGCGCTGACCGACATCACGGAAAGCAAGCAGCTCGAGCAGCAGCTGCGTCATGCGCAAAAGATGGACGCGATCGGCCAACTGACCGGCGGCGTCGCCCACGACTTCAACAACATTCTCACGGTCATCACCGGCACGATCGATATTCTCGCCGGAGGCGTCGCCGACCGGCCGGAACTTGCCGCGATCGCCAAGCTCATCGGCCAGGCGGCCGACCGCGGCGCGGAGCTCACCGCGCATCTGCTGGCTTTTGCACGCAAGCAGCCGCTGCAGCCGCAGAAGACGAACGTCAATGAAGTTGCGCAGCAGGCTGCAAGCCTGCTGCGCCCGACGCTGGGTGAGCAGATCGAAGTCGAATGGAAGCTCAATCCCGACGCCTGGCCGGCCCTGGTCGATCCGGCGCAACTAGTCACCGCGATCCTGAACCTTGCGGTGAATGCGCGCGACGCCATGGAGGATGGCGGCAAGCTGACCTTCGAAACAGCCAACGTGTTCCTGGACGAGGACTACGCCAGCCAGCACAGCGAGGTGACCGCCGGGCCCTACGTCATGTTCGCGGTGAGCGACACCGGTCCGGGCATCCCGGTCGCATTGCACGAAAAAATATTCGAGCCGTTTTTCACCACGAAGGAAATCGGCAAAGGAACCGGCCTCGGTCTTGCGATGATCTACGGCTTCGTCAAGCAATCAGGCGGGCACATCAAGCTCTACAGCGAAGAAGGACAGGGCACGACGTTCAAGATCTATCTGCCGCGTGCCGACAGGGATATGGGCGCCGCAACTGACATCACGGCGGCCCCGCTCGACGTCGGCAGGGAAACGATCCTGGTCGTCGAAGACGATCCCGCGGTCCAGGTCTCCGTCACCACGCAGCTCAAGAGCCTCGGCTACACCACCATCGCGGCCGCCAATGCGCAGGAAGCGTTGGCCAAGATCCAGTCCGGCGACCAATTCGACCTGCTGTTCACGGACCTTGTCATGCCGGGGCCGATGAACGGACGACAACTGGCGGAAGAAGCGTCAAAACATCGTCCTTCGCTTAAGGTCTTGTTCACATCGGGCTACACACAGGACGCGGCAATTCATCATGGCAGGCTTGCGCGCGGCGTTTTGCTTTTACCCAAGCCCTACCGAAAATCGGACCTCGCGCGCATGGTTCGGCAGGCCCTCGCGGCGCAGCACAGCGTCGCGACGCCCGAAGCGGCCGGCCCGCATTGACTTTTCGCAACCGGCGGTAAGCAAGCGTTCACGAATGGCTGCCAAAAAAACAGTTCGGCCGGCCGGTGCACTGCGGACGGTCCGGTCGTGAGCGGAGTGCGTACGATGCCACGCGTTCTCGTCATCGACGACGACAGGCTGGTTCGCGAGACGGCGCGAATCCTGCTGAGCGCGAAGGGGCACGACGTGGTCCTCGCCGAAAACGGAAAAGCCGGAATCGAGATCGCCCGGTCGCGCCCGTTCGATGTCGCCATCGTCGACCTGTTCATGCCCGACATGGACGGGCTCCAGGTCATCACCGCGATCCGTCAATCGAACCCCAAACTTCCAATGATCGCGGCATCGGGATTCATGCTCGCCGGCAGCGGCATCTGTCCCGAGATGCCGGATTTCAACAGCATGGCGGCCGAGGCCGGCGCCGTTTCGACGCTCTACAAGCCGTTCCGGCCCGAGGCCCTGCTGAACGAAGTCGCGCGCGTGACCGGCGCCGCCGCATAACGGCTACTCGTTGCCGGCCGGCCGCGTTCCGAACCTTTCCTGTATTCGCGTTACCAGCTGATCGCGCAATTCGCGGTAGGCGTTCAGCCGCTGTTCGCGGTTGCCTTCAACGCCGGTCGGGTCGATGGTCGGCCAATATTCGACCTTGGCCGTGCCGGACCGGGTCAGCTCGAGCGCGCGGTGATGCGCGGGCGGCGACAACGTCACGATCAGATCGAAATTGAGCTCGCCGAGATCGGCCAGTTCCTCGAATGTGATCGGCTTGTGGCGCGCAATATCGATTCCGATCTCGTTCATCGCGGCGACGGCAAACGGATCGAGCTCACCCTTCTGCACACCCGCGGACGCCGAGAGAATGGCCTTTCCGATCATCTGCTGAAACAGGCCGGCGGCCATTGGCGAGCGCACGGCATTGAGCCCGCACGCGAACAGCACCGCGTGCGGAGCCGATGGACGCTCCGGCGCAGCCATCGGGGTCAGCCCTTCCAGTGCAGCACGCAGACCAGGGTGAACAGGCGGCGGGCGGTGTCGATATCGATCTCCACCTTGCCCTTGAGCCGCTCCATCAGAATCGTCGAGCCGTCATTGTGAACGGCACGCCGGCCCATATCGAGCGCCTCGATCTTGTCCGGAGTCGCGGTGCGGATCGCCTGATAGTAGCTGTCGCAGATCAGGTAGTAATCCTTGACGATCCGGCGCAGCGGCGACAGCGAAAAGAAATGCTTGACGACCGGCGTCCCGTCCTCCTGGCGGATATCGAAAAGGAGGCGATTCCCCGAAATGCTGAGATGAAGCACGTAGGGTCCGCCCGCGGGACCGAGCGGGGCAAATGAATTCTGTTCGAGCAGATCGTAGATTGCGACTTCGCGCTCGTGCTCGACGTCCGGATTGGAGCGGCCGATCGACTTCTCGTCCAGCTTGACGCCGACGAGACGCTTGGCGGGTTTGGGCGGTGCTTTCGCGCGGCTCATCGCTTGTTGAGTCGGATGGCGACCGACCGGGCGTGAGCGGCCAGGCCCTCGGCTTCGGCGAGCGCGATAGCAGCCGGGCCGAGCGCCCGCAGCTGCTCCGGGCCGCATTTGAGCAGCGACGTGCGTTTCATGAAGTCGAGAACGCCGAGCCCGGAGGAAAAGCGCGCGGAGCGCGCGGTCGGCAGCACGTGGTTGGAGCCCGCGACGTAGTCGCCGATCGCCTCGGGCGTATGCGCGCCGATGAAGATTGCGCCCGCGTTGCGGATGCGGGCGGTGAGCGTCTCCGCGTCGGCGGCGACGATCTCGAGATGTTCGGGCGCAAGGCGGTCCACGAGGGCAACGGCATCGTCCAGCTTCGGGACGAGGATCGTGGCGCCGAAGTCGCGCCAGGACGCTTGAGCCACGGCCGCGCGCGGCAGCGTTTTCAATTGCGCGTCAACCGCACTTTCCACCTCGTCCGCGAGCTCGACGCTGTCGGTAATCAGAATGGATTGGGCGCTGGCGTCATGCTCGGCTTGCGCCAGCAGGTCGGCGGCGATCCAGTCTGCATTGCCGGTCCTGTCGGCAACAATCAGCACCTCCGACGGGCCGGCGATCATGTCGATGCCGACCTTGCCGAACACCATTCGTTTCGCCGCCGCGACATAGGCGTTGCCCGGACCAACAATCTTGTCCACCGGCGCAATGGACTCGGTGCCGCAGGCAAGCGCGGCAATCGCCTGCGCGCCGCCGACTCGGTAGATCTCGTCGACTCCCGCAAGATCGGCCGCCGCGAGCACCAGCGGATTGAGCCTACCCTCGGGCGAGGGCACCACCATGGCCAGACGCCGCACGCCGGCGACCTTCGCCGGCACGGCATTCATCAGCACGGACGAGGGATAAGCGGCGGTGCCGCCCGGAACGTAAAGTCCAACGGCGTCGATTGCGGTCCAGCGTCCGCCCATTTCGACGCCCAGCGCGTCGGTGAAACGATCGTCCGCCGGAAGCTGCCGCCGGTGATAGCTTTCGATGCGGTCGCGGGCGAGCGTGAGCGCCTCGACCGCTTTTTCATCGCACGCTTTTGCGGCGGCCGCGATCTCGTCCACGCTCACACGCATTTGGTTTGTATCGAGATCGACGCGGTCGAATTTCGCCGTCAGTTCGATCAAGGCCTTGTCGCCGCGCGCGCTAACGTCGTCGATAATCGCGCGGACCGCCTGCTCGACATCGGCCGCCGCCTCGCGCTTGACGGCGAGCAACGCGCGAAACCGCGCGGGAAAATCGGCAGCTTTGCTGTCCAGCCGAAACGGCATGATTGGTCCTGCCTCGGAGACCAAGCCCGAGTGACAGGTCAATGGGTTATGCGAAAGGTTGCGTCAACCCTTTCCCGGTCACAGCGCTAACGACGCGCGAATACCGGCGCTAACCACCGCACCGAAGGCCTTGGTGGCCCCGATAATTGCTCAGGCATTCCGCAGGCGGCGTTAACGCCTCAGCGGCTCGGTTGTGCCCGCGGCATGATGCGGGCAATTGGCCGTCGTCCAGATCGGCCCGAGATCGGCCAGCTCCACCTCCAGACATTCGACTTCCAGCCGTATGGCTCCGCCGCCTGAAAATGTCAGCGTGACGATGCCGGAGGGGGCCGAAGTTTGCGCGAACTCGACAGCCAGCAGGTTGAGCACCTGATCCTTGCCGGCGCAGTCGACTCCCCGGCACCTGCACGACATGACCCGCTCGAAACGCAGCGCGGCGCGCCGGCGGCGGTTGTGAGGGATTTCTTCCTGCGCGCCCTCCCAGTCGAACCGGTTGAGGGCGATGACCACCCGTTTTTCGCGGGGGCGCCATAAAACGTCGGAAACCTTGACGATCGCGTCTTGCAGGTGGGTCGAGACCACCTCCAGGTCCTCTTCATCGAGGGCGATGAACTTGAGCAAGTCCATGACGTCGCGCTTTCCGTTTCCGCCTAGGTAGGAAAGCGGAAAGAGCCGCGCAAGTCGGGGACCCCTCTAGGGCGAGAACGCCGGCTCCAGGCCGGCGGCCGTCCAGCGGTCGCGGGTGGCGGGATCAACGAGCTTGCGCAGCAAGGCGACGGCGGCCGCTTGCTGGTCGCTGCCCGCAAGAACGGCGCCGGTGTAGGTGTTCACGTTGGCGATATCCGCCGGCAGCGGACCGGCCACCTTGGCGCCTTTCACGGTCAGAATTTCGCTGACGAAAGTGGTCCCGAAATCGGCATCGCCGTTTGCGACCGCCTGCGCAACCTCGTAGCCGCGGCCGAGCAACAGCGCCTTGGCGTTCACGGCTTGCGCGATTCCCAGCCGCTCCAGCAAGCCGGCGAAGAAATTTCCGGACGACCCGCCCGCTTTCGGATCGGTGTAGGAAACCGTGCGCGCCGCGAGCAGCGCCTTCCTGAAAGCCTCGACCGTCGAAATATCGGGAAGCGGCGCGCCTTCGCGAACCGCCACGCCGGTCACCGTGCGGCCGACGTCGGTCCGGCTGCCGGCGACGAACAGGCCCAGCTTCTCGAGCGCCTCGATGGCGGCGGCGGACAAGATGGCGAGGTCGGCTTTTTCTCCCGCCTTCAGGCGTTCGCGCAACGCGCCCGCGGTGCCGAAATTGATGTTGAGCTTGTGGCCGCTTTCGCGCTCAAACTCGGCGCCGAGGCTCTCCACCATCGGCTGCACCGCCCCTGCGCTGAGCACCTTGATGTGCGCCACGTGTTGCCTCCCGACTATGCGCTCAACCGTTCGATCACCGCGCCGCAGTGTGACAGCTTTTCTTCAAGCCGCTCGAACCCGCGATCGAGGTGATAGACGCGGTTGACCATGGTCTCGCCTTCGGCCGCAAGCGCCGCGATGACCAGCGACACGGAGGCACGCAAATCAGTCGCCATCACCGGCGCGCCCTTCAGGCGCCTGACGCCTTCGATGGTGGCGGTCTGCCCGTCGAGATGAATGTGCGCGCCGAACCGCGCCAGCTCCTGCACGTGCATAAACCGGTTTTCGAAGATGGTCTCGGTAATGTGCGAAATTCCATCGGCGCGCGTCATCAGCGCCATCAATTGCGCCTGCAGGTCGGTCGGAAAGCCGGGAAACGGCGCGGTGGTCACTTCGATGGGCGCCAAATCTGCTCCATTGCGCGCAATGCGTATGCCCTCATTGGTCGGTGTTACCGCTACGCCGGTTTTGCCCAACACATCGAGCGCCGCTTGCAACAATTCGGGCCGCGCGTTCTGCAGCAGCACGTCGCCGCCGGCCATCGCCACCGCCATCGCATAGGTGCCGGTCTCGATGCGATCGGGGAGGACGGAATGGCGCGCTCCCGCAAGGCTCGCGACACCCTCGACGACGATGCGCGGACTGCCCGCGCCGGACACCTTTGCGCCCATCTTGTTGAGGCAGTCGGCAACGTCGCCGACCTCCGGCTCGCGCGCGGCGTTTTCGATCACCGTCGTTCCTTTGGCGAGCGCCGCCGCCATCATCGCGGTGTGCGTGCCGCCGACGGTGACCTTGGGGAATTCGATGGTGCCGCCGCGCAGGCCTTTGGGAGCCCGCGCCACGACGTAGCCGCCGTCGATATCGATCTGCGCGCCGAGCTTTTCCATGGCCATGATCAGGAGATCGACCGGCCGGGTGCCGATGGCGCAGCCGCCCGGCATCGAAACGCGCGCCTCGCCCATGCGCGCCACGAGCGGCGCCAGCACCCAGAAGCTCGCCCGCATCTTGGACACAAGCTCGTAAGGCGCGGTGGTGTCCACGATGTGCCTGGCGGAAATGTGCAACGTGCGCCCGCTGTTCGGGGCGTCGCCCGGCCGCTTTCCCGCAATCATGATGTCGACGCCGTGGTTGCCGAGAATGCGTTGCAGCTGGATGACGTCAACCAGGCGCGGCACGTTGTCGAGGATCAGCGTGCCCTCGGTGAGCAGGCTCGCAATCATCAGCGGCAGCGTCGCGTTCTTGGCGCCGGAGATCGGAATGGTCCCGGTCAGGCGCTCACCGCCGACGATCCTTATGCGATCCATTTCTCCTCGCCCCGCTCTGTCCTGCGGCGGCTTTATGGACCGCCGACGGGCGGCATGCAAAGGCCCGCATCGGGCGAACCTTCGCTGCCCGATTGCGGCGGAAATCCGGTTCCCTTTGCGCCGATGGTTACCGGCCGCCTTTTGTCTCGCTTTTCGCGTTATCGCCTGCCCCGCCCGGTTGCGAACCGCGGCCGCGCGCCTGCTCCTTGCGCCGGCGAAGATTTTCCCGCAGGGCCGCCGCCAGGCGCCTGGCTCGTGCGGCGGATTTGGAATTCGGTTGTTCTTTGCGTGTCCGCGCCACGGGATCGATTATCCGACAGGCGCGCGCACGCGCCAAGGCCGCCGCCAGGCGCCTTTCCTTGCCTCACCGGGTCGCGTATGGCAGTTTCCGCCGCGCGCGGATCGGCTTCGCGGTTCATTGCTGCCGTAGCTCAGTGGTAGAGCACCCCCTTGGTAAGGGGGAGGTCGAGTGTTCAATCCACTCCGGCAGCACCATTTCCGAACAATGATTCAGAATCTGCGGCAAAAACTAACAAATCGTTGGCTGACGATCGCAAGACAGGGTTCGTCGCGGCTCGTTAAATGATCGCGAAAGTTAGGGCGTGGGGGTAGTGGCAGGGGCGGGTGCGAGTGGCCTTATTGGCCCTCGCACCCTTTCTTCAAAAATGGGCAATCGCGCAGCCAATCGCGGCCGCATGCCTTGGCAGTCGGGGTGCCGAGGCTCACGCGGAAAACCAACTCAAAACTAGATCGCCTCCGCGCGTGTGCGGTCGATGAGAACACGGGCGCAGGTCTTCCAGGCGTCGAAGTGGGCGGCGAGATCGGAAACGTTCAATTCCGTCCTCAAAAGCGCGGCCCATTTCGACGAAAACGACCACGTGTTTCCGCCCGGGTTGATCTCCAGAACGAACAGCCGCCCCGTCGCAGCGTCACGGATGATGTCGACGCCATGCAGGGCAACCTCCGGGATGGCGTCAAATGTCCTGCGCGCGAGAGCGAGCACGTCCGGCTCGACCGGAATGATCAGGCGGCGCTGGCCGTGCCTGGCCATGAACGGCCCGGACGCCAGCGCCTCGGCCGGAGCATCAAGCGACGGACGACGAACGGTCGAGACCGCGCGAAATCCGAATATCGGTTCGCCGAACAGCGTCAGAATGCGGTAGTGGGACGGGTATTCGCCCGTATCGACAAACGTCTGCACGATCGTCGGCGCGCCCTGCGTTGCCCGCATCATCGGATGATCGCGCCACCGCAATCCCGCCAGCGCCGCAGCCGGCGCCATTTCCATGCCGCGGCCGTGTGACGTCAATCCGGTAGACTTCAGCATCGCAACCGGACCGAAGCGGTCCGCATCGACCTCAAAATTATCTTGCAGCAAGGCAAAATCCGGCACCGGAACGCCGGCTTCAGCCAGGCGCCGCAGCTGGACATGTTTTGGGATCAGCGCCCCCGCGTAGATTTTGCCGCGCAAGGGCTGAAAGCTGCGCAGCTCCGTCGGCGAGTAGACGAGCGTCGGCCGCCGGCTGGCTTGCCGGCGCGACGTTGACGAGCGCGTGTCGTTCGAGGCGACAAAAACCTCGATGTCCGGCGCCGCCGCGTGAATTTCATGCGCGATCGCCTCGAGATCGGCGCGGTCCTGAACAAAGGGCTCATGCACCAGGACGAGATTGCGCGCCGCGTGGCCCCTGCGCTCCACATGATCGCCGATCTCAACCTGTCGTCCGCGTGCATCCATGAAATGCCACCGGCGCGCCGCCTGTCGCAGGCGCTTTGCCCAAGCGTTTGCTCCTGGCCGCAGATCAGGGTCGGAAATTGATGCCGACGCGGACGATGTGGTCCTGCAATCCAAAGGAACCTCCGCCCTGTACGCCGGCGAAATAGGTCTCCTTGCCGAGGTCGACAAACAGATATTCGACTTTCGCGGACCAGCGTTCGGCAAACGCATATTCGAATCCCGCGCCGAGCGTCCAGCCGACATGCGTGTGCGATTCAGAACCGCTGAACGGAAGGTTTGCGACCTGATTGAACTGGTGGAGCAGCCAGTCGGTGTCCATCGACATGCGGCCCCAGGCGAAGCCGCCGGTCACGTACGGAAGGAATTGACCGACCGTGTAGCCGAAGCGCCCACGCACGGTGCCCATGTACTTGAGCCTGGCGGATGTCGTTTCGCGGTACGAGAAGTCTTCGGTATTGAAAAATGCGGGCCGCGTGTCGCCGCTCAGGAAGATGGAATCCTTTTGCCCCGTCCAGGTGAAGTCGGTTTCCAGTCCGTAGACGATGGCGCCGGACTGGAAATTGTATCCGACCTGAACGCCGCCAAGCCATCCGCGCGGATCGATGTCGCGCTGAAAAACGAAGGGCACCGGATTGGGCGTAGGGACCCAGAAGTTCGGCGCCGCGGGCGGCGGGATCACCACCGTGCGCGTGGTGTCGCCGTCGACCGAGCCCCAGCCGTAGCCGACGTGGCCGCCGATGTAGAAGCCTGTCCACGATGGCACCGATGGCGCCGCTGGCGCCGCGAACGCGGCCGACGTCTCGACCAGCGTCAAGGCTGTGACACCACCCAAAAGCTTTTGTTTGAGTGTCGGCATTTTCAATATGCAGACTTCACGCGCCCCTGGTGGCTGCCGAGCTCGAAATCACGCCAACTGCTGCTTCCAGACGACCGCGCAGAGCCCCCTCTGCGATTAGTTGAGGGTCGAATATAGTGGGACGTGAAGGCGAGTTGCCCGAGTATCCCCAACTTAAGCAGCGGTAACTGGCTGCGTGTTGTAATTTCGCCACACACTGACATGCAGGCTGTCAGCTCGCGCGGGCAATCGGTGCCTTTTTCTTCTTCTTCGCCATCCTTCCGACCGCCTCGGCGTAAAATTCGATCGGTTGCGGCTTGCCCACGAGGAAGCCCTGAATCTCGTCGCAGGATTCCGCCGCAAGAAATGCGCGCTGCTCCTCGGTTTCCACGCCCTCGGCGAGGACCGGGAGATTGAGGCCGCGTCCAAGCCCGATCACGGCGCGAATAATCGCGGCCGACTGTTCGCGATGACCAAGGTTTGCGACGAAAGCCTGGTCGATTTTGATCTTGTCGAACGGAAACGACTGCAAGTACGACAATGAAGAATAGCCGGTGCCGAAATCGTCCATCGCGATGCGCACGCCGAAGCTCTTGAGGCGGCGCAAGGTCGCGACCGCGCGGCTGAAGTCGCCGATCAGCACGCCTTCCGTGATTTCCAGCTCGAGGCGGCTCGCGGGCAGACCGGTCGCCAGCAATGTCTCGTGCACGAAGTTCGTCAGGTCGCCGTTGTGGAATTGCGCGGGCGACAGGTTGACGGCGATCCCCAGCGGGCGCGGCCAGGCCGCCGCCTCGCGGCATGCCGTGCGCAGGATCCACTGGCCGAGCGCCCAGATCATGCCGCTCTCTTCGGCAAGCGGAATGAATTTGCTCGGCGGAATGAGGCCGAGGCGCGGATGATGCCAGCGCACCAGAGCCTCAAAGCCGGTAACACCGCCGCCGATTTTCGCCTGCGGCTGATAATAGAGCTCGAGCTCGTCCCGCATGATGGCGGTGCGCAGGTCCTGTTGCAGCACGCGCTTCTCGCGCAATTGCTTGTCCATCGATATTTCAAAGAACCGGATCGATCCGCGGGATTCGTTTTTCGCGCGATGGAGCGCGGCGTCCGCGTTCGCGACAAGCGAAGCTGCGTCGACGCCATCGGTCGGGAAAACAGCGGCGCCGATCGTAAGCCCTACCTTGAGCGACTGTCCCTTCACCTCCAGCTCGGAGGCGAACGCGGAAACGACACGGTCGACGAGCGCGGCGGCGGTCGCCGGCTGCGGGCCGAACGGCGTGATCATGGCGAATTCGTCGCCGCCGACGCGGGCAAGAAACGCCCCTTCGCACGCATCCTGCAGGCGGTGCGCGACCTTCCCGAGCAATTCGTCGCCGATGAGACCGCCGAACACGTCATTGATTTCCTTGAAGCGGTCAAGGTCGGCGGACAGGACGGCAAAACCGTTTTCCGAGAACTGCGCCTGCTCGAACATGCCGGCGAGGCATTCGTTGAAGGCGGCGCGGTTCGGCAGTTCGGTCAAGGGGTCGTGGTGCGCCAGATGCGCAATCCGGGCTTCGTGCTGCTTGCGGACGGTCCGATCGCGGATCATCGTGATCAGATAGCGTGAGTTGCCGTCCGGGCCCGTCACTGACAGGCGCGTCGAGGTCACCACGCGCGGACCGTTGCCGGGCGTGACGATGGTATGTTCGTCGAAGAAGACCGGGCGGTCCGATGCAATAGCTTTGCGATCCTCGGCCTCGATCGCATCCGCCGCGCCTTCCGGCATGATTTCCGCGGTACGCTTGCCGAGGATGGCGTTGCGGTCGACGCCGAGGACCGCTTCGGCGGCGCGGTTGACCAGCAAGCAGCGGAGGTTCGGCACCGATTTCACGATGATCGGCGACGGAACGTTTTCGATGATCGTGTCGAGAAAGGCCCTCGTGTGTTCAAGCTCGCGCTCGGCCTTTTGTTTGACGGTGATGTCGTCGTGCGTCGCCACCCACCCGCCGGCCGCCATCGGCTGATTGACGACGGCGATGATGCGGCCATCGCTCAATTCCACGTTTCGCGCAAACGCCTTGCCTTCCTTCAGCGACGTGCTCAGGTCCTTCTCATAGGATGCGGGATCGAGTGGAAAGCTGCCGGCGGCGAGCCGCGCGTCGAGGAGGTCGCGGACCGTCGACCCGCGACGGACGCGCGAAGGATCGACGCTGTACATGTCGAGATAGCGCTGGTTCCAGACGACGAGCCTGCTGTCCGCGTCGAACATGCAAAGGCCCTGCGACATGTTGTTGAGAGCGCCATCGAGCAGCCTGTTCTGCTCGTCGAGCTTGTCCTTCATCCGGCGGTCGGACCACGCACCGGCAATGCACATCGCAAGCACCGAAGCCGTAACCGCCGCGACAGCGAGCGACAGCGAGGTGTCGGAAAAAGATGAAGGAGTCACGCGATTGATTGCGTCGGGAATGATGCCGACTGCGCCCATGCCGATGAAATGCATGGAGACGATCGACAACGTCAAAAGTGCCGCCCCTGCAATCAGTCCGCGGCTGCGAACGCTGCGCGACAACACCTCAAGCGCACCGGCCGCGAAGATGACCCCGATCAGCACAGACATCGCCACCAGGTCGGTGGACCAGATGATCGTGCCGGACATTTCCAGCGCCGCCATGCCGAGATAGTGCATGACGGCGACGCCAAGCCCGACGACGACCCCGCCGGCTGAGGCGCTCCAGCGACGTCCGCCATACACGGCAACGCCGAGGCCAACGGTCACCACCGCAATCGCGACGACGAGGGAGACCGCGGTCAAGAGCACGCCATAGGCAATCGGAATCGGCGGATTGAATGCAAGAATGCCGATGAAGTGCGTGGCCCAGATGCCGACGCCCGCCGCGCATCCCGCCGTCACAATCCAGACGCCGCGCGAATGCCCCTTCGCCGCACGCGCGCGATGGAAGAGATTGACCGCCGCGATGCAGGTCAGAAAACAAATGGCGCCCGCCAGGACGACAAGCGGCCAATCGTGCTGACTGCTGATGCAGTTGAATACTCTTAACATCGCGCCGCCGGAGTCGGATCAGGAGTTCGCCGCACCCGACCTTTGCGAGACTACGGCAAGGTTTTGTTTGTCACGTTAATTTTGCACGGCACCGATGGTTAATTGCCCGTTAGGCCTATACAGATGTAAACGAGACGGTTCGAAATGTTCGCGACGCATAAAATTCACGACGAGCGCAGAAACCGAAAATCGCAGCCTTCGTCGGCGCCGAGGATTTCATCGGCATAAAGTTTGGCATAGCCGCGCGCGGGCGCAGGCGCCGGGGGGCTGCCTGCTGCGGCACGCCGCTTGAGCTCGGCTTCCTCGACCACAAGATCGATGCGGCGTTGTTTCACCGACAGGCGGATCCTGTCGCCGTTCCGCACAAGCGCAAGCGGCCCACCCGACGCGCTATCCGGCGTCACGTGCAGAACGATGGTTCCGAATGCCGTGCCGCTCATGCGCGCATCCGAAACGCGCACCATGTCCTTTACGCCTTTGGCCGCGAGCTTCTTCGGGATGGGAAGATACCCCGCTTCCGGCATCGCCGCGGCCGAATGCGGCCCGGCGTTTTGCAACACAAGAATGTCTTCAGGCGCGACGTCGAGCCCGGGGTCGTCGATGCGCGCCGCGAGATCGTCGAGCGAGGAGAAGACGACCGCTTTTCCCTCGTGCTCGAACAGCTTCGAGTCGGCGGCCGAGCGCTTGAGGATCGCGCCCTGCGGCGCGACGTTGCCGAACAGCGCGATCAGGCCGCCCTGGCGTTCGAGCGGCTGGTTGCGCTCGGCGATGATCGTTCGATCGACCCAGGAATCGGCTTTTGAATCGGCGTTTGCTGCAAGTCTCTCCCCCAACGTCTCCCCGGTAACTGTGATGCAATCCAGATGCAGAAGGTCCTTCAGCTCGCGCAGCAACGCGCCCATGCCGCCGGCCGCAAAGAAGTCTTCCATGTAGCCGTTGCCGACCGGCTTCAGATTGACCAGCACGGGCGTCGTCTCCGAAAGCTTGTTGAGCTGATCGAGCGATATCCGGACGCCGGCGCGCCCGGCGATCGCGGTCAGATGGATGACCGCGTTGGTCGAGCCGCCAAGCGCAAGCAGAACGCGCAGCGCGTTCTCGATGGACTTTGCGTTGACGATCCGCTCAGGGGTGAGTTTCGAATTGATCATGCGCACGGCGGCGGCGCCGGTCGCTTCCGCCGCACGCAGCCGGTCGGCGTGGACGGCGGGAATGGCCGCGGTGCCCGGCAGGATCATGCCGAGCGCCTCCGCGAGGCACGCCATCGTCGACGCCGTGCCCATGACGGCGCAGGTGCCGGCGGTGATCGCGAGGCGCCCCTCCACTTCCGAAATTTCCTCATCGTCGACCTTGCCGGCGCGGTATTGCGCCCAGAAGCGGCGGCAGTCGGTGCAGGCGCCCAGCCGTTCGCCGCGATGGCGTCCGGTCATCATCGGACCGGCGACCAGCACGATCGCCGGACGCCCGGCGGACACGGCGCCCATGAGCTGCGCCGGCACGGTCTTGTCGCACCCTCCCATCAAGACGACGGCGTCCATCGGTTGAGCACGGATCATTTCTTCCGTGTCCATGGACATCAGATTGCGAAACTTCAGGCTGGTCGGCGACAGAAAGACCTCGCCGAGCGAGACGGTCGGGAATTCGAGCGGCAGCGCGCCGGCTGAAAGAACCCCGCGCTTTACCGCTTCCAGCAGTTCGGGAAAGTGACGGTGGCAGTTGTTGAAGCCGGAGTGCGTGTAGGCGATCCCCACCACCGGCTTTGACAGCATCGCGCGGGAATAGCCCATGGACTGGGCGAACGAGCGCCGCAAATAGAGGGAAAAATCACGGTCGCCATAGTTGGTGAGGCCGTGCTCGATGCCGACGGTTTCCTTTTTCATGGCATTAGCTTGTGCCGCCGCATCGGTGCCGATGCAAGTGGTGCGCGGTCAGATGGGCGACAGGGGAAGGCGCGGCACGTCGAAAAGCCGGCTCAGCGGTCCGGATTTAGACCGTCCGAAGGTCCCGTCGCGCTCGCGACGACATTCCATAGCGGCATTTTGAGGTCAGGAATAAATCGCGGAACGCGCCGCGCGTATTCATCGTACTCGGGAAAGGTGGCGCGCAGAACGGCTTCCTCGTTGATCGACCGCCGATATTGGAGAACGCACCAGGCCATTCCGATCACGAGAGCAGCCGCGGACCAGTTCGACAGGATGATGCCGACCGTGGTGACCGCTTCCGCGACATACAGCGGATGCCGGACGAACGCATACGGGCCGCGAACGACCAGCCGTCGAGCGGTCGCCATTACCGAGAACGAGCGGCCGAGCCAGAAGAGGCAGAAGATCGAAAAAAGCGTGCCTGTCACGATCAGGACAGCCGCCAGCAGATGGACCGGCGGCGTGATTCTGCCGACCGGCACCGCAGCAAGCACCATCAGGATGAACGTTCCGGCAATGGCGGTCGCGCGGGGCTCAATGCCCGTAGCGCTGCCTTTCGGCGGGAGGCGCTTGACGGTAAGAAAGACGGTCGTCAGCACGAAAATCAGTGCGAAGGCCTTGGAAATGATGATGGTGGCAGCGCTGTCAAACCCTCCGGGAGCGCGCCACAAGTCGGCGATCGAGGTGATCTGAAGCGCCGCGAGCAATGAGAAAATGCCCACCAGCAGGCTTCGCCCGAGGACATCTTCAACCTGGGTTCTTGTCGTCATCGGCGCCGCTCGTTGTCGATAAGGCCGGTACTGCGGCGGGCAGCGCGAACGTCCGCTCAAGGCAGAATAGAAAGGAGCGGGACGATCGCGAGTGCGTTGAAGCCTGGTAGATGCACGCCGGTTCTCCCGCGCTGACTCAAGCAGAGCGCGGTTGCCGGGCGATTAATGACCGTTGAGAATTTGAATGAAACGGCGGAACTCCAGGATTCCGGGTACCGGCTGCCTTTATACGCCGGCGCGTGGAACCGTGATTTGGAATGCGACGAATCCAGCCTCGACAAACCCCCTAGAACCCTTCTAAGAAACCTTGGGCGTCAGGCGGCATAGAGCATTTGTTATGGATTACGACGTTTTTTTCGCGCAGGCCCTGGATCGGCTCAGGGACGAGCGCAGATACCGCGTTTTTGCCGATCTCGAGCGCATCGCAGGCCGGTTCCCTCAGGCCACATGGCATTCCCCCGACGGGCCGAAGCCGGTCGTGATCTGGTGCTCCAACGACTACCTCGGCATGGCCCAGCACCCGAAAGTGATCGGGGCGATGGTCGACGCCGCAACGCGCATGGGGACCGGCGCCGGCGGCACCCGCAACATCGCCGGCACCAACCATCCGCTGGTCGGGCTTGAGCGGGAGCTCGCCGATCTGCACGGCAAGGAAGCCGCGCTCCTCTTTACCTCCGGCTACGTGTCGAACGAGACCGGCATCGCCACCATCGCGCGGCTGATGCCGAATTGTCTGATCCTCTCCGACGCGCTCAATCATAATTCGATGATCGAGGGCGTGCGCCAGTCGGGCACCGAGAAGAAGATCTGGCGGCACAACGATCTTGCGCATCTCGAAGAGCTGCTGAAAGCCGCAGAGCCGAACCGGCCAAAGCTGATCGTGTTCGAGAGTCTCTATTCGATGGACGGCGACGTGGCGCCGGTGAATGCAATCTGCGACCTCGCCGTGCGCTACGGCGCGATGACCTATGTCGACGAAGTGCATGCCGTCGGCATGTACGGCCCGCGCGGCGGCGGCATCACCGAGCGCGATAACGCCGCGCAGCGCGTCGACGTCATCGAAGGCACGCTCGCCAAGGCCTTCGGCTGCCTCGGTGGCTACATCACCGGCAGCAAGACCTTGATCGACGCCGTGCGTTCCTATGCACCTGGATTCATCTTTACGACGGCATTGCCGCCGGCGATTTGCGCCGCAGCGGCCGCCGCGATCCGCCATCTCAAGACGTCGCAGTGGGAGCGCGATCGCCATCAGGAGCGCGCGGCGCGCACCAAATCTGTGCTCAATGCAGCCGGGCTGCCCGTCATGCCGAGTACGACGCATATCGTGCCCGTCCTGGTTGGCGATCCGGAGAAATGCAAGGCGGCAAGCGACATGTTGCTCGCCGAGCACGGCATCTACATTCAACCGATCAATTATCCGACCGTGCCGCGCGGCATGGAGCGGCTGCGCATTACGCCGTCGCCCTATCACGACGACGCGCTGATCGACGCGCTCGCCGAAGCGCTGGTCGATGTGTGGGATCGCCTCGGCCTCGCCAAGCGCGAGCAGGCGATCGCGGCGGAGTAGCGGACGACGTCTGCGGCCGGCGGCATCCGCCGCGCAAGCTAGCTTGCAAGAACACGATCGAGCGGACGCCTCTGGAAGCCCGGGACTCCGGCCTCCTCTCGTGCGCGGCAGGGGAACCGGCCGCATTGGACCTGAAGCCCTGTCCGGGGGTAAAACCCCGTCCGACGGGGGTTGAGCCCCCAAGCGTCGCATCTGAGAACTGGCTTAGGGCATGCTGCAAGGCTGGGCCGTTGTCGCGGTTGCGCTCGGGTACATCGGGCTTCTGTTCCTGGTGGCGAGCTACGGCGATCGAGTCCGGCGGCTCGGCCGCAAGGGCCGCGCGCGCTTGCTGATCTATCCGCTCTCGCTCGCGATCTACTGCACGTCGTGGACCTTTTTCGGCTCGGTCGGCCTCGCCTCACAGACCGGCTTCGACTTCCTCACGATCTATGTCGGGCCGGCCCTGATGATAGGCCTGTGCACGCCGCTGCTGATCCGCGTCGTGCGGCTCGCGAAGGCGCAGAACATCACATCGGCCGCCGATTTCATCGCCGCCCGCTACGGCAAGAGCCAGGCGGTCGCGGCAACCGTCGCCTGCATCGCGATCATCGGCTCGATTCCCTATATCGCGCTCCAGCTCAAGGCCGTGTCGTCGTCGCTGGAGACGATCATCGCGCAGCTCACACCGGCGGCCCATCTCGGCAGCCAGGTGTTCGGCGACCTCGCCTTGTTTGTCGCGCTGCTGATGGCCGCCTTTGCGGTGCTGTTCGGCACCCGCCACATCGACGCGACGGAGCACCAGGACGGCCTGATGCTCGCGGTCGCGACCGAGTCGATCGTGAAGCTCACTGCCTTCCTCGCGGTCGGCGTTTTCGTGACGTTCTGGATGTTCGGCGGCCCGTCGGCAATCTACGAACGCGCGGCGCAGATGCCGCACACCGCCGCGATCTTTGCCCAGCAGCCGGACATCGCGACGCTTGCAGCGATGACATTGCTTTCGTTCATCGCCACGCTGCTGCTGCCACGCCAGTTCCACGTGGCGGTTGTTGAAAATCACGACGAGGACGAAATCAAGCGCGCCGCATGGCTGTTTCCGCTCTATCTCGTCGCAATCAACCTCTTCGTCGTGCCGATTGCGCTTGCAGGCCTCCTCACTTTTACCGCCGGCAAGGTCGACAGCGACATGTTCGTTCTGGCCCTGCCGCTCAAGGCGGGGTCAAGCGTCTTCACGATCATCGCGTTCGTCGGCGGCCTCTCGGCGGCAACCGCGATGGTGATCGTCGAATCGGTCGCGTTGTCGATCATGGTGTCGAACGACATCATCATGCCGCTGGTGCTGCAGCGCCGGGAAGCCTCGCTTGCCGGCCGCGAAAACATGGGCTCGCTGCTGCTGATCGTGCGGCGCCTGGCGATCTTCGTGCTCTTGCTGCTCGCCTACATGTACTACCGCTCCGCCGGTGATGCGCAGCTTGCGTCGATCGGTTTGCTGTCCTTCGCGGCGATCGCGCAATTGGCGCCGGCCTTTTTCGGCGGCCTGCTGTGGCGCGGCGCCAATGCCCGCGGCGCCATCGCCGGCATGACGGCCGGCTTCCTGGTCTGGGCCTACACGCTGCTGCTGCCGACTTTCGCCGACATCGGGGTCATCGCGCAGCACTTCCTGAGCGACGGACCATGGGCGATCGCGGCGCTTCGGCCGCAGCACCTGTTCGGCGTGGACCTGCCGCCCTTGGTGCATGGCGTGTTCTGGAGCCTGACCGTCAACGTCGCCTGCTACGTTCTGTTCTCGTTTGCCCATGCGCCGTCTTCGATCGAACGCCTGCAGGCCAATCTGTTCGTTCCGGCCGATCTGACGCCGATCGCTCCGAGCTTGCGGCTGTGGCGCGCTTCGGTCAGCGTCGGCGAACTGACGGCGACGGTCGCGCGCTATCTCGGCGACGCGCGTACGCGCAGCGCCTTTGAAAGCTTCGCCACGACCCAGCGCATCAGCCTCGAGCCGCACGAAGAGGCCGATTTCCGGCTGATCCGGCACGCCGAGCACGTGCTGGCCTCGGCCATCGGCGGCGCGTCGTCGCGGCTCGTCCTGTCCCTGGCGCTGCGCAAGCGCACCGTATCGACCAAAGCGGCGCTCAAGTTGCTCGACGATGCGAGCGCCGCGATCCAGTACAACCGCGAGATTCTGCAGACGGCGCTCGATCACGTGCGGCAGGGCATCGCCGTGTTCGACAAGGACTTCCAGCTCATCTGCTGGAACCGGCAATTCGGCGAAATCCTCGACCTTCCGCCGAGCCTCACGCGCGCCGGCATCCGCCTCGACGAAATCCTGCGGTTCAACGCGCGGCGCGGCGACGTTCCGCCCGCGCGCATCGAGGCCTTCGTGCAGGAACAGATCGAGCGATACGCCGCGGGCAGCGAGCCTTTCCTTGAACGATTCGCCACGCCGGGGCTGGTGATCGAGGTGCGCGCCAATCGCATGCCGGACGGCGGCGTCGTCACGACCTTTACCGACATCTCGGCGAGCGTAAATGCGGCGGAGGCGCTGGAACGCGCCAACGAGACGCTGGAGCGGCGCGTGCACGAGCGCACCGAGGAACTGACACGGCTCAACGCCGCATTGGCGCACGCCAAAGGCGAGGCCGACGCGGCGAACATTTCGAAGACCAAATTTCTGGCAGCCGCCAGCCACGACATTCTGCAGCCGCTCAATGCGGCGCGTCTTTACGTCACCAGTCTCATCGAGCGAAAGAACGCCCGCGACAGCGCGCATGAGGATACTCAGCTCATCGGCAATATCGATGCCTCGCTCGAAGCCGTGGAGGAAATCTTCGGCGCGCTCCTCGATATCTCGCGGCTCGATACCGGCGCCATGCGCCCGGAGCTGGCGAATTTCCGCATCGACGACTTGTTGCGGCAGATCGAGGTCGAGTTCGCGCCGACCGGAAACGCAAAGGAATTGAGACTCCAATTCGTGCCGTGTTCCGAGACCGTGCGCTCCGATCGCCGCCTGCTGCGGCGTCTGCTGCAAAACCTGGTGTCGAACGCCATCAAATACACGCCGGCGGGCCGCGTTCTGGTCGGCTGCCGTCGCCAGGGCGACCGGCTGCGCATCGACGTCTACGACACCGGGGTCGGCATTCCGAAGGCACGCCATCGCGACGTCTTCATGGAATTCCACCGCCTCGACCAGGGTGCCCGTATCGCGCGCGGCCTGGGACTGGGACTCTCGATCGTCGAACGCATCAGCCGCGTGCTCGAGCATGAAGTCGCCGTCGAATCGGAGCCGGGCCGCGGCTCGCACTTCTCGGTGACGGTGCCGCGCGCGCCCGCCGTTTTGCCGCGCCACGCGCAATTCGACGAGCCCGCCATCGAAAACGGACAGCTTGCCGGCGCGACCGCGCTGTGCATCGATAATGAGCCGGCGATTCTCGAGGGCATGGAAGCGCTGCTGCAGGGGTGGGGTTGCTCGGTCATCAAGGCCGGCGATCTGGCGGGCGCGCTCGCGCAAATTTCCAGCGGAGCGCCGATCCCGAATGGCCTGCTGGTCGACTACCATCTGGACGAAGGCAACGGCATCGAAGCCATTCGTGCCCTGCGCGGGCACTGCGGCGCGGATTTGCCGGCGATCCTGATCACCGCCGACCGAAGCCCGGAGGTGCGCGACGCCGCGCGTGCCGAGCGCATTCAGTTTCTGCACAAGCCAATCAAGCCGGCGGCGCTGCGCGCATTGCTGGCGCAGTGGCGCGCGCTGCGGATCGCCGCCGAATAAAACTTGCGAGAATTCAGGATTCCGCCGGCAGATTGTTCGGCCACTGGCCGGCTTCGATTTTTGCGGCCGCGATCACCGCCTGCGTCCGGCTTTCGACGCCGAGCTTTTGCAAAATGGCCGAGACGTGCGCCTTCACGGTGGCCTCAGAAACGCTGAGCTGGTACGCAATCTGTTTGTTGAGGAGTCCTTCCGACAACATCATCAGGACGCGGACCTGCTGCGGTGTCAGCGTTGCCATCCGTGCCAGCAGTGCCGCCGTCTCCTTGTCGGAGCCGCCGCCGAGGTCGACATCGGGCGGCGTCCAGAGGCCGCCGTTCAGGATCTGCGAAATCGCCCCGCGCATCGCCTCGACCCCCAGCGTCTTCGGGATGAAGCCCGAAGCGCCGAACTCCATGCAGCGGCGAATTGCGGTCGGATCGTCGTTGGCGGAAACGACGGCGACCGGAACGCTCGGGTACTGCGCACGCAGGTACATCAGCCCGGAGAACCCGCGCGTCCCCGGCATGCGCAGGTCGAGAAGAACGAGGTCGATTTCGCCGCCGCGCTCGAGCAGCTCGACCACCTCGTCGAACGAGCCCGCTTCCGAAACGGTCGCGCCCTGCAACAGCCCGCCGACCGCCTCGCGCAGCGCGCCGCGGAACAGCGGATGGTCGTCAGCGATCACCAGCCGATAGGTCGATCCGCTATTCACCGCAAAGGTCTCCCGTCGAACGGCGCCATTCGCATACTGCCGCGCCGCGCGGGCATCAATACTCGGCTCGGGAAGCCGCATAAGCCATTCGGCTTCAACAGCTTAGCTGCGGCCGGCGGAACGTTGAGTACCCACGAACTGCAACATCAATTCGCGCCGATGCGGCGCGCGGCGATGTTCGATGAGATAAATGCCCTGCCAGGTTCCCAGCGCCAATCGGCCCGCGATCACGGGCACGTGCAGCGAGACGCCGTTGAGCATCGCCTTGACGTGCGCCGGCATGTCGTCCGCGCCTTCCGAATTGTGCACCCATCGCGCACCTTCCGGCGCAAGCCGATCGAGCGCCGTCAGCAGATCGGTTTGCACGTCCGGATCGGCGTTTTCCTGGATGATGAGCGACGCGGATGTGTGGCGCAGGTAAATCAGCAGAACGCCGTCTTGCGCGCGCGCCTCGTCCAGAAACCGGCGGGCGTCTCCGGTGATGTCGATGAAGCCAATGCCGCCGGTGTCGACGCGAAGCGACGCGGTCGCGATTGTGTTCGGCGCCGCGTGCACGATGGTCGAAAGGCGGCCGGTCACGGCGTCGGATGCGGAAAGGAGCGATCAGCTCCTGCGCATCGCTTCCTTTTGCAGATGAGAGATCATTTCAACGAGGCGCCGCCATGCATCCGAAATAAAGGCCGCTGCGCGATCGATGCTCTCACGCGGCGAAAGATGCGTTGCGCCGTCGTGAGCCGGCGGCACGGTTTCAGGCGGCCGTGGCGCCTTCTCCTGCTCATCCGCAGCCTTGGCGGCGCGCGGCGGCGCGCTCAGCGACGCAACCCGATTCTTCAGCTCATCGACGGCGGATCGCAAATCGTGCAAGGCGGCAACCTCGCCCCGCATTTGCTTCAGATCGTCGACGTCCTTCCGCAATCTCTCCACATCCCGAGCGTCCGCCCCGCGCTGCCGCAGGCTTTCGAGGTCGGCTCGCAAGTCCTTGCGCGCACCCGCCGCCGACTGCCGCAGATCGTCAATCTGCCGCGGCAGTTGCTTGAGGCTGTCGACATCGGCCCGCAACCCGCTCAAGTCGCCGACCTGCTTTCGCAGCGCCTTCAAATCGTCGATCGCGCTTTGCAGCTGCGCAATTTCGCCTGCGAGCGCGGACGAATGCTCCGGCACGCCGCGACAATCCCAGCCGGACTGCGCCTGAGTGCAAATGGCGATTTCGCCGCTCTGATTGTCGAGCCGCACAAACCTGTCGCCGAGCCGCTCAAAACGGTAGCGGTCGGCCGGCGTATCGTCCGCCGGTCCGGCAGCCTGCGTGGCCGAAGGCGCCTCGGACGGGTTTTTCGACGTGTTCGCTTCCTGTGGCCGCGTGATGATCCGCACGCCCGCCGTCAGCGAGGGGGACTCGCGCATCGCCGAAGGAGTTTGTTCTTTTGCGGCCGGCGCCTCCGGCGCAGCCGCGCCGGCCGAAGCAGCGTTCGCCGGCGGCTGCTCCTGTGCGCGCGTCGCGGCGGCAAGCGGGAAAAGCGCAGCGATCAGAACGCTCGCCATGATGCGAATCATGCTGTCTCTCCTGATGCGCCCAGGCCCGCCAACGTTGCCAGCCTATCACTGTGGCCCGCGCCATAGAACGATTGCGGACGCGGCATGTCGGTCAATCATTCACCCCGCGGGCTTGCAAACGCATTGGGAAAATCCTGTGTTTACGGCCTGATATCAAGCAGTTATGCCGCAGCCCGCGTTTCTTGACTCGCCTACACCCCATCAGTATGGTCCGCGCGGCTTTCAGGGCGGCGGGACACGCGGACGACTGGATTCTGCGCAGGTGTCGAAAGCATGGCTGGCGACACGCGCGACCGGGACGATCGTGGAAACCCACCGGACGACGAAGCTGCTCTCTCCGCGAGGCTCCAGCGTCTCGGCGAACGGCTCGCGAAAGCGAACCGACCTTCCGAACAAGGCTCTGATCCTCGTCCGAACGCCAATGCGTCGGGGTTCGCTCGCGGGTTCCGGCTGTCGACCGAGCTGGTGGCCGGCGTCGCGGTAGGAGCGTTCATCGGATGGCTGCTCGATCGCTGGCTGGGGATTTCGCCGTGGGGTTTGATCGTGTTTCTCCTGCTCGGCTTCGCGGCCGGCGTGCTGAATGTGATGCGGGCGGCGGGCGTCGTCAGCGATAACCAGGACCGACTAGATTAAATGGCCGATCCAATCCATCAGTTCCAGATCATCAATCTCATTCCGATCGCGAACGTCGGCGGGAGCGAGATCGCGTTCACCAATTCGGCCGCTTTCATGGTCGTTATCGCGGGCGGCCTGACCGCCTTCCTGCTCGGCGCGACCAGCAAGCGCCGGCTCGTGCCGAGCCGGCTGCAATCGGCGGCCGAGCTATCCTACGAGTTCGTCGCCTCCACGATCCGCAGTACCGCCGGCACGGAGGGGATGCGCTTCTTCCCCTTTGTATTCACGATCTTCATGTTCGTGCTCACCGCGAACATGATCGGAATTATCCCGTACACCTTCACGGTGACCAGCCACATCATCGTCACCGCCGCGCTGGCGCTCACCGTGTTTCTGGTCGTGCTGATCTACGGGCTGTGGTCGCACGGCTTCCACTTCTTCAACCTGTTCGTCCCGAAAGGGGTGCCGCTCTACATCCTGCCGCTGATCATCGCGATCGAGATCCTGTCGTTCATGTCGCGGCCGATTTCGCACAGCGTGCGATTGTTCGCCAACATGCTGGCGGGGCACATCACCCTGCAGGTGTTCGCGGCCTTCGTCATCCTGATGAGCACGCACGGGATTATCGGCTGGACCGGCGCGGTGCTGCCGTTCGCGATGATCGTCATCCTGATGGCGCTCGAGGCACTGGTCGCGTTTCTCCAGGCTTACGTGTTCGCCATTCTCACCTGCATCTATCTCAACGATGCAATTCACCCGGGCCACTGACGGCTCGCCGCACAATCGAGAACAGAAGGAGTTTTCCTATGGATCCAGTGGCAGCCAAGTATATCGGCGCCGGTATCGCCTGCATCGGCATGGGAGGGGCCGGCGTGGGCGTAGGCATCATTTTCGGCAACTACCTGGCGGCGGCGATCCGCAATCCGTCGGCGGCGCAGGGACAGTTCGGCAACCTGATCTTCGGCTTCGCCATCACCGAGGCGCTCGGCATCTTTTCGCTGCTGATTGCGCTGCTGCTGCTGTACGCTATCTGACGGACATGCCGGAAGTCATGCTTCCGGCGCCCGGAGCTGGCGATGGCTGAGAACAACAACACGGTTGCGACCGTCGAGCACACGCCGAGCGGCGAGCACGGCAGCGGCTTTCCGCCGTTCAATTCGCACACGTTTCCTTCCCAGCTCATCTGGCTGGCGCTGAGCTTCATCGTGCTTTACGTGCTGATGTCGAGGCTCGCGCTGCCGCGCATCGGTTCCATCCTCGAAGAGCGCGAGAAGCACATCGAGGGCGATATCGCGGCGGCGGATCGGCTGAAGAAGCAGTCGGACGAGGCGATCACGGCCTACGAAAAGGCGCTCGCCGACGCCCGCGCCAACGCGCAAGCGATCGCCGCGGAAACCCGCAGCAAGCAGACCGCCGAATCGGAGGCCATGCGCAAGAAGCTGGAAGATCAGCTCGGTCTGCGGCTCGCCGAGGCGGAAAAGAAGATCGCGGCGACGAAAGACGCGGCCATGAGCAACGTGCGCGGAATCGCGGTCGATACCGCCAAGGCGATCGTCGAGCGGCTCATCGGAAAGTCGCCGGCGGATGCGGCGGTTGCCGGCGCGGTGACTGAAGCGCTCAAACGCTGAGGAAGCGATATGTTGTCCGAGCCGGAAGTCTGGGTCGCTCTCGCATTTCTCGTGTTCCTCGCCGGGCTCGGTTATCTCGGCGCGCACAAGCACGTGCTCAAGGCGCTCGATGACCGCAGCGAGCGGATCAAGGCGGAGCTCGAGGAGGCGAGCCGGCTCAAAAACGAGGCGATGGCGGTCCTGACGGAGTACCAGCGCAAACGCGGCGAAGCGGAGCGCGAGGCGCAAGCGATCATCGCCGGCGCCAAGGCCGAGGCGGAGCGGCTGGCGGCCGACGCAAAGGGGCGGATGGAGGAGTTCGTCGAGCGGCGCACCAAAATGGCGGAAACAAAGATCGCGCAGGCCGAGGCGCAGGCCATGGCGGATGTGCGCAGCGCGGCCGCGGAAGCGGCTGTTGCCGCGGCGGAAAAGGTGCTGGCGCAGGAGACCAAGGGCGAGCTTGCGGCGAGCTTGATCGCCAAGGGCATCGACGACGTCAGAAACAAGCTGAACTAGCCCGGAGCAAGCCGGAGCAATGGGCCGCTCGGGCGGGCCGTCACGTCCCTACCGGCCCGCGCGGGATTTGGCGCGCGGCTTGCGCGCCGGCCGGGGCTTCTTCTCCGGTCTGTCGGCAAGCGGATCGAAGCCGATGTACACGACGTAGGAATCGATGACGGAAACCGGCTGCGGCAGCGGAAAGGCGACATCCGGATCGATTTCCGTGAATGTCGCGCCCCCCTCCCCCTCGGCGATGGTCACCGGCAGGCGGTAAAGCTTCGACAAGACGGTCCTCGGCTCGGGACCTTCATGCACCACGGCCATGCGCACCGGCACGTCAAAATGGCCCGGCCCGCCGGCCGGCCCCGTAATGACGCGGCCTTCGATGCCGATTTTCATCGTCACCGTTCCCCCGGCGACGTGACATTCGCGCGCCGTGCGGGTGATCGTGCCCTGGTACTTGAGATCGAGCGCGTTCGGTTCGCCGGTCGCCTTCGGATTGTTTCCGATCATCAACGTCGAGGCGCCGCCGCGGATCTGAATGTCGGGGCAATCGAAATCATCCGGCTGTGCCGGCGCCGCCGCGTTGGCGCTCGCCGAGGCAGTCGAATCCGGGCTCGTCGGCTTTTTTGACAGCGAAAAGGTGTCGAGAAGGCTGCTGTTCGTGGATGAGCAGCCCGCGGCCGCAGCAGCGATCAGCAGCAGAGCGGCGGCCGCGCCGTTCCCTTTCAGTCCCATGTGCAAACGCCCGTCCGTCTTGTGTGGAATATCCGCCCCTCGCCGGCCTTATAGCACGATCGGCGCCGATGCCGCCAAACGGCGTCTCAGGCCGCGTCGCCCTTGAGCCGCGCGTACAGCAGATGATCCTGCCACACGCCGTTGATGCACAAATAGTCGCGCGCGTAACCCTCGCGCTTGAATCCGCACTTCTCCAGAAGCCGGATGGACGCCGCGTTGGTCGGAATACAGGCCGCCTCGAGCCGGTGCAGCCGCAGCCCGTCGAAGGCAAACGGAAGCAACGCGCGCACGGCCGCCGTCATGTAACCGCGCTTCGTGTACGGCGCGCCGATCCAGTAGCCGATGCTGCCGGTCTGCGCGACGCCGCGCCGGATGTTGGCGAGCGTGAGGCCGCCGACGAGCGCGTTGTCCTCGCTGCGGAAAATCAGGAATGCGTAGGCCTGGTCGGTGCGCTGGTCTTCCGCGTAGCGCTTGAGGCGCCGGCGAAAAGCCGCGCGGGTCAGGTCGTCGACCGGCCAGGACGGCTCCCAGGGCGTGAGAAAGTCGCGGCTTTCCTCGCGCAGCGTCGCCCATTCGGTGTAGTCGATCGGCTGTGGCGAACGCATAAAGACGCCGCTCCCGGAAACGGTCGTCATCGGTTCGTTGAAGCTGACGGTACGAAAGAATGCCATGACGCGACTGCGGCCGGCGCGATCAGGCGGCCTGCCGCCAGAGACTTTCAGCGATTGCGGCAGCGCTTTCAAGACCTGTCCCGGCGCCGAGCGCCGCAACGGCGGGACGGCTGCGCGCGATCACGGCGCGGCCGGCGGCGCGTGCGCTCTCGACCGTGACGGCGTCGATCTTGGCGACGATTTCCCGGAGCGGAATCGGACGTCCCCAGGCCAGCATCTGCCGCGCGAGCTGCCCGATGCGCGCTTCCGAGCTTTCCAGCGCCATCAGCAACCCGGCTTTCATCTGCGCCTTGGTGCGGGCGACCTCCGCCTCGTTGAGGTTCTCGGTTGCCGCGGCGATCTGATCGACGACGACCTGCATCAGTTCCGGCGCGTCCGCGCCGTCGGTTCCGGCGTAGAGGGCGAACAGGCCGGTGTCGGTGTAGGGCACATGGAAGGCGTGGATCGCATAACAGAGGCCGCGCTTTTCGCGAACCTCCTGGAAGAGCCGGGACGACATCCCGCCGCCGAGCACGTTGGTGTAGACCTGCAGGCTGTAGAGCGCCTCATTGCGCTGGGGCAGGCCTTCGAATGCGACGGCAAGATGGGCCTGCTCGAGGTCGCGTGTCTCGACGTGCGCGCCGCCGCCAAAACGCGCCGCTTGCGGCACCGGCGCAGCGGGGCCGCCGAAGCTCGCGAACCGCCGCTCGACTTCGGCGACGACCTGCGCATGCTCGACCGCGCCGGCCGCGGCGACCACCATGTCCGGGCCGCGGTAATTGCGCGCGAGATAGCCGCGCAGGCGCGCCGGATTGAAAGAGCGGACCGTATCGGGCGTGCCGAGGATCGTGCGGCCGACCGGCTGGCCGGGAAACGCCTTCTCCTGCAAGCGCTCGAACACAAGGTCGTCGGGGGTGTCTTCGGTGGCGCCGATTTCCTGCACGATCACGTTCTGCTCGCGGCGCAACTCCTCGCTGTCAAACGTCGGATCGGCGAGGATGTCGGAGAGCACGTCGAGCGCCAGCGCCACGTCGGCCTTGAGCACCCGCGCGTAATAGGCGGTGGTTTCGACGCTGGTCGCCGCGTTGAGATCGCCGCCGACGGCCTCGATCTCCTCGGCAATCTGGCGCGCGGTGCGCCGCGACGTGCCCTTGAACGCCATGTGCTCTAGCAGATGCGAGATGCCGTGCTCGTCGTGCTGCTCGTCGCGGCTTCCGGAGCCGACCCAAACGCCGAGCGAGGCCGTCTCCAGATGCGGCATCTGGTCGGTGACGACAGAGAGGCCGGATGGAAGACGGGTTACTTCAACGCTCATGCCGCTGCTCCTTCACGCGCCGCGCGCGATACACTGGTGACAAAACGTTCGACCGCCGCCTGGTCGGCCGGCAGCACGGTGACGCGCTCCCGGCGGGCGGCGAGGTCGCCGATCCAGTCCGGCAAGGCCGGCCGGACGCCGCAAGCCGCCTCGACCGCGTCGGGAAACTTCGCCGGATGCGCGGTCGAGAGGACGACCATCGGCACCGACGGGTCGCGCGTTTCCTTTTCCGCAACCGCAAGCGCCACGGCCGTGTGCGGATCGGCGCAATAGCCCGCCTCGCGCTTCATCATGCGCATGGTGGCCGCGCTTTCGTCCTCATCGGCGCGCTCGGCGGTGAACAGCTCGCGCATTTTCGAGAGCGCGGCCGCCGCGATCGAGAAGCGGCGCGATTGCGCGAGCGACGCCATCAGAGCCCGCACCGCCCCGGCGTCGCGATCGTAGGCGTCGAACAGCAGCCGCTCGAAATTCGACGAAACCTGGATGTCCATCGACGGCGACGCGGTGGCGATCACGTCGCGCACTTCGTAGGCGCCGGTGGTGAACGTGCGCGCGAGGATGTCGTTGACGTTGGTGGCAACCGTCAGCCGCTCGATGGGCAGCCCCATGCGCGCGGCCGCGTAGCCGGCGAACACGTCGCCGAAGTTGCCGGTCGGCACCGTGAAGGCGACCTTGCGCTGCGGTGCGCCCAGAGCAACGGCCGCCGTGAAGTAATAGACGATCTGCGCGACGATGCGCGCCCAGTTGATGGAATTGACGGCGGAGAGACGCACGCGGTCGCGAAAGCCGTGGTGATTGAACATCGCCTTCAGCAGGGCCTGGCAGTCGTCAAACGTGCCTTCGATCGCCAGCGCGTGCACGTTGTCCTCGCCGAGCGTGGTCATCATGCGCCGCTGCACCTCGGAGATGCGGCCGTGCGGAAAAAGCACGACCACGTCGACCTGCGATCGCCCGCGGAACGCTTCGACCGCGGCGCCGCCGGTGTCGCCGGACGTTGCGACCACCACGGTCGTGCGCTCGCCGCGCAGGTGCAGCGCGTGATCCATCAGGCGCGCGACGAGCTGCATCGCCAGATCCTTGAACGCGAGCGTCGGCCCGTGAAACAGTTCGAGCACGAAAAGGCCGGGGCCGAGCTGCACGAGCGGCGCGACGGCCGGATGGCGGAACGCGCCATAGGCCTCGCGCGTCATGCGGGCGAGATCGGCGTCCGGCACGCTTCGGCCGACGTAGGGCCGGATGACCTCGCAGGCCACTTCCGCATAGGGGCGTCCCGCAAAGCCGGCGATGGATTTGGCGTCGAGATTCGGCCACGCCTCCGGCACGTAAAGGCCGCCGTCGCGGGCAAGCCCCACGAGCATCACGTCGACAAATTCAAGCGCAGGGGCCTCGCCCCGCGTCGAGACGTAACGCATTGATAAGGCTCTGCTTTTATTAATGACGCGGCCGAAAGCTGCGGCAACACTAGCCAGCGTCCGCCGCTTTCACAAGCAGACCTTGGGCGCCGGGCCAGGAGACGCCTTAAGGCGTCTCGCCGACAAAATCGGCGAGTTCCTGCCGGGCGGTTTCCGGCGCGGCGAAGAGGAAGAGCGGCCCGAGCGCGAAAAACGAAAACGCGAGCAACGGCAGGCCGGCCGCAATGGAATGAGAGGTCGCAATCCAGCCGACGATCGCGGGCGCGAGCGAGGCGGCTGCGACGCCGAAGGTATAGGCCGCTCCGACCGCAGTCCCGCGAATCTGGGTCGGGAACAACTCACCGGTGTAGCCGATCCCAATGCCGAAGCTGCCGAGAATCAAGAAGTTCGCCAACAGCCCGGCCCAAAAGAGCTGATTGGGATCGTTGAGAAAACCCATCAGCGCGACAAACACGGCAGCGGGCATCGCAAAGGCCGGAATGATCAAACGCCGGCCAAATTGATCGCTCAACCAGCCGCAAATCCAATACGCGAAGATCGCGACGAACATCCATACCGACAAATATTGAACCGCCGTCTGGAAGCCGAGCTTCTTCTCGGTCGCGAGAAATTGCGGAATCCAGGCCGACCAGCCAATCCAGGTGAACAGATAGAAAAAGTAGATGAGCGAAGCGATGAGCATCTCGCGCGGATAGGACCGTACCGGCGACCACAGATCGAGCTGCTGCCGCAGCCCCTGCTTTATCATGGCGGCCGTAACACGCTGGTATCGCGGCGTCTCCTTTACGCCGATGCGAATCCAGACTACCAGCAGCGCCGGGAGAACGCCGAGGAAGTACAGCGCGCGCCAGCCGTACGCGGGCACGACCGCAGACGCCGTCAGCGTGCAGAGCATGTAGCCAAACGGAAAGCTGCTGCCCAGCACCGCGAGCGCAGTGCCGCGCCAGCGCGCCGGAGCAGTCTCCGTCACCATGATGTTGCCGACCGGCACCTCGCCCGAGAGCGCGACGCGATTGATCGAGGTGAAGATCAGCAGGGTCATCCAGCCGGTGGCGAATCCAGTCAGTCCGGAAAACAGCGAATAGCCCACGATAGAAAGGATCAAGAGCGGCTTGCGTCCGTACAGGTCGGCGAGCGCCGGAAAAACGAGGATGCCGATCAATCCCACCCAGCGGCCGATCGTCGTCACGGTGCCGATCGTCGCCGGCGTGATCGCCCATTCCTTGATCAGAATCGGCGTGACGATCTGCATCACGGTCTGTTCGTAAACGTCGAGCACCAGGCCGAGAATGCAAATGGCAAGAACGACAATCGACTCCCGCGACCATGTCCCGGCAACCGAACCAGCGCTTGGTCGCGCAACAGGTTTCATGCACTTACGTCCGCTTGCAACAAGCGCCGCTTGAGCAAGTTGCGCCGGAGTTTTCCGGATGCGGTTTTGGGCAATTCGTCGAGACAGAAGACGCGCGTCAGCGGAATGCCGCGCTCGGTGCACCAGTCGATCAGGTGACTGTCGGCGACCGGCTTGTTCACAACCACGGCGGCCGAGAGCTCCTCGATGCCGCTGTCACCCATGCTGCCGAAAGCCGCAGCGTCCACGATGGCCGGATGCCTGCGCAGCGTCTCCTCGATGAGCTCAGGCGCAAGCTTGAGGCCTCCCACATTGATCACGTCGGAGGTTCGGCCGGTGATGATCAACCGGCCTTCGGCCGTGACGCGGCCGAGGTCTCCGGGATAGAACCAGCCGTCACGAAAGCTCGCATTTTCAGCGCCTGGCGGATATGGCGCCCCCTGGCAGGCCGCGCGGATCCGAATGATGCCTTCCTCGCCGGGGGGGAGGTGCCCGTCCTGCCCGTCCATGCATTCAATCTGGGTCCACGGCGCGACAAATCCGGTCGCGCCTTCAGCATCGAGAAGCTGATCGGCCATGCCGAATGCACTGCTGCCAGCTTCGCTCGAGCCGTACGAATAGACGATTGAACTGCACAGGGACGCCCTCGCTTCCGTGATCGCGCCGCGCGAGAGGGCCGCCCCGCCGGTGAATACCAGGCGCAACGAGGCGCAGGGAAGCGGCTCGCGTGTCTGCTCGCGCACGATGTCGCGCAATTGCAGACTGGTCGCCGCCATCGCATCGGCGGCGTAAACGGCAATCATATGCAACGCCTCGCGCGGATTGCCGGCGAACAAAAGCGTGCGGCCGGCAAAGAGCGCGTGCGCCGCGAGGGAAAAGCCCCAATTGGTCGTGAGCCCGATGAGCAGCAGCAGGCGTTCCCAGGCGCCGAGCCCGACAACCGAATAGTAGTTCGTCACCCATTGCTGAAAGGCGCCAATTGTCAACGAAATGGGCTTTGGCTGTCCCGTCGTTCCTGACGACAAGGCGACACAACAAACCTTCCGGTCGTCCGCAAATCCTTTGGGAACACCGGCCGCCAGTTGCCGGCCTTCGCCTGCAAACCAACTGTCGTCGATGATCGCTTGCCGCTGTCCGGGAATAAGCGACACGCCCGGCTCGTGCAAAAACGCGCCGACCGGAAGCCGCACGGCAAGGCAGTCCCCGGGACGTCCCGTGATGATGACAGGATGAGCCAGCCTGAATAATGCGGCGGCCAGAACCATCGTGCGGATCGGGCTGTCGATCGAGAGACAGACGAGATCGCCTGGATTCAGATCAAGAGCGTGGACGCGATCCTCGGCATGCAGGATGCCCTGCGCCATCATCCCATAGGTGACGACGCGATCAGGAAGGATGATGGCCGGCTTCGCCGGCACCGATAGCGCGTGGTGAAAGATCAGATCGGCAAACGAAACGACCGCATCAGCCCCGCTCATGCAACACTCAGTACGTTGCTCGACGGCCGCGAATCAGAACTTGTAATTGATGCCGACGCGCGCGATGTCGAGCGAATCCCTGAAGCGGAAGGCATAACCCGCCGCGGGCGGAGTGGTGACCGTCGCGGTCTGATCAGCGAAGCCAACGTGAAGATACTCCGCCTTTGCCGTCCAATGATCGGTGAACGCGTATTCGATGCCGCCGCCCGCCGTCCATCCGGTGCGGCTCGAATCGGGCCCGACCGTGAATCCTAACACGGACGGAGGGTCGCTCAATTCATCGTTGAAGTGCGCGAACGCAACGCCGCCCGTCCCGTAGATCAGCCAGCGATCGACCGCCCAGCCGAGCCGTCCGCGGATCGTGGCAAGCCAGTCGAGGCGCGAGCGCAAAGTGTCTTGAAACGGCGGAGCGAGAAAGTTCGCAGCAGTGACACTGCGGTCGAGCGAGGCGAAAGAAATGTCGCCCTCGATTCCGAGCACGAGGCTCGCCCACTGCCAATTGTAGCCGGCCTGCACGCCGCCAATCACGCCGGTCCTGTTGTTGTCTGTGCGGCCGTCAAGCCAGGTGGCCACGCTGGATGGATCATTTTCGACGGAGCTGCGGCCCCACACCGCGCCGACATTTCCCCCGACATAGAATCCGGTCCACGACCACGGCGCCGGCGCAAAGGCGGGCGCTTTGTAGACGGGCCGATTACCGAGGTCGGCCGCTTGCGCGCCGGTAGCCAGGACGATTGCAGTGACCGACGCGCTGGCGAGGAGCGATTTTTTCACGACAGCCCCCAAATGGCTTTGCTGAAATCCCGCAAATCATACCATCTCGCGCCATGCCGCACTATGGCCTTTGGGTCACTATTACCGGGATTAAATGTCGCGCCAGCGGGGGCCAGCGAGCGTAAGCCGCTGGAAAGATTGATTGTTCCGCTCCCCGGTCGAGCTCTATGCGCGCAGCCGCCGGGCAAGCCAGGTGCCGTAAACAGCGATCAGGCCGAGCGCCAGCGCGAACCAGGTCAAGGCGTATTGCAAATGATTGTCGGGCAACGTCACCACGAGCTTGCCCGCGCGCGGCCATCCGCCGGCCGGCTGCGGGCTCTCCTGATCGACGTAGAACGGCGCCACCGGTCCCCATTGCTTCGCCGCGGCGATCACGCGCGGATCGCGGACGTACCAGACGTTGTGCTGCGGATCGTCGCCGGGCGTGAACAGCCCGCGTCCTTCCGGCCAACGCAGCGCGCCCGTGATCTCGACCTTTGCCGGCGCACGCTGTCCGTTCGCCGCGAGCGCCTTGCGATCGAACGGCACGAAGCCGCGATTGACGACCACAACGCGGCCGTCGGCAAGGCGAGCCGGCGTGAACACCCAGTAGCCGGCGCCGGAAATATCGGGGCGGAACGCCGAGCCGGCGGTATACACCAGCGCCTGCTCGCCGATGAGATATTCGGCTGAAAATGTCACGCGACGATATTCATCCGCCGCGCGGCTGAGTTGCGGCGCGGCGGCCCGCGGCGGAAGACTTTCCGGCGGAGCGGACGATCGCGCCGTTACGGTCGCAATCAGGTCTTCTTTCCAGACCTTGCGGTCGAGCTGCCATTTTCCGAGGCCGATCAGGATTGCCACGCCCACAAGGGCGAAAATCGTCGGCACAACAATGCCGCGGCGCGTCTCGGCCGGCGCCTTCACTCGTCGCCCCGATACTCGACGCGTCCTTCCGCCGCCTTGTGATGAAATTGCAGTGCGATGAGGAGACCTTTCATCGCGCGCAGCGGCAGAGCGGTGACGATCACGATCAGCGGCAGCCACAGCACCGCATGCACCCAGAGCGGCGGCTGAAACATGGCTTCGGTAATGAGCGCGGCGAAGACGACGAGAAAGCCGGACAGAAAAATGACGAAGATCGCGGGCCCGTCGCCGGCGTCGGCAAAGCCGTAGTCGAGGCCGCAGACCTTGCAACTTGGACGCAGCGTCAGAAACCCGCTGAACAGCGGACCCATGCCGCAGCGCGGGCAGCGGCAGCGCAGCCCTTTCCCGATCGGCAGCCGGTTGTCGGCCATGATGCACTCCACAAAAGCAAAAGGGCGGCATGCGCGCCGCCCTTCCTGATCACAATCGCCCGTTCGTGGGCGACTTATTCGGGTGCCGGCACGCCTGCGCCCCAAACATAGATGCAAAAGAACAGGAACAGCCAGACCACGTCGACGAAATGCCAGTACCAGGCCGCAAACTCGAACCCGAGATGCTGCTTCGGCGAGAAGTGTCCCTTCATTGCACGCACAAGGCAAACGGAAAGGAACGTGGTGCCAATGATCACGTGTGCGCCATGGAACCCGGTCGCCATGAAGAAGGTGGCGCCGTAGATGTTGCCCGAATAGTTGAAAGCAGCGTGCGAGTATTCCCAGGCCTGGCAGCAGGTAAAAGCAATACCGAGCAGGATGGTGAGGAAAAGGCCCCACTTCAGGCCCCGCCGGTCGTCTTCCAGCAACGCGTGGTGCGCCCACGTCACGGTGGTGCCCGACGTCAGCAGGATCAGCGTGTTGAGCAGCGGCAGATGCCACGGATCGAATGTCTGGATGCCCTTGGGCGGCCAGACGCCGTGCGTGAACGCGATGCGCCCCACATCGGTGTGAAGGTCCGGAAACAACGCGGTATTGAAATAGGCCCAGAACCACGCGACGAAGAACATCACCTCCGAGGCGATGAACAGGATCATTCCGTAGCGGTGGGAAATCTGCACGACGCGCGTGTGGAAGCCCTCGAACTGTGCCTCCTTGATCACGTCGCGCCACCAGCCGATCATCGTGTAGACCACGCCGATCGCGCCGATGCCGAAGATCAGCGGCGCGTATGGCGTCGAATGATGCATCCAGAGGATGAGGCCGACCGCCAGCACGAACGCCGACACCGAGCCGATGATCGGCCACGGACTCGGATTCACGAGATGGTAGTCGTGATGCTTGGCGTGCGCGTCGGCCATCGTCTTCGTCTCCGTTCAATCCCGTTTCGTGGCGGCAGTCGCCGCCGTTTTGTCTAGAGCTTCTTGTCGTCCGCCTTGCTGTCCGCCGCCGCCACCGGCTGCTCCGAATCCGGCAGCCGATAGAACGTGTACGACAAGGTGATCGTGTTGAGCGTATTCTGGTCGCGGTCCTTGACGATCGACGGATCGACGTAGAACACGACCGTCATCTCGCGCGTTTCGCCCGGCTTCATCGTTTGCTTGGTGAAGCAGAAGCAGTTGATCTTGTTGAAGTAGGCGCCGACGGTCGGCGGGGTGACATTGTAGGAAGCCTGCGCGGCGGTGGGGCGCGCGGCCATGTTGGTGACCTTGTAAAGCGCGGTGACCACCTCGCCG
>DASSRW010000249.1:0-5806 GCA_035701545.1 Pseudolabrys sp.
TTTTGTTTGTACCACCGCTTCGCAAGCTGCTTGACCCTCTGATCGCTATTTTCGCCGTAATGCCGCGCATCGTTCTGGCGCCGATATTCATGATCTGGTTCGGGCTCGGAGTGATCTCAAAAGCAGCGCTTGTCACGTTAATCGTGTTCTTTATCGTTTATTTCAACGTCGACGCCGGACTACGCAATGTGCAAAGCACACTGATCGACCGTGCGCGCCTGATGGGCGCCGGCTGGTTCGGCTTGGTCCGAGAAATCTATTTGCCGGCGTCGTTGGTCTGGTTGCTGTCGAGCCTCAAGGTTGCGGTCGGCTTTGCCTTTCTTGGGGCGATCGTCGCCGAATATCTCGGTGCGACCGCAGGCGTAGGCTCGCTGATCGCCGTCGCCCAATCGCAGAACGATCCCAACGCAGTAATGGCGGGACTGCTAGCCGTGTTCATCTGTGTGGTGCCGCTCGATCGTCTGCTCGCGCGCATCGAGCGGCGCGCGGACGCTTGGCGGGAATGACACGAGAATGTCGATGACTGCGCTCGGATGGTTGTTGGGAAGACTCCTCGTGATCGTGTGCTTTCTCGTGTTTTGGGAGCTCGCGATTAGGGCTGGCTGGGTCGATCCGTTTTTCTTCAGCTCGCCCGGTGAAATCGGACAAGTTCTGAGCCGCTGGTATCATGAGGGACGGATCTTTGGAAATCTGGCGCTGACGCTCAGCGAGGCGGCGCTCGGCTACGCAATCGGAGTCACCGCTGGCACAACGCTCGGATTTGCATTTGCCTTTCTCCCGCGGGTGGCCATGGTGTTCGATCCGTTCATTGCGATGTTGAACGCATTCCCGCGCCTGACGCTTGCACCTCTGTTCATCGTCTGGTTCGGCTTCGGCATAGCGCCCAAGGTCGCACTCGTAGCCTTGTTCATCGTCTTCATCTGCTTCTTCAACACATACCGCGGCTTCAAGGAGATCGACCCCGAGCTGTTGGATCGAGCGCGGCTGTGGGGCGCCTCGCGCTGGCAAATTGGGCGTCATATCTATCTGCCGGCGGCGGTAACTTGGATCATCGCAGGCTTGCGCGCGAGCGTGGGCTTCGCGCTGATCGGAGCGGTTATCGGCGAATATATCGGCGGCGATGCGGGCGTCGGCTTTCTAATCATGCAGGGGCAATATCTCCTGCGCATGCGGGAAGTGCTTGCGGGCCTAGTGCTCCTGCTGATTGTGGCTGCAATAATCGACGTGAGCCTGCGGATGATTGAAGCGCGTTCATCGAAATGGCGACCGGCCCCTGCGGCCCGATAAGAGCGATCAGCTCTCGAGCACATCCCTGGATAGCCATTTCGGCGATGGCTTCGCCGTAGTTTCGCGGGTTGCGGCTAGCGCTCGGTGCAATCAGCGACGCGCAGTCTCCACGGTGCCGTTGCCAACTCGACGATCCGATTCAATTCACGGTTACGCTTCAACAATGCGATAGCAATATCAGGTTCAGTTGCACAATGTTCGAGTTGCTTCGACGAAATCGCGAAATTCGCTTCATACGTCGGGACAACTCTGGTGGCGTGCAGGGTACCATGCCAGACGTACGCGATTTGCCGGAGAAGAGCTTCCAGATGGCTTCCCAATCGGCACGCTCGTCGTTCGCAACCTTGCGACACGCCTCGAGCGGTTCACAGCAACGCGGTGCCTCCAGGCCGGATCATAGTTCACACCGTACGGCGGTCGGTCACATCAGTTGCGGCTTGGCGCTACCAAAAAGGGACGGTGACAACCTCTGGGTCAATCAAACGATCCGATACGGTCAAGATGGCAGAGGTCGCCTGCGGCACTGACAGGGTCTCACCAACAGCCGGCAATTCATTCTCCTCCGTGTTCGTCAACAGTCATCAGACTCCTCGTCCAAAACGTCGTGAACATCGTACTGACTTGGTGCAGTCAGGAGGTGTGAAGAAAAAGCGCCGGGGAGACGGGGTAATGAGGGGACTGAACCTCAACAGGGCAATGCAGAGGTCTTGTCGCCGAGTCCCGTGTTCAGCGCAGTCGTGTGTGCGCTCAAGTTTGTCGAAGAATTTTTATAGCGAACAGTCTGGCGGAGAGAGTGGGATTCGAACCCACGATACGGTTTCCCGTATACACGCTTTCCAAGCGTGCGCCTTCAGCCACTCGGCCACCTCTCCATTCTCCAAACTCTCAAAAGAAGGCGCACGCCTCCTTACGTCAAGACGCGCGCAAAGCGCGCTGGTGCGCCTTCAGCCACTCGGCAACCGCTCCATCCCACCACGAAAAGCGCAGACCTCGCTCGGCTCAACACGCGGCGCCATCGGCATTCCTTCGGCCGCGCTTGCCGGGCCTAAAGAATGCGCAACGCTCCTTTCGTCAAGGGATGCGAGGCCCGCAGTATCTCGCGTCGCGCGGACATCGCGACTTTGTGGATTCCGCGCTCCTCCCGTTTCATCAAACCGCCATTCCCACTCGATCACCCCAATGATTCGAGAGGTTTAGTACATATGCAAATATTAGCCTATGTTTGACCCGCCCAGTCATCCGGCGCGAAAAGGAACCCTGGAAACTTGCGATGAATACCGACCTTTCCGCGCTGCAACTGGTCCTTTCGGCGGACCCGTCCCTGATCGCCATTGTCAGGCTGTCGCTGCTCGTCAGCCTGACGGCCGTCCTGCTGGCGGCAGCGATCGGCGTGCCTCTCGGCGCGCTTATCGCGCTTACGCGCTTTCGCGGCCGCGAAGCGGCGATCGTCGCGCTCAACGCGCTGATGGGATTGCCGCCGGTCGTCGCCGGGCTCGCGGTGTTTCTGGCGCTTTCGCGCTCCGGGCCGCTCGGCGCCTGGGGACTTCTGTTCACGCCGCAAGCGATGGTGATCGCGCAGACCATTCTGGTCACGCCGATCATCGCCGCGCTGTCGCGGCAAACGATCGAGGACCTGTGGGTCGAATACCGCGATGAATTCGCCGCGATGAATGTCGGCCCCTTCGGGCGCATCGCCACCCTGATCTGGGATGCACGGTTCTCACTCGTGACGGCGCTGCTCGCGGGCTTCGGGCGCGCGGCGGCCGAGGTCGGCGCGATCATCATCGTCGGCGGCAACATCGACGGCTTCACCCGGACAATGACGACCGCGATCGCGCTGGAAACGTCGAAAGGAAATCTGCCGCTGGCGGTCGGGCTCGGGCTGGTGCTGATCGCAATCGTGATCGTGATCAATGCGCTGGCGTGGGGCGCGCGCCGCGCCGGCGAACGCTACGCGGGATGATCATGCGAGGTCCTGTTGCCGAATTGCCGATTTTACTCGACAAGGTGCAGGTCGCGGCCGGAAAGATTTCAATTCTCGGCGAGATTTCCCTGACGATTTCGAGCGGCGCCCCGACCGTTTTGATCGGGCCGAACGGCGCAGGAAAAACGACGCTGCTGCGCGTGGCGATGGGCCTCATACCGCCGACGCAAGGGCGCGTGACCTGGGGCGGGCGTGAAGATGCGGCGCCGACGCGGCGCGCGATCATGTTCCAGCGCCCGGTGATGCTCCGGCGCAGCGCTGCCGGCAACATACGATACGCACTGAAAACGGCCGCACTGCCGCGAGACGGTTGGGAACGGCAGACGGCCGATTTGCTCAAGCTGGTCGGCCTCACCGGTCTTGCGCAGCGGCCCGCACGCCGGCTCTCCGGCGGCGAGCAGCAGCGTCTCGCGCTCGCCCGCGCGCTCGCGCGCGATCCGGCCGTGCTTTTTCTCGACGAGCCGACGGCGAGCCTCGATCCGGCGGCAACCGTTGCAATCGAGGACATCGTTGCAACCGTTGCAGCCCGCGGCGTGAAGGTGGTGATGTCGACGCACGATCTCGGTCAGGCAAAGCGCATCGGCGGCGAGATCGCGCTGCTCCATCGCGGCCGCATTGTCGAAAGCGGAGCGACCGGCACCTTCTTCACCGATCCAAAAACCGAAGAAGCAAGAAAATTCATCGCCGGCGAGTTGCTGGTGTGAGCTGAAACCTGTCATCGCCGGGCTTGTCCCTGCGATCCCGACAAAGTGGGCACCGGTGTCTTCTCAAGCGAGATAACCGGGACGAGCCCCGCCATGACAAAGGATAGAGAAAACAAAGGAGGGTTCTCATGTTGACACGTCGAATACTTGCCGCCGCGCTGGCGCTTGGCGCTATCACACTCGCTGCGCCGCAATCATTCGCGCAGGACAAGTCGATCGTGGTCGCGTCGACGACCTCGACACAGGACTCCGGCCTGTTCGAATATCTGCTGCCGCTGTTCAAGAAGAAGACCGGCATCACCGTGAAAGTGATCGCGCAAGGCACCGGGCAGGCGCTCGACACCGGCCGCCGCGGCGACGCCGATGTCGTGTTCGTGCACGCGAAAGCGCAGGAAGAAAAATTTCTCTCCGAAGGTCAGGGCGTGAAACGCTATCCCGTCATGTACAACGACTTCGTGCTGATCGGGCCGAAGAGCGATCCCGCCGGCATCAAGGGCATGAAGGACGTCGCCAAGGCGTTCAAGGTGCTGCACGACAAGCAGCAGTCGTTCATCTCGCGCGGCGACCGCTCCGGCACGCACAGCGCCGAGCTGAGGCTCTGGAAAGCAGCCGGCATCGACATCGCGAAGGACCACGGCGCCTGGTACAAGGCGATCGGCCAGGGCATGGGCGCCGCCCTCAATACGGCGCAGGCGAGCAACTCCTATGTATTGTCCGACCGCGGCACCTGGATTCATTTCAAGAACAAGGGCGACCTGCAAATCCTGGTCGAAGGCGACAAGCGCATGTTCAATCAGTACGGCGTGATGCTGGTGAACCCGGCGAAGCACCCGAACGTGAAAAAGGATCTCGGCCAGCAATTCATCGACTACCTTGTGTCGCCGGAAGGCCAGAAGGACATCGCGAACTACAAGATCAACGGACAGCAACTGTTCTATCCGGACGCGAACGACCCGAGCGCGTAGACGGGGCGAAGCGCAATTGCCAATCACCCTTCGCCAGCTCGGTCCTCGGGCGCTGGATAGGCCAGCGTTCCGTCCGCACGGGGCTCTACGCGCGGCGTCATGCTCGCCGGCGTGACCTTTCCCGGCCCGAGAATGTGAAACACCTGCTCGCCGCCGGCGAGCAGGTAGTCGGCGATGATGCGGCGATGGCAGCGCCACCACACCGCCTCGGCGCACATGACGGCGCAACGGCGTGTCCGTCCGAGCGCGAGCAGGCGCGCAAGGCCCGATTGAAATCCGGGCGTCATGGCGTAGTCGGCATAGTTGTGAAAACTTTGATTCTCCCAGAACGCGTTGACCTCGGGCGCAATATCGCGCGAGCGCGGACGCAGGCCTCCGAGCTCGGCAATATGCTGGTAGCCGATCTGACGCTCCGACAGCGCGCCGGGCAGCACGTCGCTGTTGAACTGCGGATTCGTGCGTGAGCGCGGCACGGTGCGCACGTCCGCGACGGCACCGATACCGGATTCGGCGAGCAGATCGATGAACTCGCCGACCGGATGCGTCGAATGGCCGATGGTAAAGAAAGGCAATGCCATCGCCCTTTATATGGCGCGGTGGCCGGCTTTCACCACGGCAAAAGGGGTCGGCTTTCACGAACCGCAGCAAGCGCCTACATTAGCGCCATGACGAAAGACCCTTACATCATCAGGCCGAACCCGCACGATCCGCGGCTGACGGAGCGAGTCACCGGCATCGACCAGACCGGCGCGAAGATTGAGACCGCGGTGACGGTCGAGCGCGCGCTAACGATTTTTTTGAACAGCCAGGAAATCGTCACGGCGATGACGATCAACGACTATCCGGAATATCTCGCCATCGGCTAC
>DASSRW010000250.1:0-15028 GCA_035701545.1 Pseudolabrys sp.
GCGTGGGCTAGCTCGTCGAGAAGCACAAGGCCCTCACGGCCGATCAGCGCGGGAATGATCCCGGCGTTTGCGAGATAACCGGAGCCAAAAACGACAGCTCGCTCCGTCTCCTTGATGCGCGCGAGCCTGGCTTCGAGCGCCGCATAAAGCGGATGATTGCCGGTAACAAGACGCGAGGCGCCCGCACCGGCGCCGTAAAGCTGCACCGCCGCCGCCGCCGCCGCCTTGACCTCGGGATGATGTGACAAATTGAGGTAGTCGTTGCAGGAAAACGACAGCAGCTTGCGCCCGCCGCGCTCGACCCAGATGCCATCCTCGCGCCAGCTTTCGGCCAGCGTTCGGCGCAGGTGGCGGCGCGTGAGGTCTTCGAGCTTTTCCGCCGCAAAATCGTCGAGCGATTGCATGACTGACCTTGGCCTTCGTAGTAAGCAAAATGCCTCCCGCGAGCGGAGAAGGGAAGGCCAATATGCCCGGCGAGACCGGCAAAAGGATCGATGCGCCGGCCTGGTTTACGGCCGGCCTGCCGCGTGTCTGGCTGCCTTACACGCAAATGAAAATCGCGGCGCAGCCGCTTCCCGTTGTGCGAACGGAAGGGGCACGCATTGTGCTCGCCGACGGGCGCGAGCTGATCGACGGCATCGCGAGCTGGTGGACAGCCTGCCATGGCTACAACCATCCGTACATCCGGCAGGCGGTCGAGCGGCAACTTGCGCAGATGCCGCATGTCATGTTCGGCGGCCTCGCGCACGAGCAGGCGCTCACGTTGGCAAAGCGACTGACGGCATTGCTGCCGGGCGATCTCAGCCGCGTCTTCTTTTCCGATTCCGGCTCGGTCGCGGTCGAGATCGCGATGAAGATGGCGGTGCAATTCTGGATCAATCGTGGCGTACGACGGCGGACGAAATTCGTTGCATTCAAGGGTGCCTATCACGGCGATACGGCAGGAGCGATGGCTGTCTGCGATCCCGACGAAGGGATGCACACGTTGTTTGCCGGGCTGTTGCCGCAACACCTCATTGCCGATCTTCCGGAAGATGATGAACGTGCATCATTGCTTGAAGGGCTGATCGAACGCCACGCGGATAGTGTGGCCGGTATCATCGTCGAGCCGCTGGTGCAGGGCGCGGGCGGAATGAAATTTCACGATGCAGCCGTGCTCCGGCGCCTGCGCAAGCTGGCCGACAAATACGACCTGCTGCTGGTCTTCGATGAAATCTTCACCGGATTTGGCCGCACCGGCGCGCTGTTCGCCTGCGAAGTGGCCGGCGTGATGCCGGATATCATCACACTGTCGAAGGCGCTCACCGGCGGCACGCTGCCGCTTGCCGCGACGATTGCAACGCGCAGGGTTTTCGATGCGTTCTGGTCCGACGATCCGCAAAAGGCGCTGATGCACGGGCCGACCTTCATGGCGAACGCGCTTGCGTGCGCCGCGGCCAACGCATCGCTCGATTTGTTCGAGCGCGAGCCGCGCTTGCGGCAGGTTCAGGAAATTTCGATTGCGCTTGCGGAAGGCCTCGCGCCCTGTCGCGGCTTGCCGGGTGTAAAGGACGCTCGCATCAAAGGCGCAATCGGTGTAGTCGAAATGGCGCGCATCGCCGATCTCGACCGGCTGCGCGCACGCTTTCTGGAAGAGAATGTGTTCATTCGTCCTTTCGACAATATCATCTATCTCACGCCCGCATTCACAATCGAGCCGGATGACCTGGCGACGTTGACGAACGCAATCGTGAAAGTCGTGAGGGATGGCGTCGGCTGACGGCATTAAAAACGTCCGGCGACGTCATAGAGATCCGCCTCACAGAATCTGGCTCAGGAACTGGCGCGTACGCGGGTCGCGGGCTTTCGCGAAGAACTCGGCCGGCGGCCCGTGCTCGACGATTACGCCGCGGTCGGTGAAATAGATGTGACCCGCGACCTCGCGGGCGAAGCCCATCTCGTGCGTGACGATGATGCAGGTCATGCCTTCCTCGGCAAGCTCGCGAATGGTGACCAGCACCTCCTTCACGGTCTCCGGATCGAGCGCGGCGGTGACCTCGTCGAACAGCATGACGTCCGGGTTCATCGCCAGCGAACGGGCAATGGCGACGCGCTGCTGCTGGCCGCCCGAAAGCTCTCCCGGATAGGCGTTTTCCTTGCCTTCAAGCCGGACCTTCTTGAGCAACCGCCGCGCACGCGCCTCGACCTCCTGGCGGTCCTGCTTCAGCACGTGAAGCGGCGCCATCATGATGTTCTGCAGCGCTGTCCGATGTGGGAAAAGATTATACTGCTGGAACACCATGCCGACCTTGCGCCGCAGCGCGAGCTTGTCGAGCTTCGGATCGTTGACTTCCTGTCCTTCCACGAGGATCGAGCCCCGCTCGATCGGAACCAGGGCGTTGATGCAGCGCAGAAGCGTTGATTTGCCCGAGCCGGATGGGCCGATGACACAAATGACCTCGCTTCGGGCGACGTCCAAAGAAATGCCCTTGAGGACCTCGACGGTGCCGAAGGATTTGTGCACGTCCTTGAGCTGGATGAGCGGCTGATCCGGCGTCCAGGCCATCGTTATCCTTTGACTGCGAAGCGGCGCTCGAGGGCGACCGTCCAACGCGCGATCGGATAACAGTAGAGGAAAAACCAGGCGAGCAGATAGAGATACATGGGTACCAGAAGTGCGTGGTTCGCCTCCGCCGCGAGCGCGTTGCTGGTCAGCGTCATGGCTTCATTGACCCCGACGATCGAGCACAGAGGCGTGCCCACGACGAGAATGGCGTAGAGGTTCATCCACGGCGGCAGCATGCGCTTGACGCATTGCGGAAGGATGACCATCCGCAACGTCTGCCATCGGGTGAAGGCAAGCGATTCTGAAGACTCCCATTGGCCGTATGGAATCGACTGAATGGCGCCGCGCACAAGCTCCGACATGTTGGCCATGACCGGCAACGACAGCCCGAACGTCGCCTTCAGCCAATCGGGAAGCGCAATGACAATGCCCCCGATCTGGAACTGGAATGGCAAAAGCAACATCGCGTAGAACAGCAGCACCAGCCAGGGCGCGTTGCGGAAGAATTGCGTCACAAACCATGAGACGGCGCGCACCGGCCGCAGCTGAGATATCTGGGCTAGGCCGAGGAAGGTGCCGAGCACCGTCCCGATCGCCATGGCGAGAAAGCTGATGGCGACATTCAGAACGAAGCCGCTCGCGATGAGCGGCGTCCATTTCCAGATGGTGGCAATGATCGACAGCGCCCCGGGCCCGGCCTGCGCGTGCGCCTGGGTAATCGCAAGCGCGAGAATGAGGAGCGCAATTCCGGCAAGGGAGCGGCGGCCGCGCAGCAGAGGCCAGACCACTTGTCCGCTGCGCGCCGGATCGAGCGCCGACGCGAGCGGCAGCACGACCGGCAGGTCGCACCTGTCGCTTGGCCGCTCGGGTCGTCGCGACGTCATAACCCAATTCCCGGCACGCGCAGCGCCTGCTCGAGCCGCGTCATGACGAAAACGAACAGGCCGACCAGCCCGACGTAGATGATCAGCACCACGTTCATCATCTCGGGCACGTTCAGATTGTCCGACCAGATCTGGTTGCTCACATAAAGCATCTCCGGAACGGCAATCGCGTAAGCGTTGGTCGTCGTCTTGATGAGATTGACGAGATTGTTGGTGAGCGCCGGCAGGCTGATGCGAAAGGCAAGCGGCAGGAGCACGTGGATGTACGTGCCGAGGCGGCTGTAGCCGAGCGCCTCGGCGGCTTCGACCGTTGTGGCCGGCACTGCCTCGATGCCGGCGCGGAAGATTTCGACATTGAACGCGCCGGCGTAGAAGGAAAGGCAGATAATGGCCCAGGTGAAATTACTGATCAGCGGCACGGATTGGCCGTTGGCCAACTGGATGGTGATGTAGGAGCCGAGCGCAAAATAAAAGAAATAGAGCTGGATCAGCGGCGGCGTGTTGCGAAAGAACTGAATGTAGCCGCCGACAGCAAGCCGCAGTGGCTTGAACGAGGAGCCTTGCACCCAGGCGCCGATCAATCCGATGACAATGCTCAATGCAAGGCAACCCGCCATCAATTCGATCGAGGTCAAAAAGCCGTCGAAAAAGCGGTGGCGATCGAACGCGTCGTAAAAGATCGTCAGATTGATCCCGGTGGTCTCATGGAGCCACCGGAACCAGTTCCAGACTGCCTGCACCAGCCGTTCTCCTTAGACGGACGGTTTGCGTGCGCCGAAATGCACCGCGAGCGGCGGCACATTCGAGGCGACGGCCGTTCAGTATGACGGCGGCGTGGTATCGGGGCTGTACTTCTCGTGCATCTTGGCGAGCCAGGCCGAGGGCTGAATGTGCCACTTCTTCTCGATCTCGACCAATTTGCCGGTGCGATGCCACGTGTAGATCACGCCGGACATGAAGCGGCCGAACTCCTTGTCGACTTCGTCCAGCCGGACGGCGGCGCCCCATGGAGATTCCATGATGGTCGGCAGCGGCATCGCGTAGTTGCCCCAGGTCTTGGTGTCCGACAGCGGGCCGGCGAAGGCCGTGTCGTCATAGAGAAAGCCGACGCAATTGCCTTGCAGGAGCGCATTCTCCGCTTCGGATGTGCCTTTGAAGGCGACGATCTGCGCGCCGTACTTTTCCGCGACCGGCTTGTTATACCAGGCGCCCTGGATGCCGCAGATCTTCTTGCCCTTGAGGTCGTTCCAGTCTTTGAGGCCCGCGCTCTTGGCGGCCAGCACGTTGACGCCTGAGGCGTAGTAGTCGGGCAGCACGATGCCGACCACCTTGCGGCGCGCCGCGGTGTCGTTCATCGTGGCGATCATCAGGTCGATCTTGCCCTGCTGCAAAAACTGCATCCGGTTTGACGAAACGACGGGCTCAAGCTGCAATTTGACGCCGAGCGTGTCGGCGACCTCCTTGGCCAGATCAGGGGCAAAGCCGACGATCTTTCCCGACGGGTCGCGGAAGCCGAACGGCTTGTAGTCGGCCTTGACGCCCACAATGAGCGTGCCGCGCTGCTTGACGCGCTCAAGCGTCTGCGCGGAGGCCAAACCGGTCACGGCGCCGAGCAGCGCCGCGGCCAGCAGGCATTTTTTCAGGGAACGCATGAACATCACTCCCTCCCGGATTTTTATTGACCAGACGGAAAGGTAGCCCCGGCCGGTTCCGCTGTTCAAGACCACTGTTGTGCGCCGCCCTAAAATCCGACGGCGGTGCCGTGCAGATCGTATTCGTCCGCGCGTTCGATCTTCACCGTCGCGATTTCGCCGACGCGCAACGGTCGGCGGCTTGCGACGTAAACAGCGCCATCGATCTCCGGCGCATCGGCCATCGAACGACCCTTGGCGACCGTCGGCCCAATCTCGTCAATGATGACCTGCTGCCGCGTGCCAACCTTGCGCTTGAGGCGTCGCGCCGAAATTTTCTGCTGCGCCTGCATGAAACGGTGCCAGCGCTCCTGCTTCACGTCATCAGGCACGGCCGCCGCAAGGTCGTTTGCGGCGGCGCCTCGCACCGCTTCGTAGCGGAAGCAGCCAACACGATCGAGGGAGGCCTCGTCGAGCCATTGCAGCAGGATTTCGAAATCGGCCTCGGTCTCGCCCGGGAAGCCGACGATGAACGTCGAGCGCAAGGCGATGTCGGGGCAGATCTCACGCCACTTGACGATGCGCTCGAGCGTCTTCTCCTGCGCCGCCGGACGCTTCATGCGTTTGAGCACGTCGGGGGAAGCGTGCTGGAAGGGAATATCGAGATAGGGCAGCACCTTCCGCTCCGCCATCAGCGGAACGACGTCATCGACGTGCGGATAGGGATAGACATAGTGCAGCCGCACCCACACACCGAGCTCGCCCAGGGCGCTGACGAGGTCGATGAATTTTGCGCGCACGTCGCGGTCACGCCATTTGCTGGCCACGTATTTGATGTCGAGGCCGTAGGCCGACGTATCCTGCGAGATCACCAGCAGCTCTTTGACGCCGGCGGCGACCAGCTTCTCCGCTTCGCGCAACACGTCACCGGCGGGCCGAGACACCAGATCGCCGCGCAGCTTCGGAATGATGCAGAAGGTGCAGCGGTTGTTGCAGCCTTCCGAGATTTTCAAATACGCATAGTGCCGGGGCGTGAGCTTGACGCCTTCCGGCGGCACCAGATCGAGAAACGGATCGTGCTTCGGCGGCAGCGCGCGATGCACGGCATCGACGACGCTTTCATATTGCTGCGGCCCGGTGATGGCGAGCACGTCGGGGTAGGCCGACGAAATGCTTTCCGGCTCGGCGCCCATGCAGCCGGTGACGATGACCTTGCCGTTTTCCTTGAGCGCGTTGCCGATCGCGGAAAGCGACTCCGCCTTGGCGCTGTCGAGAAAGCCGCAGGTGTTGACGATGACGAGGTCGGAGCCCTCGTGCTTGCGCGACAGCTCATAGCCTTCCGCGCGCAGGCGCGTGACGATGCGCTCGCTGTCGACCAGTGCCTTCGGGCAGCCCAGCGAGACGAAGCTGATCTTGGGGGCGGGTTTGTCGGTTACGGCGTCCATAAGCGTCGTCATGCGCGGGCTTGACCCGCGCATCCATGATGCATCTCCGCGTGCTGAAGCATTAGATGGATTGCCGGGTCAAGTTTACGACCGGGCCGGCCTTTGGCCGGACCCGGTTGCCCGGCAATGACGGCTGGAGGATGCGTCGAAGCTACCTGTTCCGGTACGCCTCCGCCTCCGCGTAGAACTTCTTCTCCCAGGCCTTCTGCTTCTCGGTCCCTTCGCGGATGAAGGGCGTGAACATCGCGAGGTGCAGTAGCAGCCAGTTGACGAAATTGCCGGGAAAGCGCATCGGCTTCACGAAATCGACGAACAGCACCACGCGCGTGTGCGGCGTCTTGTTCCAGGCCTCGTGCTCGTAGGCGTCGTCGAAAATGACCGCCTCACCCTCGCGCCAGCGGTAAAGCTGCGTGCCGACCCGGATGCCAAGTTGCTCGCGCGGCTCAGGGATGATGAGACCGAGGTGCAGCCGCAGCACGCCGTTGTACGGTCCGCGGTGCGGCGGCAGATGCTTGCCGGGCTCCAAAATCGAGAACATCACGGTGATGAGGCCAGGGATTTTCTGGCAGATACGCCAGGTCTGCGGGCACAGCGTAATGTTGGCGTCCGACTTGAAGCCGTAGCCGGAGAGCAGAAACGTCTTCCAGCCGCGATCCTTGCTGATCGTCTCGACGTCGGACGCAATCTCGTGAAAGCCGGGGAGGTCATCCTTGCGCGTAAGCACGCGCTCGAGCTCGCTGCGGATCGCGCGCCATTCGCGCTCGATTTCCTTCGCCCACGGGAAGACCGCGTTGTCGTAGATCGCCGGATTGCCGACCGTGCTGCATTTCAGGTTGAGCCTCTCCGCCCAGCCGACGAGGCGCATGAAGAAGCGCGTGACGGCGCTTGCGCCCATCGGCTTGATGCCTTCGGTGCTGAAATTCTGGCTGAGGTTCTGTTCCGGATTGGACTGCGGATTTGTGGCGATACTCAACGGCCTGCTCCTTGCGCGTCGCGTATGTTCAGACGCCCCCGTGGACTGCCGCGCCGACGATAGCAAAGGCAGGCATGCAAGCGAAAGTTCTGGGACGCGTCCTGACCACAGTTGCGCCCCGTGGTAACCTTTCCGGTGGATTCGGCGGTTCGGGCGGTCATGGCGATGGCGACGAAAGTCTTGTTGATCCTGCTCGTTGCGATCTCGTGCATGATGCCAGGCATCTCGCTCGTGCACGCTGCCGACTATCCGCTCCATCGCTCATCCAGGGAAGTCGACCACTCGAAGCTGCCTTTTCCGCGCAGCGAGCGCGCGCAGTCCATTTGGGCATCCGATGCCTGCTGGAGCGGCTGCGGCGCGCGCTGCGTCTGGGGGCTTGTGAGCTGCATCCGGCGCGACGATCAGGGCCGTTGCCTTGCTTCGACGAATGGCTGTGACCGCTACTGTCAACGCATGTGCCGCACCTATGGCGGCCCGCTGGTGCCGGACCTTTTCGACTTCCAGGACAGGCCGTTTGTCCTTCGCTGAAGCCTCGAATCCGAAGAGGCTGCGCCGTTCGCCGCAAAGGCCCAGCGCGCACGCGCACCGGGCGTACGGCCGCTTCTGAACCAAAGCGCGCGTTCGCGCGTTAAACCAGAGGCCGGAGCCATTCTCCAAAAATGTGAGGAACCCATGAACATCACCGCGCAAGAGCGCGCCGAGCGGCTGTTTAAACGCGAAGCGGATAAAAAGACCGCGATGACCGAATATCGCGCGCAGCAAGAGGCCGTTCGCGCGCGCACAGCGAGGCTGCGCGCGGAGCGGCTGGCGCGAGAAGAGAAGGTCGAAAAGACCACGGAATGAGGCGCTAGGACTTTGGCAATCTGCGGCGCAATTCCCTCACCTGAGCGTGCAGCTCTCGCAATCGCTGTTCGATGGCAGATACCTTTTGCAGGTCGCGTGTCTTTGCACGCGCGATGCGGCAGTGCTGTTCGATATTGTGCTCGAGATGCCGAATCTCGGCGCGCAGTCGTTCGTCAGCTCGCATGTGCAGCCCCTCATGTTTACTCATGTCAATCGATGGTCTCGCCCGCCGTTCCTGATCGTGGAGCGTTTTTGGGCCTGGCCGAATTGAGCTCACAAGGATTGGATGACATCGCACGTCGTCCGTGCAGAGCACGGCGACGTCGAAGGGTCAGGATGATACGAGCTGGCGGAAGGGGTGAGATTCGAACTCACGAGGGAGCTCGCGCCCCCTGCCGGTTTTCAAGACCGGTGCCTTAAACCGCTCGGCCACCCTTCCGCAATTTGGCATTTGGCAAATGACATAGCGGGGTACGTCGCGCAAGCTGGCGCCTGTGCAACGGCGCGCCGGACGTCGCGTCAACAGCATGCGCGCCCCGAGGCCTGTTCCCGCAAGTTCCGGCGGTCCCGACGCCCCAAATTTTCTGCGCGACGGAACGCAACATTCCAAGCGCAGTTAGCTTCGCGACAATGAACCGCGTTTCAAGTCATTGGAGCGCAGGAGGAAACGGATGGACACGCCGGGCCAGGAGGGGACCCACGGCGCCACGACAGGTCCCGGGACGACAAAAAGCGACGCGGAGGCCGACGCACAGAGTGCGATGACCGAGGCGGCGGACGCGATCGAGGACAAGGCGCGCGACGCAGCCGAGGATGTAAAGGCCAGGAGCGCCGACCAGATCACCGGGATGACCCGGGCGGCGCGCAAAGCAGCAGACGAGCTGAGTCGTGAATTGCCCCAAGCGGCGGGATTCATCCATTCCACGGCGGAGAAACTTGAGGGCGCCTCCGCGCGTCTGCGTGAAAAAAGTATCGAAGACCTGGTCGCGAACTTCGGTGATTTCACGCGCAGGCAGCCGGCCGTTGCATTCGCCGGCGCCGTGCTCGCCGGCTTTGCCTTGTCGCGCTTCTTGAAAAGTTCGGCACGATCCGAAACGCAGCAGTAATGGGAGGCGGCTGTGGCAACACGCAGCTACGATCGTTCAATTCCCGAGATCATCTCCGACTTGCTGACGCAGTTTCCAATGCTGCTGCGCAAGGAAAGCCAGCTGGCGCGCGTGGAGATGTCGGAAAAGCTCGGCCAGGTTGCGGCAGGCGTCGGCTTCCTTGTGGTCGGCGCCGTGCTGCTGATCCCGGCGATTGTCATCCTTCTTCAGGCGGCGGTTGCCGCATTGCAGCGGGCAGGGGTCCAGATGCCGGCCGCGGCGCTGATCGTCGGCGGCATCGCGTTTGTCGTCGGACTGATTCTTCTGCTGATCGGCATGGGCCGCATGAGGGTCAGCCGTCTCGTCCCAGACAAGACGATCGGCCAAATGCAGCAGGACGCGACGGTCGCGAAAAGACAGGTGAGGTCGGGCGATGACTACCAGCGAGCAGCTTGAGCGAGAAACCGAGGAGACACGGGCGCAGATTTCCGCCTCGCTGAATGAGTTGCGAGCGCGGATGACGCCGGGACAGGTGGTCGACCAGCTGGTCGATTACGTCAGTGAAAGCAGCGGCGGGACCTTTTTCCGCAATTTGCGGCAGCAGGTCGCCGACAATCCTTTGCCCGTTACGGTCATGGGCGCGGGGCTTGCGTGGCTGGCGATGGCGGGACGAGGCAGGACGAACAGCCACAAAGCGCCTGATGTGTCCGCCTACCGCGTGCGGGAAACCGACGCCGGCCGCATTGCGGCCGGGATGCGCCAGTCCACTGAAGAATGGGGCAAAAGCGCCGGATCGGCGGCATCCAAAATGAGCGAGCGCGCGGCCGACGCCGCTTCGGACATGCAGCAGGCCGCCCAAAGCACCGGCGCCTCCATCGTGGATGCGGCCAAGGCGACGTATGGCGATCTGTCGCAGCGCGCTGGCGAGGCAGGGTCGAGCTTGCAGAGCGCCGGTCGCTCTGCCGCCGACTCGATTACTGAAGCGGCCTCCGCTGCATCCGGCTTTGCCGCCAGGCAGGCGCGCAGCGCCGGCGATCAGCTAAGAGGCTCGGCATCCGCCCTCCGCGATAACGTTGCTGGCAGCGGCCGAGGCGTTCTGGATTTCCTGTACGAGCAGCCATTGGTGCTGGCAGGCATTGGCGTCGCGATCGGCGCCGCCATCGGAGCGGCATTGCCGGTCACCGAGACCGAGAATGAGATGATGGGCGAGCACAGCGACGCCCTGAAACAACAGACCGCCGAAGTGGCCGAGGAGCAACTGGACAAGGGCAAGGCCGCTGCCGGCCGCGCCTGGCAAGGCGCGAGCGAGGAATTCAAAGATCAAAGTTCGGAAGCCGCGGCCGTGGGGCCGCATGCCGCTGGCGAGGCTCCGCTGGTTCCACAATCGGAGGGTGCCGCCACGGAGGAATCCGAGCCGCTTGGCCACGGCTGAGCCAATCGCCCGCGGCGCCCTCGAGGCGCCGCAAGTCTGGTTCGCTTCGCGTGGATGCGGACGCAACCCAATCGGCCATGCCAACCAATCCTTTACCACCCAATCGCTACGCCATTCCCGCGGTCGTCCAATCGCTGTATGCTGACGGACCGCATCAGGGGATTCCGGCTACATGGGTGGACTTCACGGGGATTCCGGCCTTCGCCGGCCGATGCGCATCCTTGTGCTCATCGCGGGGTGCCTGGCTCTCGCCAATTGCGCCAAGTACTCCGGCCGCATCGATCCCCGGTATGGCGTCGCCAGCAGCGAGCGTGTGATCCCGCTCGGCCAGCCGGTTCCAAAGGGAGGCGGCTACTTCAGGGTCGGCGACCCGTATGTGATCGCCGGGCGGACCTACGTCCCACGCGAAGACGTCAACTACAGCGCCGTCGGCTATGCTTCCTGGTACGGCGACGATTTCCATGGTCGGTACACGGCCAATCACGAAATTTTTGACGAAAACGCGATTTCAGCAGCGCACCCAACTTTGCCGCTGCCGTCTTACGTGCGCGTCACCAACCTGAAGAACCACCGCTCGATCGTGGTGCGGGTCAACGACCGCGGCCCCTACGTCGGCGATCGCCTGATCGACGTGTCGGTCCGGACCGCCAAGCTCCTCGGCTTTTACGGGCACGGTCTGGCGAAGGTGAAGGTCGACTATATCGGCCGGGCGCCGCTTGCGGGCTCCGATGACCGCAAGCTGGAGGCGACCTTGCGGGAGGGCACGCCCGATGCCGCCCCGATCAACGTGGCCTCCGCCAAGCCTTACGTGCCGGCTTCCTACTTCAGCAGCCGACGCATTACCGACGTCCCGGCGCCGCCCGAGCGGCCCTTCAAATTTGACGAGAGCACGCAGGAGCTTTCGGCCACCACCGGACGGTCGGCGGTCGAGCGTCAGCCGCTCACATCGGTGGCGCAAGCTCAATCCGTCCCCGCGCGGGCGTCGCTCGCCGGGGATGAGCCGGTCGAACGCCTGACCTCGCCGGTTTCGGCCTATTCTTCCGGGCGACCCGGTGCTGGCGCCGGCTTTATGAGCGGCCGCGGCCTTTACTAGCCGCGGGCCCTTCGCTCGCGCACGAGCCGGAGCAGGGGAAGCCGGCTGTCCGAGAATTTGCCCGCTTGCCGTTTTCGCGCGAGCGGCTGTGGAGTATGATCGCGACGGCGTCATGAGGGGCACGCTTTACGAAGCGGCGAATCCACCCCACATCGGGCGCGAAGAACCTGTTTCGGGCCGCTAGCGGCCTAGACGCCCCAATGATCGTTCGAATTTCGCAGATTCTAGGCATCGTCGCCGTCGGATTAGCCGCAGCCCTGGTCGGCCAATCGCTGGCTGCGACCGCCCCGTCGAAACGGGATGAGCCGGCGATAACCGCGCCGCACGCGATTCTGATCGATGCCCAGAACGGCAGCGTGCTGTTCGAGCGGGACGCCGATGCGCTGATCTTTCCGGCGAGCCTCGCCAAGCTGATGACGGTCGAATACGTGCTGCACGAAATAAAGGAGGGGCGGCTGAAGCTGACGGACGAATTCGTCGTCAGTGAAAACGCATGGCGCAAAGGCGGGGCGCCCTCGCACTCATCGACCATGTTCGCCGCCCTGCACAGCAAAGTGAGCGTCGATGACCTCCTGCATGGGATCGTCATTCAGTCGGCGAACGATGCCTGCATCGTGCTCGCCGAAGGCATCGCCGGCAACGAGGACGAGTTTGCCGCAAGGCTGACCAAGCGGGCGCGGCAGATCGGCCTGGCGAAATCGGTGTTCACGAATTCGAACGGCTTGCCCGATCCCGACATGAAGGTGACGAGCCGCGAGCTCGCCATGCTCGCGCGCTATATCATTCTGAATTATCCGGATTTTTATCCGGTCTTCGCCCAGCGCGAATTCACCTGGAACAAGATCAAGCAGTCCAATCGCAATCCGTTGCTCGGCATGAGCATCGGCGCCGACGGATTGAAGACCGGATATACCAAGGAGGCCGGCTATGGCCTGGTCGGCTCGGCCGTGCAAAGCGGTTTGCGGCTGATCGCGGTGGTAAACGGCTTGAAGACCCCGAAAGAGCGGGCGGAGGAAGGCAAGAAACTCCTGGAATGGGGCTTCCACAATTTCGAAATGCGTCCGCTGTTTGCCGAAGGGCAGATCATCGGCGAGGCCAAGGTCTTCGGCGGAACGAAAAGCTATGTGCCGCTGGTTTCCGCCGACGTCGTGCGCGTGATGGTGCCGAAGCAGGGCGGCGAGCGTCTGACGGCGCGCATCGTCTATACCGGCCCGTTGCCGGCCCCCGTCGAGAAGGACGCGCCGGTGGGCACGCTGCGGGTCTGGCGCAACGACAACATGGTTCTGGAAGTGCCGCTGAAGACATCCGAGGCGGTCGCCAAGGGCACGGTGACGCAGCGCGCGTTTGATGCGGTGACCGAGCTTGTGATCAATCTGTTCCGGGCGGGCGTGGAGCGGTTATGACTGCGGATGTTGCACGGGCTTTGCCGCACGGGCGCCGATCGCGGCCCAGACGCCGCTAATGCGCGGACGCTTCATTACATTCGAAGGCGGTGAGGGCAGCGGGAAGTCCACCCATGCTCAATTGCTGGCTGAGCGGCTGACGGCGCAAGGCGTCGAGACGATCCTCACGCGCGAGCCGGGCGGATCGCCGGGGGCCGAGATCATCCGTCACATCCTGCTCTCGGGGGCGGCGAAGCCACTCGGCGCCGAAACCGAAGCGATCCTGTTCGCGGCCGCGCGCAACGATCACGTGCGCACCACCATCGAGCCTGCGCTGGCTGCCGGCAAATGGGTCGTCTGCGACCGTTTCATCGATTCGACCCGCGTCTATCAGGGCATCGTCGGGCGCGTGGATCACCGGCTGATTCGCGGTCTCGAGCGCGTGACGGTGGGCAACGCGGTGCCCGATCTGACGATCATCCTCGACATTCCCGCCGATCTCGGGCTTGCCCGCGCCGCGCGGCGACGCACATCGGGCAAGGCCGACCGTTTCGAAAGCGAGGATCTGGCTTTTCACGAGTTGCTGCGTCAGGCCTATCTTACTCTCGAAAAGCTCGAGCCAGAGCGCTGCATCGTGATTGACGGCCGCAATGCGCGGGAGGTGGTCGCCGGTGACATCTGGAAGATCGTGGCTGAGCGCCTGCATCCCTATCAAAATCGCAAGCGTGAGGCTGTCGCGCCGTGAGTGACAGCGAGCGTGACGATACGGACGTCAAACACCCGCGCGAGACGGCGGTGCTCTTTGGCCATGAGGAAGCCGAGCAACCGCTGCTGCAAAGCTACCAGAGCGGACGCATCGCACATGCCTGGCTAATCGGCGGTCCGCCCGGCATCGGCAAGGCGACGCTTGCCTATCGCATTGCGCGTTTCGTGCTTGCACATCCCGATCCGGCTGCGCCGGAGGTACAGCAGGCGGCGACGCTCGCGGTCGCGGCGGACCATCCGGTCACGCGCCGGATCGCGGCGGATGCGCAAGGCGATCTGCTGGTGCTGCGGCGTACGATCAACCCAGACACCGGCAGGCTCTACACGGCAATTCGTGTGGAGGATGTGCGCCGCACGATTTCATTCTTCGGATCGACCGCGGGCGAGGGGGGCTGGCGCGTGTGCATCGTCGATACGGCGGATGAACTCCAGTATCCCCAAGCCTCGAACGCGTTGCTCAAGGTGCTGGAGGAGCCGCCGCCGCGTGCGCTGTTTCTGCTGGTCAGCCATTCGCCGGGCCAGCTGCTGGCTACGATCCGGTCTAGATGCCGGCGGCTCGCCTTGCGGCCGCTCGCGGCGGAAGACGTTGCGCGAGCCGCAGCGGACGCGACCGGACGCGCTGCGGACGAGAAGGACATCCGGGAGGCGAGCGCCGCCGCCGACGGCAGCGTCGCGCGCGCCCTCAGCCTGCTTGACGGCAGTGGTCTCGATCTGAGGCAAAAAGTCGTCGACGCGCTCGCCCAGTTGCCCCGCCCCGATCCCCGCACACTGCATACACTCGGCGACGCGCTGGCCGGCAGCGAGCCGCGCGTGCTGGCCTCGTTCATGGACGTGGTCAACGGATGGCTCTCGGAACGACTCACGGACGGTGCGCAAGACGCGCGGCGCATGGCGCGCCTGGCGCAGGCCTGGGAGAGGATTAACCGGACCGCGCGCGACGTGGATACCTA